>NZ_CP133838.1:306989-613979 GCF_031432975.1 Buttiauxella selenatireducens | reverse complement strand
ACAAACGGTGCCTGCACCAATGACTTCACCAATTGCCAGTCCTGGCGTATAGGATTCGGCATCATCCATACGCCCGCGCATATAAGGGTCGAGAGATAAATAGAGGGTTCGCAGCAGTAACTGGCCTGCGGCAGGCTGCGGGACAGGAGCTTCTTCCAGACGAATGTCTTGATCGGTCGGCATGCCTTGCGGGCGCTGCGCCAGCACAAAGCGGCGGTTAGTTTGGGACGATTGCGTCATAACGCTCTCCATAGATTAGGGTCGGGTAGAAACATTCAATCTGTCCCAGACTAGCTAAAAAAATCCGGCGTGGTTGTAAAAACGTGCGCTTCTGGTTTTTAAATTAGTGCAGCACCGTAACGGCATCTTCCAGTCGTGTCGCTCGGTACTTCACCATCGCAGAGACTTCCGCGCTTTCTTCCACTAACGCCGCATTTTTTTGCGTGATAGCGTCCAGTTCGGCAACGGCGCGAGTTAAATCAGACAACCCTTCCGCCTGTTCAGAAGTGGCATGACTAATTTGCCCGAGCAACTGCGTCACATTGCGCACCTGCTCGACAATATCGTTCATGGTGCGACCGGCTTCGTGAACCTGAATAGTCCCAGATTGCACTTTACTGGCGCTGGCATCGATAAGTTTGCGGATATCATTCGCCGCCGTCGCACTGCGCTGTGCCAGGTTACGTACTTCACCTGCAACCACCGCAAACCCTTTCCCCTGCTCTCCGGCACGCGCGGCTTCTACTGCGGCATTAAGGGCCAGAATATTGGTCTGGAAGGCAATGTCATTGATTAGGCTGGTGATGGAACCAATCCGTTGCGTACTGTCGGCAATGTCAGCCATTGTCGTCACCACGGTTTCCATCGCTTTGCCACCATGGGTTGCGGCCTGGCTCGCAGAGCTGGAAAGCTTATCTGCCGCGGCTGCGGTTTCCGAGTTGTTCTGCACCGATACCGCCATCTGGCTCATGGTGGAGACCGTTTGCTGCACGTTGACGACGGACTGGCGCGTGCGCTCGTTGAGTTCGTCGTTGCCCTGCGCCAGCGTCTCACTGCCACTGCGCACATTTTCAACCTGATGGCTGACATCATGAATCAGCCAGCGGCACATCAGGCCAAGCTGGCCGATAGCGCGCAACGTCATGCCGATTTCGTCCGTTCGGGCGAGATGCTGCACACGCTGCTGATTTCCGGTCGCCACTTCCAGTGCCTGACGTGCAATATTTTCCATCGGACGCGCAATTTGCCATTCCAGCAATGCGCAACCCAATACGCTCGCCAGCGCCCCGATCATCACAGACAGCCCGCTTTGCCCCAGCGCAATAGATGCAGCCAACATCAATATGAAAACGGTGCTGATTATCATGCGAATACGCCAACGTAGCGGTAACGTCGGCAATTTCCCTAACCCGCTCTTGCCCAATACCAGGCCTTTATACAGACGATATTTGCAACGCCCCTCTTTGAGCGCTTTGTAGAGTGGCTCCACGGCAGCAATTTCTTCCGGCTGCGCTTTGGTACGAATCGACATATATCCGGTGGTTTTGCCGTTGCGTACCACCGGCACGACATTGGCGCGAACCCAGTAATGATCGCCATTTTTACGCTGATTTTTGACAATACCCGTCCAGGGTTCTCCCTGCTTCAGGGTGTACCACATGTCAGCGAAAGCCGCTTTTGGCATATCGCCATGACGCACCAGATTGTGCGGGCAACCGGTGAGCTCCTGAAGCGAGTAACCGCTCACCTTCACAAACGCGTCGTTCGCATGGGTGATCGTGCTTTTCAAATCAGTCGTCGACATCAATGTCATGTCATCACTGAGCAGGTATTCATGCTGTGTAGCGGCCGTCCGCGCAGTCATAGCAACTCCCTTTTTAAGTTACCCGGTTGTTAATTCTTTTGATTTATTGTTATTTCGGCGCTGCAAAGATTTACTTTAGCGGGTAAACTTGATGGTGATCACACTTTTATAATTAAGCCATATTTTTTATAATGGTTTTAAAATTGAAACACATTTTTCAATAATTTCATGAGGTTATTAATGGGATTGTCATAGTGGCGCTGAGTGCTGGAGTTTTAACCTTCAATTTGTCACTCGCTCACTACACTTAGCAAGGGAGACGGTTTCGCTCCCAAAAGGAAAAAGAGGATAATAATGTTAAAAAGGAAAAAGAAAGTCAGACCTATCAAGGTCAGTGACGTTACCATCATCGACGATAGCCGCCTTAAAAAGGCGATTACTGCAGCATCGCTTGGCAATGCGATGGAATGGTTTGATTTCGGTGTGTACGGCTTTGTTGCCTTTGCGCTCGGTAAGGTCTTCTTCCCGGATGCCAGCCCGAGTGTGCAGATGATTGCCGCATTGGGTACTTTCTCTGTCCCCTTCCTGATTCGCCCATTAGGCGGCCTGTTCTTTGGCATGCTGGGTGATAAGTATGGTCGCCAGAAAATCTTATCCATCACAATCATCATTATGTCATTGAGTACCTTCTGTATTGGTCTTATTCCATCGTACGCAAGTATCGGTATTTGGGCGCCAATCCTGTTGTTACTTGCGAAAATGGCGCAAGGGTTCTCGGTGGGTGGTGAATACACCGGCGCTTCCATCTTCGTGGCGGAATATTCCCCGGACCGCAAACGCGGCTTTATGGGAAGTTGGCTGGACTTTGGCTCCATCGCCGGATTCGTCTGTGGGGCCGGCGTGGTGGTGCTGATAACGGCTATCGTCGGCGAAGCTAACTTCCTCGAATGGGGCTGGCGACTGCCCTTCTTCCTCGCTCTGCCATTAGGGATTATCGGTCTGTATCTGCGTCATGCGCTTGAAGAAACCCCCGCGTTTCAACAGCACATTGAACAGCTTGAGCAAGGCGATAAAGAAGGTCTGGCAGACGGTCCGAAAATCTCCTTTAAAGAGATTGCCACCAAACACTGGCGCAGCCTGCTGACCTGTATTGGTATCGTTATTTCAACCAACGTGACCTACTACATGTTGTTGACGTACATGCCGAGTTACTTGTCGCATAACCTGCATTATTCCGAAGAACATGGCGTACTGATTATCATCGCCATCATGATTGGGATGCTGTTTGTACAGCCGATGATTGGCTTATTGAGCGACCGTTTTGGCCGTCGTCCGTTTATTGTCTTCGGTAGTTTGGCGCTACTGATTCTGGCCATTCCTGCCTTTATCCTGATCAACAGTAATGTTCTGGGGCTCATATTCGCCGGGCTGCTCATTCTGGCCGTAATTCTGAACTCTTTCACGGGTGTTATGGCATCGACGCTCCCCGCCATGTTCCCAACGCATATTCGATACAGTGCGCTGGCAAGCGCCTTTAATATCTCAGTGCTGGTTGCGGGTGTTACGCCAACAGTCGCGGCCTGGTTAGTCGAAACAACCGATAACCTGATGATGCCAGCCTATTATCTGATGGTGGTTGCGGTGATTGGCCTGGTAACCGGTCTGACTATGAAAGAAACCGCGAATAAACCTCTAAAAGGGGCAACACCTGCGGCATCTGATATTGCTGAGGCGCGTGAAATTGTTCAGGAGCATCACGACAATATCGAGCAGAAAATAGAAGATCTTGATCGCGAGATTGAAGAATTACAGGCGAAACGTACCAACCTGGTACAACAACATCCACGTATTAATGAGTAGCTTCTTTAATCAATAAAAGCGCCGGGCAATGCCCGGCGTTTTCATTTTTAACGTTCTCACCGAAGCAAAAATAATATCCAAATGCCAAATGTTTATAAGGAAAGTATTTTTTTGGCTTTATGATTCGGCCTAACTGGCCTAACGTATGCGGGTTCGAGAATAACAACAGAAAAATTATTCATTTTAAGCAGGGTGCCACATGCAAAGAAAAGTACTGCCATTACTGCTGCTGGCGGCTATCTCCGCAAGCAGCTTTGCCGCCACACCGCCAAATACATTAATCGTTGCCCAGGGCCTGGATGACATCGTCAGCCTTGATCCCGCCGAAGCGAACGAGCTTTCCAGTATTCAAACCGTGCCAAGTCTGTATCAGCGTCTGGTTCAGGCCGACCGTAACGATCCAGCAAAAGTGATTCCGGTGCTGGCTGAAAGCTGGCAGGGCGACGCGGCCAATAAAAAACTGACCATCAAATTGCGCCCGGATGCGAAATTCGCCTCCGGCAACCCGCTGCGCCCGGAAGACGTCATCTTCTCTTATACCCGCGCAGTCACGCTGAATAAGTCACCGGCGTTTATTCTTAACGTGCTTGGCTGGCAGCCAGAAAATATCGCCAGCCAGTTGAAGAAAATCGACGATCACACGCTGGAATTACATTGGACGGCGGACGTCAGCCCGGCGGTTGCGCTGAATATTATCTCCACGCCAATCGCTTCTATCGTCGATGAAAAAGCGGTGACCCCGAATGCCAAAGCGGGTGATTTCGGCAATGAATGGCTGAAAATGCACTCTGCGGGCAGCGGTCCGTTCAAGATGCGTGTTTACCAGCCGCACCAGGCGATTGTGCTGGACGCCAACCCTACATCACCGGGTGACGCGCCAAAAATGAAAAACATCATTATTAAAAACGTGCCGGATCCAGCAGCTCGCCGTTTGCTGATTCAGCAAGGTGACGCAGATATTGCCCGTGGTCTGGGCGCGGATCAAACCAGTGCGCTGGAAGGCAAACCTGGCGTAAAAGTGTTGAGCATTCCTTCTGCCGAACAGAACTACATGGTGTTCAACGTCGGTAACAGCAGCAATCCTCTGCTGAAGAACCCAGCCCTTTGGGAAGCGTCCCGTTACCTGGTTGATTACGAAGGCATCACCAAAGACCTGTTGAAAGGCCAGTATTTTATCCACCAGAGCTTCCTGCCTGTCGGTTTCGCTGGCGCGCTGACCAACAACCCATCCAAATTTGATCCGGCTAAAGCAAAAGAAATCCTCGCTAAAGCAGGCATTAAAGACGCGCAATTCACGCTGGACGTCGAGAACAAAGCGCCGTTTATCACCATCGCTCAGTCGATGCAGGCGAGTTTCGCTCAGGGCGGCGTGAAGATTGATCTGTTGCCAGCAGCCGGAAGCCAGGTTTACGCCCGCGTACGCGCTAAGCAGCATCAGGCCGCGATCCGTATGTGGCTGCCGGACTATTTCGATGCTCACTCCAACGCCAGCTCTTTTGCGTTTAACGACGGCAAAGGCAGCACAGTTGCCGGTTTAAATAGCTGGGAAATCCCTGAGCTGAACAAACAAACGCTGGCGGCAGTTGCAGAAGCTGACCCGGCTAAACGCCTGGATCTGTATAAGAAAATACAGGAAGAAGTGCAGCATAATTCGCCGTATGTGTTTGTTGATCAGGGTAAAACCCAAATCGTAGTACGTGAAAATGTGAAGGGTTATCAGCAAGGTTTGAATGCGGATATGGTGTATTACGACGCCGTGACTAAGTAAGGGATGCCCTCGCCCTCACCCTAGCCCTCTCCCCTAGGGAGAGGGGATAATTCGGTTTTCCCCTAACCATCGGGCGCTGGTTTCCCCCTCTCCCTCAGGGAGAGGGTCGGGGTGAGGGTTGCTTTCTCCAACACAACTCAAAGAGTCCACATGTCAGACATTTCCACCCTTTCAGCCTCGAATCGCCTGCGCCGCCCGTTGCTGACATTCGCGCAAGGGCTATTTACCCTGGCACTGACGCTGCTCGGCTTGTTGCTCATCACATTCGCCCTTTCGGCACTTTCGCCAGTCGACCGCGTGCTGCAAATCGTCGGCGATCACGCAAGCCAGGCCACCTACTTACAAGTTCGCCACCAGTTGGGTTTGGATAGACCCCTTCCCGTTCAGTTCTGGCACTATCTGACGAACCTCGCGCAGGGTGATTTAGGCACAGCCAGCGCGACCGGTCAGCCGGTTTTACAGGATTTGCTTTCCGCCTTTCCGGCCACATTAGAACTCGCCACCCTCGCGCTGATTATTGGCAGCGTTCTTGGGGTCATCTTCGGCGTACTTTGCGCGCGATTCGCAGGCTCGCCGTGGGATCTGGCAGTGCGTACCTTCACATTGCTGGGTAATTCAGTGCCTATTTTCTGGTTGGGTTTGCTGATGCTGGCGCTGTTTTATGCTCGCCTGCAATGGAGCGCCGGGCCTGGGCGTCTGGACGATATTTATCAGTACAGCGTGGAAGCCAAAACCGGCTTTGTGCTTATCGATACCTGGCTTTCCGGCGACCGCGATGCATTCCTGAACGCCATCAATCACCTTGCTTTGCCGGTACTGCTACTGGCCTATTACTCGCTGGCAAGCATTACCCGCTTAACACGCACCGCGTGTTTGAGCGAAATGAACAAAGAGTACATTACGCTTGCGCGCGCCAAAGGTGCCGGAGAGATGGCGATTCTGGTGCGCCATGTGCTGCCGAACATTCGCGGCACGCTATTCACCGTCATTGCGCTGGCCTACACCGGCATGCTGGAAGGCGCGGTGCTGACTGAAACGGTTTTCTCCTGGCCGGGCATCGGGCGCTATCTCACTACCGCGCTGTTCGCCGGAGATACCACCGCGATTATGGGCGGCACACTGCTGATTGGCGTGTCGTTTGTCATTATCAATAATCTGACTGACGTGCTGGTGCGTGTCACCGATCCGAGGGTGCGCTGATGCCGTCTTCTCTGTTTTTGCGCCGCACTTTGCGGTCGCCTGCGGCACTCTGCGGCTTGGTGATTATTACGTTATTGGTGCTGGTTGCCATTTTTGCGCCATTACTGGCCCCCTTCGACCCGAACTGGCAAGACGCCGCAGCACGTCTGCAAGCGCCGAATGCTCAACACTGGTTGGGCACGGATAGCTATGGCCGCGATATGCTTTCACGCCTGATTTACGGTTCACGCCCGGCTCTCGGCCTGGTGCTACTGGTTACGCTCATTACGCTGCCTGTCGGGCTGCTTATCGGCATTCTTTCTGGTTATTACGGAGGTTGGCTGGAGCGCGTGCTTATGCGTTTTACCGATGTCGTGATGTCGATGCCGCGCCTGATTCTGGCCTTTGCCTTTGTGGCAATGCTTGGTCCAGGCCTGGTTAACGGCGCGCTGGCGCTGGCATTAACCACGTGGCCTGCGTATGCACGCCAGGCACGCAGCGAAATTCAACGCCTGCGCCACAGCGACTATCTCGCTGCCGCCGAAATGATGGGGATTCGTGGGCTGCGCCTGTTGGCAGGCCACATTCTTCCGCTCTGTTTACCTTCCGCCATTGTGCGGCTGGCGCTTGATTTGGCGGGGATTATTCTTGCCGCCGCCGGGCTGGGTTTCCTGGGCCTTGGCGCAAGGCCACCCATGGCGGAATGGGGCTCAATGATCGCCGACGGCATGCAGGTAATTTTCGATCAATGGTGGATCGCCGCGATTCCTGGCACCGCTATTTTGATTAGCAGCCTGGCCTTTAACCTTTTGGGCGATGGATTACGCGACGTACTGGAGCCGGGTCATGACTGAGAATCGTATTCACGTTCAGGGGTTAAACATTGATTACCCCGGCGCACGCGTAGTAGAAAATCTCTCGTTTACGCTTGGCGTTGAAAGGCTGGCACTGGTGGGCGAATCCGGTTCGGGCAAATCTATGACGGCTCGCTCGCTAATGGGTCTGGTACGCAAACCAGGCAAGGTCAGTGCCACTCATCTCAACGTGCTGAATCACGACTTGCTGACGATGCACGACCGCGACTGGCAGCGCCTGCGCGGCAATGACATTTCGATGGTTTTACAAGATCCGCGCTACGCGCTCAACCCGGTGAAAAACGTCGCCCAACAGATTGATGAAGCGTTGCGGCTGCACCAAAAACTGTCCACGGCACAGCGCCGCGAGCGAATCCGCGAAGTGATTAATGCGGTGGGATTGCAGGAAAACGTGCTGCTGCGTTACCCGGCGGAACTTTCCGGCGGTATGGGGCAGCGCGTGATGATTGCCATCGCCCTGGTCAACAATCCCAAAGTTCTGATCGCCGACGAACCCACCTCAGCTCTTGATGCTCGTCTGCGCAACCAGATTCTGGAATTGCTGGTAGAGCAATGCGAGCAACGCCAGATGGCGATGTTACTGATTAGCCACGATCTTCCGCTGGTCGCTCAACACTGCCAACGTGTACTGGTGATGTATCAGGGGCAAAAAGTCGACGAAATGGAAGCCCGCGAGCTTGCGACAGCCACACATCCATATACCCGCACACTCTGGACATGCCGCCCAAATGCCGCGACTTACGGCACAATGCTGCCGACACTTGACCGTAGCCAGAATCTGCAAGGAGAACACCATGGCGATCGTTGAAGTCAGTAATTTACGCGTGCAATTTACGGCAAAGGGGCTGGTCAAAACTGCCGTTAGCGATGCCAGTTTCGCCGTAAACTCAGGTGAAACATTCAGTTTGATCGGTGCATCAGGATGCGGAAAATCCACCATTCTGCGGGTGCTGGCAGGGTTACAGCGCGAATGGCAAGGCGACGTCAAACTGCTGGATGATGCAATCAAACCCGGTTCACGTTTTCAGGGCTTCCTGCGACGGAATGTGCAGATGGTGTTTCAGGACCCCTACGCATCTTTGCATCCCAACCATACTATTTACCGCACGCTGGCCGAGCCGCTGACGATTCACGGGGAGGCGAAAATTGCCGCCCGCGTGGAGGAGGCGCTGCTTCAGGTGGGACTGGCAGCTGACGCCATGAAGCGTTATCCCCACCAGCTTTCCGGTGGGCAGCGCCAGCGTGTCGCCATTGCCCGGGCACTGTTGCTGCGGCCTAAAATCCTGCTGCTTGATGAACCGACTTCGGCGTTGGATATGTCGGTGCAGGCAGAAATTCTCAATCTGTTGAACCGCCTTAAACAGCAGTTTGGCATGACCTATCTGCTGGTCAGCCACGACGCCGATGTGATTGCGCATATGTCAGACCGGGCGGCTTACATGGCAGGCGGGATCATCGAACATGAGTTCGACCGGGCCTCTGGTTCGCGGAGAACACCGTATGGATGCCGCGTAATCACTCACCGAGCGTAATCAGATCTTCTGCAATCGTGGACATAATGCAGCGGTTACGCCCGGTGTTTTTACCGTAATACATCGCTTTATCGGCACGGCCAATCGCCTCGTGCAGCGAATCCTGAGCTCTGACTTTCGTCAAACCGCCTGTCACAGTCACACTGATTTCAACGCCCGCAACCTTGATCGAATGGGATTCCAGATGCTCGCGCATACGTTCGGCAGCAAAACCGGCATCCTCATCGTTTTTCGCGACGAGTAACGTAATAAATTCTTCGCCCCCAAACCGATATATGCGTTCGTTATCCCTCGTTGCTGCTCTTAATGCCAGAGCGACCGATCGCAATACATCATCACCCGCATTGTGCCCCCAGGTATCGTTAATCGACTTAAACCTGTCGATATCCATAATCAGCACATACACGCGGCTGTCGCTCATATTATATTTTGAGCGAATAAGGGGGAATTCACGATATAACAAATGGCGCAACGGCAGGCCGGTTAATGCATCATGTAAATTTCGGTAGGAGAAGAGATATTCTTTATAACGGTCAAGGCTTTCAATCAATATCTGTTGCGTGGAGTGGTAGTGCTGTACTAATTCTTCGGTCACCTTTTTGGAAATAATAGACTGCATTAATTCCCGTGCGACATCATGCATTTCCGTATGCTGGCGGTCGATGAGCGAAATCATTTCTCTGTCCAGCGCCTCTCCTTCGAGACGCAGCTTCAGCCATTTGCTAAAACGGCAATGGCAATGGGAATCGGGGTGAACAATCTCTTCATCCGCCTCTCCCCCTAGCAGGTTCAGAGACAGTATTTTTGCGGCCCAATCGTAATGGTCTTTAATGGCGATATTGAGCTCAGATAAAGAGTAATCAAGATCGTTGATATTTAATGGCACAAGCGCACTCTCAATATTTAAAATTAATTTCTACGACCCATTTTGCAAGCAGTAATAACTACAGACAGAAGTCTACCTTATAGGATAAATAAAACTGAACGGATTAATTTATTCTTCTTTACATAAAAGCATTAATAGTTCGTTATTAATTTGTTGCGATTATGGTTTCAGCGAAGCCATAAGCGGCATTGATACATCAGGTGATATAGTGATGCCATACCCTGGGGCAACATGCACATTTATAGTGCAAACAGGGTGCTGAAAGAGTGCAAACCGCCCTGTTCAGAGCAGCCTGTCCTCAGCATATAAATCCACAAAATATGTTCAATTGTGAGTAAATATTGCTCAACTCGCGTTCCGCCTGAGCGTTTATCCTGATTTTGTTTAGGGGAAGCGAAGTGGCGTATTCCCTGCAATACTTATTTCGTGTATCGCGTGATACGTCATCCCCAGGAGCACATTTTGAACAGGTTACCTACCAGCGCTTCGGCTCTTGCCTGCACAGCGCACGCTCTCAACATCATCGAAAAGAAGTCACTGAGCCATGAGGAGATGAAAGCGTTAAACCGAGAGGTTATCGATAACTTCCAACAGCATGTTAATCCGGGTTTTCTTGAGTATCGCAAATCAGTGACCGCCGGCGGGGATTACGGAGCCGTAGAGTGGCAAGCGAGCAGTTTAAATACGCTTGTCGACACCCAGGGTAAGGAATATTTAGATTGTCTGGGTGGGTTCGGCATTTTTAACGTGGGGCACCGTAATCCAACAGTGGTATCCGCCGTACAGCATCAGCTAGAAAAACAACCCCTGCACAGTCAGGAGCTGCTCGACCCTTTACGGTCGATGCTAGCCAAAACCCTTGCGACCCTCACTCCGGGTAAACTCAAGTACAGCTTCTTTAGCAACAGCGGTACAGAATCAGTTGAAGCGGCGATTAAACTCGCCAAAGCCTATCAATCTCCACGCGGGAAATTTACCTTTATCGCCACCAGTGGCGCGTTTCATGGCAAATCTCTCGGGGCATTGTCTGCAACCGCAAAATCGGCTTTCCGTAAACCGTTTATGCCGTTACTTCCGGGCTTTAGACATGTACCGTTTGGCAATATCGACGCGTTACGCACAATGCTCAGTGAGTGCCGTAAAACGGGTGATGATGTCGCAGCCGTGATCCTTGAACCTATCCAGGGCGAAGGCGGCGTAATTATTCCACCGGTCGGGTATTTAACGGCGGTTCGTCAGCTTTGCGATGAATTTGGCGCACTGCTTATTCTCGATGAAGTGCAAACCGGTATGGGACGTACGGGTAAAATGTTCGCCTGCGAACACGAAAACGTACAGCCTGATATTTTATGCCTCGCCAAAGCACTCGGTGGCGGCGTTATGCCGATTGGCGCAACCGTTGCGACAGAAGAAGTTTTCTCTGTGCTGTTTGATAATCCTTTCCTGCACACCACAACTTTTGGTGGCAACCCGTTAGCCTGTGCGGCGGCACTTGCCACAATCCATGTTCTGCTTGAGCAAAATCTACCTGCTCAAGCGCAACAGAAAGGACAACTGTTGATGGATGGCTTCCAGGCCCTGAAACGTGAGTTCCCGGAACTGGTGGTTGATGCGCGTGGGCAAGGTTTGTTGATTGCCATTGAGTTCAGCGACAACGAAATTGGCTATAATTTTGCCAGTGAAATGTTCCGCCAGCAGGTGCTGGTCGCCGGGACGCTCAACAATGCGAAAACCATTCGTGTCGAGCCACCGCTGACTATCACGATTGAGCAGTGTGAACATGTGTTGGGCTGTGCGAGGAAGGCGCTAGCCAGTCTGAGAGTCACACAACCGGAAGTCGTCGAAACAGAAGAACATTGATCCTAAAAACACAGAGGGGATAAACCAGCCATTTATCCCCTTCTTTTTAGTTTTACGTTATTGCTGTAAAATCGCATGAAATTTTTCTCACGTGGTTGTGATTTTTATGCGCTATTTCTTTCTGGAATGGGTTAATGATTTTGAAAAGATGATGCTTGACTCATTAGCAAAAGAATATCCTGTTCTTCAGATCAATCGAATTATGCGCCGCTTCAAATCAGTGAATAAATGGCTTCCCGGCGAACAGCTAAAAAAAATGCATAAGAAAATGCACTGTGCCAGACGCTTTTCTGCAATTAACAAAGACGATGTTATTGTTTGCAATGGTTACAGCGTATTTCCGTTTCTGGATTACGTGGAAACCATGCCATGTAAGAAAATACTCATTCTGCGTGACTCTGTTGAAGCCCTGACCAATAAGCGCAGAAAGCTAGGGCAGCTTGGTCAAAATCAGGATTATATTGAAACCGTCAGGCCAGTATTCGATATTATTTTCAGTTTTGACCCACAAGACAGTAAGACCTACGGGCTGACTTACATCCCGCAGTTTCTGCCATTTACCTGGAAACAAATTCAATCCATTAGCCATTCAGCGCACACCATTGAAAATCGTTGTTTTTATGTGGGTGGCTACCAACCAGAAAGAGTTTCGCTGATAAATGAAATCACGCCGTTGTTAAATGAATGCCATTGTGACACTGATTTTTATTTAATGGATAAATACAACAACCATAACTATCCATCGAACTGCACAAATATAAAATTGAGTTACCACGAGAATATAAAAAAGCTAAACCAATCGCGCTTTGTTCTTGAAATAAATAAGCCAGACCAGGCAGGGCTAACACTCCGCTCCGTAGAAGCATTAGTCTTCAATAAACAATTAATCACTAATAACCAGGCCATTAAAGCACAGGAGTTTTACCATCCCTCTCGTTGCTTTATCTATGATGGAAATAACCAACAAGAACTTAAACAATTTTTACTCACGCAACCCATCGCTGTTCAGCCTGAAATTGCCTGGAAATACAGTGCTGACGCTATGCTGGAAACGCTGAAAAAACATGTCGCGTGACATTTACAGGCGGGTTCACACCCGCCATATAAATCACCCCGGCAACAGCCCCACAAAACTTCTCTTCTTACGCGGTTCAGACATCATCCCATCCAGCCTTTCCACACACGCCAGATAGTGCGGCGTTTGCTTATGCGCTAACACCGCCTCATCGTTCTGATAAGCCTCGTAGATGAAAAATCGCGTGGCAACCTCCGGGTCCTGCAACACATCAAAACGCAGATTACCCGGCTCCTTAATTGAGCCTTCGTGATTGGCGCGGAACACATCCATAAATTCATCGACCCGTTCCGGCTTAATGTTAATTTCCACCAGCGTCACGTTCATGATTTGCCTCCATGATGTTTCTCATCCAGCCAGAACTGATACGCCTCGCGGACGGAGACATTCTCATGCACTACCTTTTTCACCGCTTTGAGCATGGCGAGCGGCGCGTCAGACTGGAAGATATTGCGCCCCATATCCACGCCAGATGCCCCCTGGTCGATGGCTCTGAAACACATATCCAACGCCTCTTGCTCCGGTAATTTTTTACCCCCAGCGATAACAATCGGCACCGGACAACTGGCGGTAACTTTCTCGAAACCCTCTTCAACAAAGTAGGTCTTCACAAATTGCGCGCCAATTTCGGCAGCGATACGGCTCGCCAGTGAGAAATAGCGCGCATCACGCGCCATCTCTTTGCCCACACCCGTGACGGCAAGGGTTGGAATGCCATAGCGCGTGCCTTCGTCCACCAGCTTAATGATGTTATTGATCGACTGATGCTCATATTCGCTACCGATATAAATCTGCGCCGCGACCGCACAGGCATTCAGCCGTAGAGCATCTTCCATCGTCACCGCCACACTCTCACGCGACAGTTCACTGAGGATGGAATTGCCGCCGGATGCGCGCAACACTACCGGTTTATTGGTGGCTGGCGGCACGACGCTGCGCAAAATTCCACGCGTACACATCAACACATCGGTTTCAGGAAACAGCGGTGCGATGGACAAATCAATGCGCTCAAGGCCGGTTGTCGGCCCCTGGAAGTAGCCGTGATCAAACGCCAGCATCACGGTACGCCCGGTATCGGGATTAAAAATCCGCGCCAGCCGCGACTGCATGCCCCAATCCAGCGCTCCGCTCCCCTTCAGATAAAACGCCTTATTCTCCTGCGGGCGGCCAATGCCGTAATCTTTGCCGTCTCTGATATCGTCAAGATCTGCCATTTTTCCTCCCTCAGAAATCGTATTTACCGATGTTGTCTTTGGTGAACACTACACGCTCCGGCAGCAGCACAATGCCATTGCCTTTCGCTTCATACTGATAGCCCTGCACGCTGTTGGGCTCGACTTTCAGGTTGCCGATTTTCGCCACATCGACGCTATCGCCCACGTTAAGATCGCCCTTTTTCAGCAAGGTATTTGCGACGTTGACCGCAATTTCACCCTGCTGCACGACGTCCCACAAACCAAAGGCTTTCACCGTGCCGCGTTCCACATACGGGCGCATCACGTTTGGTGTACTGAAGCCCACAATGGCGACATCAGTCCGTTTCAGGTTTTCAGCAGCCTGTGCTGCGGCAGGTAACGCATTGGCATCAGGGGCGATGATCGCATCCAGATCCGGATACGCTTTTAAGATCCCTTCAGCGGTTTGCAGTGATTTAGTGGCGTCGTTATAGCCGAACTGCGTAGTGACAATTTCCCACTCAGGATGATCCTTCGCAATTTTCGCCTTCGCCTCTTTTACCCACTGATTTTGATCCGTCACGGTTGGGCTTGAGTAGAAGAACGCAACCTTAGCAGCAGGTTTGGTCACCTGTTTCGCGGCCATATCCACCAGCATGCCGCCGAGCTGTTGCGGCGTTCCCTGGTTGATGTAAATACTGCGGCACTCAGGTTTGGTATCGGAATCCCAGGTCAGCACTTTCACCCCACGCTGCATCGCGCGTTTAAGTGCCGGACACAGGCCGTCAGGGGAAACCGCCGAGACAATAATCGCGTTGTAACCCTGGTTCACGAAGTTGTTGATAAGCTGCACCTGGCCGGAAACGCTCGGCTCGGTTGGCCCGTCGTAGGTCACCGGAATACCAAGGTCTTTGCCCGCCTGCATCGCGCCATTACCGCCACTGGTAAAGAAACCCACGCCAACTAATTTTGGGATAAAGGCAATTCTGTCAGCGGCTTGCGCACTCACCACACCAAAGGCTAAAGCCAACGCACTGAGCTGTAATACGCGTTTTGTTGTCTGCTTCATAATCAATCAAACTCCCGATAGTTTTTTGTGTCCGCGCAAACGACGCCACGCCGTTTGTAGATATTCGCGGTGCAAACTCACCGAACGACCAATGACCACCACAATCAACAGCGCACCGGACAACGCACTCGATACCTGATTAGGCACGCCAGCCATCTGTAAACCTTGTTGCAAATACCCCACTAATAACGCCGCCAATGCGGTACCCAGAATCGAACCGGAACCGCCATAAATATTCGCCCCGCCCAATACTGCCGCCGTTAATGCAGGCATAAGTAAATCGCGCCCGAGATCTGAACGCGCCGAACCGAAATAAGAAACCAGTACGATTGCCGCAATCGCCGAAGCCAGCCCCACCATGCCATACACGCCATACAACGAACCGTTCACCGGCAATGCCGCATAACGCGCGGCGCGTGGGTTTTGTCCAATCAGAAAAATATGGCGACCAAAGCGTGCGCGATGAGCAAGCAGCCAGAACAGAAACGTGATAACGGCAAACATCAGCAGCGGAATCGGCAGGCCGAAAAGCGTCAGATTGGCAAAATTAGTAAACGCGTCAGGGAAGCCGCCGATGCCTTCATAACCTGTCGCACCCGCCATGCCAGAAAGCAGAAGCGCTGCACCACCGAACAGATAAAGCGTGCCGAGCGTGATAACCAGCGGGCTAATGCCGGTGTAGTGAATCAGTGCGGCGTTAAACACACCGCACAACAGGCCAACGGCAAGCGTGAGGATCACGGCAACAGAAATCGGTATTCCCGCCTGCAACATCACGCCCAGCGCAATCGCGCACAGGCCAATGGTGGAGCCGAGAGAAATATCAATGCCACCGCTGATAATCACCAGCGTCAACGGCAGTGCCACAATCCCAATACAGATGAAATCACTGGTGCTAAACAGCAGCATGTTGATATCCAGCATGCGCGGATTGATTGCCCCAAACAGCAAAATCTCCATCACCAAAATCAGCAGCAATGCCACTTCCCAGTTAAGTTTCAGCTTCATTTACGCCACATCCTTCTTCTTACGGGGAAATTGCCGCACGTTTTTGGCACCGGGTAAGGGAGGCACAAAACGGCTGTATTTCTGCGCCCGTTGGTGGCGAGTCAGCGCCTGTCGCAAGCGCCCGTCCAATACCAGCACGCCAAGCAAAACCAGCCCGGCGATAAAGTCATTCCACCAGGCGGGGAGTTTGAACAGCACTAATACGGTGTCGATTTGGGTGAGGAAGAATGCGCCGAGGAATGCGCCAATCACGGTTCCTGTCCCGCCAAGCAATGAAATGCCTCCCAGAACGCACGCGGCGATGGCTTTCATCTCAAGCCCGCTGCCGGTTTGGTTCGGTACGAAGCCAATTTGCGAAGCGAAGATAATCCCGGCGATGGCCGCCAGCATGCCGTTAAAGGTGAAGGCCAAAAGCCGGGTGCGGTTTACCGCAACACCGAGTTGGCGGGCAGCGGCAAGGTTATCGCCCGCCGCGTAGAAATCACGCCCGAAAGCGGTTCGCGCCAGCATCCATGCGGCGACCGCCACTAAAACCAGCACCATAAAACCGAGTGGCGAAATACCCAACGCGATAGGTTCAGACAGTGATTTAAGGCTGGCAGGCAGTCCTTCAATCCATTTACCGCCCGTCCACAACAGCATCGCGCCGCGATAAAGCCCAAGCGTGCCAAGCGTGGCGACAATCGCCGGAATGCGTAACCACACCACCAACACACCGTTAAAGAAGCCCGCTATTGCACCAATCAGCAATGCAAACAGCATCGCTACAGGCAAGCTGTAACCACTGTTCAGCGCAACACCCACCGCGATTGCGCACAAGCCGACCGTTGATCCCACAGAAACGTCGATGTTGCGTGTCAGCATCACCATGGTCGCGCCCACTGCCAGCAGGATTAGAATCTGCGCGCTGGTGAAGATCATGCTCAGGGTTTGCAGGCTGAAGTAGCTATGGTTGAGCGCCACCAGCACGGCAAACAGGGCGACGATCGCCAGTAGCGCGCTCAGTTCACGGTTGCGAAGCAATTTCTTCATGCTTTACCTCCGCCAAATGCCATGCTCATCATGCTTTCGACCGTTATCGAGGGTTTGCGTAATTCACCGTTCATTGCGCCCTGATGCATCACCAGCACACGATCCGCAAGCCCACTGAACTCGTCGAGATCAGATGAGATCATCAGCACCGCGACGTTTTGCGCCGCCACACTTTTGATCAGCTGATAAATATCCGCCCGCGCCGCGACATCAACGCCCCGCGTTGGCTCATCAATGATCAGCAGCAACGGATTGGCTTCCAGGCAACGAGCCAACAAGACTTTTTGCTGATTGCCGCCAGAAAGGGTGCGCACGGTTTGCTCGGCATTATTGAGTTTTATCCCCAGCGCACGGTGATAGCGTTCCACCACCGCGGCTTCCCGTTTGCTTTGCTGCCAGACACTCGGTTCGTTAAGCGCGACGGTATTCCAGCGGATCGGCGCATCAAGAAAAAGACCTGAAACTTGCCGGTCTTCCGGCAAATAGATAAGCCCGCGATCAAGACGTGATTTCGTACGATCGCCGCTAATTTCCCGGTTTTCCATATAGATGCGGCCGCCACGTACGGGACGCAGGCCATACAGTGTTTCAGCTAACTCCGTGCGCCCGGATCCAACCAGTCCCGCAAGGCCGACGATCTCTCCTGCGTACAGCTCAAAACTGAGATCGATAAAACCTTCTCCGGTGACCTCTTCCACGCGCAATACCGGAAAATCTTGCGGCTCGGTGCGCCGATTACCCGGCAGTGCCAGCCACAGTTTTTGTGTATCGCTCAGCGCATGCTTACGGTCGACGGGCGTCATCGCATTGATCAACTGTTCATCCAACAACTGAGAGGTTTCGCCTTGCAGCACCACCGCTCCGTCGCGCATCACCGAGATATGGCTGGCGATCTGGCGGATCTCTGGCAGTTTGTGCGAGATAAAAACAATGCCGACGCCCAGATTTTGCAACGCGCGGATCTGGCGGAACAGGCGCTCGGTTTCCCCAGGAGTGAGTGAGGCGGTGGGTTCATCAAGGATCAAGATCTTCGCCTCGCGCATTAGGCCGCGCAGGATCTCAACCATTTGCTGATCGGCCACTTCTAACGTGCTGGCGGTTGCGCCGAGCGGTATCTGGCACTCAAGTTGGCGCATTTTCTCTTGCAGCCGTTTCTCAATATCACGTTGGCGTGGCAGACGGAAAAGTATGTTTTCACGCACCGTGAGATTGGGGAATAACATCGGTTCTTGCGGTACCAGATAAATCCCCAGTTCATGCGCCTGCCCCGGTTTGAGCCGCCCAAATGCTTTACCGTGGACCTTCAGTTCACCGCTATCCGCCGTTTCGACACCGGCGAAAATCTTCATCAGTGTCGACTTCCCGGCACCATTTCCCCCCAGCAATGCGTGGACTTGCCCTGCATACAGAGCAAAATCAATACCTTTCAGGACGCTTACGCCTGAGAATTGTTTGCTGATGTGGTGAGCTTCCAGCATTGCGGTGGTGTTGGGCATCTTCACTCCACAATTGAACAAAAGAGAATTTGAATTAATAATGTTCAAAAGCGTAGACGCCGGATGATTTTTACAACAGGGCAGAGATCACAATATTTTTAAATAGATCAGCTAAACCATCCGCATCTGAAAATGATCCTTTTGCCATGTGCCTCACACTTTCCGACCTACATTTCCGAACATATGATCTAAATTTCAATAAGAGTTCATCTATGAGCGATAAACGAGCAGCAGAAGAAGGCAAGTTAGCCGCCTTGCCGATGGCAGAAGAAGAGTTGTTGGCGCGTGTGGCCTGGTCTTATTACCACGACGGGTTAACCCAGAATGACATTGGTGAGCGACTCGGTTTGCCGCGTTTAAAGATTTCGCGCCTGCTGGAAAAAGGCCGTCAGTCGGGGGTCATTCGCGTACAAATTAACTCCCGGTTTGAAGGATGCCTGGCGCTGGAAACTCAGTTACAACAACGGTTTGGCCTGAAAATCGCCCGTGTGCTTCCAGCACACAACACGCCGACGATGAACACCCGTTTAGGCATTGGCGCGGCTCAGTCGTTGATGGGCATTCTGGAACCGGGGCAATTACTGGCGGTGGGTTTTGGTGAAGCGACCATGAACTGCCTGCAACATTTGAGTGGGTTTATCAGCTCACAGCAGATCCGTCTGGTGACGCTTTCTGGCGGTGTCGGGCCATATATGACAGGCATCGGCCAATTAGATGCCGCGTGTAGTGTCAGCATGATCCCCGCCCCTTTACGGGTTTCATCACCGCAGGTGGCTGAGATTTTGCGCATGGAATCTAGCGTGCGTGATGTGATTCTTGCGGCAACCGCCGCTGATGTCGCGGTGGTGGGTATTGGTGCGATTAATCAAAAGCGCGATGCCACCATTTTGCGTTCCGGTTATATCAGTGAAGGCGAACAACTGATGTACGCCCGCAAAGGTGCGGTGGGCGATATTCTGGGCTATTTCCTGCAAGCGGATGGCGAACTGGTGGAGGGATTGGAAATTCACCGCGAATTACTTGGCGTGACGCTCGATGACCTGGCGCATCTCCCCACTATTCTGGGTGTTGCTGGCGGGACAGATAAAGCGGACGCAATTTATGCCGCACTGCAAGGTCAGCGAATCAATGGCCTGGTGACGGAAGAAGAGACTGCGCGGGCGGTGTTAGCACTGGCTGATTAACCCCGCGCCATAAGCTGCGGGGATCGTTTTCATGAGTTATTTACTTGCACTGGACGCCGGAACGGGCAGCATCCGCGCCGTGATCTTCGATACGTCAGGCCACCAGATTGCCGTTGGTCAGGCCGAATGGAAACACTTGAGTGTGGCCGACGTCCCCGGCTCCATGGAGTTTGATCTCATCACCAACTGGCAGCTCGCCTGCCAGTGCATCCGCGAAGCACTGCAAAAAGCGCATCTTCCCCCTGGCGCTATCAGCGCAGTTTCCTGCTGTTCGATGCGTGAAGGGATCGTGCTTTATGACCGGAATGGCACACCAATCTGGGCGTGTGCCAACGTTGACGCCCGTGCCAGCCGTGAAGTCGCCGAACTCAAAGAGATCCACGATAACCAGTTTGAATCTGAGGTTTACCATGTTTCCGGCCAGACGCTGGCATTAAGCGCTATGCCACGCCTGCTGTGGCTTGCGCATCATCGTCCCGATATTTATCGCCAGGCGGCTACCGTCACGATGATTAGCGACTGGCTGGCGGCCAAACTCAGTGGTGAACTGGCGGTCGATCCTTCCAATGCCGGAACCACTGGCATGCTTGATCTATCGACCCGCGACTGGCAGCCCGCGCTATTAGATATGGCGGGCTTGCGGGCGGATATTCTCTCTCCGGTAAAAGAAACGGGCACCGTGCTCGGCCTCGTCACCCAGGATGCCGCGCAACAAAGCGGTTTGCTTGCTGGAACACCGGTCATTATGGGAGGTGGCGATGTGCAGCTCGGCTGCGTCGGGCTGGGTGTGGTTCGGGCAGGGCAAGCTGCAGTATTGGGCGGTACCTTCTGGCAACAGGTCGTGAATCTACCCGCAATCAAAACCGATCCTGACATGAACATCCGCGTGAACCCACACGTTATCGGCAATATGGTGCAGGCAGAATCCATCAGTTTTTTCACCGGTCTGACGATGCGCTGGTTCCGCGATGCATTTTGCGCTGAAGAAAAGCTGATGGCCGAGAGGCTTGGCGTGGATACTTACGCGTTACTCGAGGATATGGCTGCGCGGGTTCCGGCGGGCTCCCACGGCGTAATGCCGATTTTCTCGGACGCCATGCATTTCAAGCAGTGGTATCACGCGGCACCGTCGTTTATTAACCTCTCCATCGACCCAGAAATTTGCAACAAAGCGACGCTGTTTCGAGCGCTTGAAGAAAACGCGGCGATGGTGTCGGCCTGCAATCTTGAACAAATCTCCGGATTTTCAGGTATTCAATTTGAGTCGTTGGTATTTGCCGGTGGTGGCTCAAAAGGCGCGTTGTGGAGCCAGATTTTAAGTGACGTGACGGGCTTACCGGTGCGTGTCCCCGTCGTCAAAGAAGCGACAGCGCTCGGTTGCGCGATTGCTGCGGGCGTCGGGGCGGGGTTGTTTAATAATCTGGCGGATGCGGGAGAGCGACTGGTGCAATGGCAGCGCGAATTTACGCCGAACCTGGCGCATCGCGAGCTGTACGACGAGATGAAGCGCAAGTGGATGAAGGTCTATGCCGATCAACTGACGCTGGTTGATAGTGGTTTGACAACGTCAATGTGGCAGGCACCTGGGCTGGTAGTGCGCCCTCACCCTTAAGGTTTGGCGAGGGCGTTTAAGGCTTAAATCAGAAATAGTACTTAAATCTTACGCGCCCGCCGTAACGGGTGTTGTCGCTGCCTTCGCTGGAATCGTTATCCGCGCTGACCCACGACACGTAAGTACCGAGATAGATATTAAAGTTCTTCATGCCCATGACGTTCGGGAACAGATAGGAAGAGTGGATAGTGTGGATATCGTAAGTACCCGCATTGGTTATCCAGCAGTCGCTATCACAGTTTTGTACGGCACTTGTCACATCAAACTTATCAATGTCGTTGTGGGCGTAGATGTAACCGAGTTCGAAATTCTTCCACAGGGCGTTTACGCCTGCGGTAAAGTCGGTTTCATCAGCAGCATCCAGATACGCGGTATTAAGGTTGGCGACGATGCCATTATCCGGATCGCTTTTCTGACCATTCCACGTCATGGTCAAGCCGTAGCCAGTACGGCTTGATTGATCTACCGTTTGGCCGTTTGCATCGACATAACCGTAAGCGTTATCTACGACCTGCGCTTCCATTGCCGCGGCGACTGAGAAACGCTCTTTTGACCACGCGATAACGGGACGCAGGTAAGCGACGTTTTTGTCGTTAACCAATTCATTGCCGTGATATGACTTGTCCTGATACAACGAAGTACCGTTTTCCAGCAGGGTGTTGAGCTCAAAGTACCAGTTGTCGATATTTTTGCTCAGCATGAAATTGCCGCCCGTATCGCTTCGCCCGCGCCCTTCTTTCATCATGTAGATGTAGCCGTAACCATCGCCGTAGAGATCGTTGGCGGTGTTACCGGAATACTCAACAAAAGTATCCTGATTAAGGGGGAACATATCGTAGGCTTCGAAGCGGCCCACTTTCACCTTCCAGTCGTTCTCATGACCAAAGAAGAAAGCCGCATCATCAAGATTCATATGGCCGGTTAAATCGGCTAATGGTTGTACGGTGAATCCGGCGAAATTGCCATTTTGCATCCGGCGATATCCATCAAAACCTAACAGAATACGACCATTAATATCCCATCGTTCATTATTCCCATCAGTCCAATTTGTATTGGCACTGCGACGCATAGACGTCAGGCCATTACTGCGACTGGCGGCGTCCATGTTAAACTCCACATCACCATATATTTTTAAATCGCCATAGCCGGTTAATGTTAATTTTGGCGACTTATTATCGGTTGCACTATTAACGGATTGCTCACTGACGACCGCAACCGGGGCGGTGGCCTGTGGTGGTATCGGTTTAGATTTAAGCTGTTGAATTTCCGTTTCTGCATTAGAAGCCCGCTGTTCTGCGGCTTGTAAGCGTTGTTCTAATTGATTCAGGCGTTGTTCAAGTGCGCTTTGCTGGCTTGATGCTATTGCTCCTGTTGATAACATTGCGCCCACAAAAAGTGCCAGTGTTTTTATTTTTAGATACATACTATGTCCTTATAATATTCATTATTAAATAGCCCCTACCAATGTATTAGGCAAACACACCAGCAATGGCGCTCAAACTGGGATTATTTATAAGAGGTACTCAGTAAGAACATAACAACTTTAATTTGACGGCACCCAGGCAAATAGCAAATGTATTATCCGCATCACATTCATTTTTGTAAAAATAGAAAATACGAACCATATATATTTATATAAAGTATATATCCGTACCGACATATAATATTACCAAGCATTTTTCGGCAATTTATGAATTAAAAAACGTAAATTCATAATTCATCGCGATCGCCGTTAATGTTGGAGGGGTGACCAAGAAAACGGAAGAACTTTGAATCCCGTCACAATCATTTGATCCCTTTTTTCCCTTAAGCGCCGTAGCCCGCTAAATTACTAACTCATCCGACCACATAATAATAATGAACCTGTAGGAAGAATGTATGAGCTATCCATCGCTGTTTGCCCCGCTAGACCTGGGTTTCACCACACTTAAAAACCGTGTGCTAATGGGTTCGATGCATACCGGACTTGAGGAACACCCGAAGGGTGCCGATCGTTTAGCGGCGTTTTATGCTGAGCGCGCACGCCACGGCGTTGCGCTGATTGTCACTGGCGGTGTAGCGCCTTCGCCTTCAGGTGTTGGCGTGGAAAGCGGCGCGGTACTCAACGATGCAAGCCAGCTTGCCCATCATCAGATTGTCACCGATGCTGTGCACCGCGAAGGCGGTAAAATTGCCCTGCAAATCTTGCACACCGGGCGTTATAGCTACCAGCCAAACCCTGTCGCCCCCTCAGCAATTCAGGCACCAATCAACCGTTTTAAACCCCACGCCCTGAGCCATGAAGAAATCCTGACCCTGATTGAAGATTTCGCCCAATGCGCGAACCTTGCCCAGCTTGCCGGATACGATGGCGTCGAAATTATGGGTTCCGAAGGCTATTTGATTAACCAGTTTTTGGCAGCAAGAACGAACCAGCGCGATGACGAATGGGGCGGCGATTACGCGAGACGCATGCGTTTTGCGATAGAAGTCGTGCGGGCGGTGCGTGAAAAAGTGGGGACGAATTTTATTATCATCTATCGCCTGTCGATGCTGGATTTAGTCGATGGCGGTGGCACGCTTGATGAAGCTATTCAGCTTGCTAAAGCGATAGAAAAAGCAGGTGCCACATTAATTAACACCGGCATTGGCTGGCATGAGGCGAGAATTCCGACCATCGCCACGCCGGTTCCACGTGGGGCGTTTAGCTGGGTTACACGCAAACTCAAAGGCTCAGTGACTATTCCACTGGTGACCACCAACCGAATTAACGATCCGCAAACCGCTGAGAACATTGTCGCTAGTGGCGACGCCGATATGGTGTCAATGGCGCGGCCCTTCCTCGCCGACGCGGAGTTTGTATCCAAAGCCCAGCAAGGGCGCGAAGATGAAATCAACACCTGCATCGGCTGCAATCAGGCCTGCCTGGATCAGATTTTCCTCGGCAAAGTGACCTCATGCCTGGTCAATCCACGTGCCTGCCATGAGACTAAAATGCCGATTGTCCCGGCGATGGTGCATAAAAATCTGGCGGTTATCGGGGCGGGTCCTGCGGGTCTGGCTTTTGCCATTAATGCCGCAGCGCGTGGTCACAACGTGACATTATTTGATGCAGCCTCAGAAATCGGCGGCCAATTCAATATTGCCAAACAGATCCCCGGCAAAGAGGAGTTTTACGAAACGCTGCGCTATTACCGCCGCATGCTGGATTTGACCGGGGTGGACGTTCGTTTGAATCAATACGTCACCGCCTCCATGCTCGAAGCGTTCGACGAGATTATTCTCGCCTGCGGCATCGAACCACGCTTGCCGCTTATTGAGGGCATCGCACACCCTAAAGTCTTGAGTTATATCGATGTGTTGCGTGAGAAAGCGCCAGTGGGCAACCGTGTAGCGATTATTGGGGCTGGCGGTATTGGCTTTGATACCGCGATGTATTTAAGCCAGGAAGGAGAATCCACCAGCCAGAATATCGCCGAGTTTTGTGTGGAATGGGGTATCGACACCAGCCTGCAACACGCGGGTGGCCTGCGTCCTGAAGGCGCTCAGTTGCATAAAAGCCCGCGCCAGATTGTGATGCTGCAACGCAAAACCAGTAAACCTGGTGAAGGGCTTGGCAAAACGACGGGCTGGATACATCGCACGACGCTTTTGGCGCGTGGTGTAAAAATGCTGGCAGGGGTAACTTACGAACGCATTGACGATGAAGGGCTGCACATCACGGTAGGTGGGGAGCCGCAAACGCTAAACGTGGATAACGTGATTATTTGTGCCGGACAAGATTCGCGCCGTGAACTGGTTGCGCCATTACAAGAACTGGGGAAAACCGTGCATTTGATTGGCGGTGCGGATGTGGCAATGGAACTGGATGCCCGACGTGCAATCGCACAGGGCACCCAGTTAGCACTGGAAATTTAGCGGTGACGACCGAGTTTTACCGCTTTTAAAACGACGAACTTTTTGTTGGTCGCAACGGTATCGCAGTTACCGAAGATCTTCTTCAGTTTGTGATAGTAGTCCAGATGGCGGTTAGCGACGATGTAAAGCTCACCGCCATTTTGCAGGCAACGACGCGCATGGTGGAACATTTCCCACGCCACCTGGTCAGTCAGCGAATGCTGCTGATGGAACGGCGGATTACACAGGATGGTGTTAAAGCGATATGGCTCAACGCCCGACAGCGCGTTGTTAATCATAAACTCACAGCGCTCCAGATTTTCCGGCATGTTGAATTCAACGTTCTTGTGGCTCGACGCCACCGCCATCGGTGATTCATCAACAAAAACAACCTTCGCTTCCGGGTTTTGCTCAAGCAAATGCAGGCCAATCACGCCGTTACCACAACCTAAATCGACGATCTCGCCTTCCAGGTTTGTCGGTAAATGCTCAATGAAGAAGCGTGCGCCGATGTCCAGACCGGTACGAGAAAAGACGTTCGCGTGGTTGTGAATCGTCCACGGCGTGCCTTCCAGTTTCCAGCTCAGGGTTTCTGCGGATTCTTTCAGTACGGGTGCATTGAAAGTACAGTTGATCAGACGAGCCTTTTTCCAGGCCAGAGTGGTCGTGGTCGGTCCAAGGATCTTTTCAAACAACTCGATAGTTGAGTTGTGAATATCACGCGTTTTCGCACCCGCTATAATGCGAGTTTCCGGTGTGACCACGGCGTGCAGTGCGCGCAACTGTTGTTCCAGCAACGCCAGCGTTTTAGGGATCTTAATCAGAACGACTGCGGGTGCTTCCGGATATGTTGCGGTGCTATCAAGGAACGTGACGCTGGACTCAGCGATGTTGTTCTCACGTAAATTCTCACGGATAGCCAGTTCGCTCAGATACGAGTCGCTGATGCTATACGGCTTGTGTTCAGCCAGCACGCAAGAAAGCGCCCCGAAGTTATCGTTGAAAATCAGGACCGGGCCACTGATTTCGATTTCGTCCAGTTGCTGCAGTAAGTAGTCATCCGCAGCTTCCCACGCCTGTAGTGGGTTAACGTCATCCGTTTCTGGAAAACGTTTTAGTGTCAGTGAACGGAAACCGTTGTCTAATTGGCTCATCGGCCCTCCTGGATGGTAAAATTTCGGCGTAATCCCCGAATGGGGGCGTGAGTATACCCTTTTTTTTCCTCAAACTGCTCTATAGCTTTCGAAAGACAGCAAGATGCAAGAGAGTGAATCCCCAGGAGCTGACTCTGGTAAGTGACTGGGGTGAGTGAGCGCAGCTACCGCCGCTACCTTTTGAAAGATGACGAGCAAGAGAGACGAATGAGCAAATTAACTTATCTACAGGGCTACCCGGAGCATTTGCTCTCCCAGGTTCGGACTCTGATTGCTGAACAACGTCTGGGGGAAGTGCTGCAAAAACGGTATCCAGATACGCATAGCATCACCACGGATAAAGCGCTGTATGCCTGGACGCAGGACCTTAAAAACCAGTACCTGCGCAATGCGCCACCGATCAACAAAGTGGCTTACGACAGCAAAATTCATGTGCTGAATAATGCGTTGGGTTTACACACGGCGGTGTCCCGCGTTCAGGGAAACAAGTTAAAAGCCAAAGCTGAGATTCGTGTGGCAAGCGTATTTAAAAATGCGCCAGAAGCCTTTTTGCGCATGATCGTGGTTCACGAACTTGCGCACCTGAAAGAAAAAGATCACAACAAAGCGTTTTACTCGTTGTGCTGCCATATGGAACCGCAATATCACCAACTGGAGTTTGATACGCGGCTGTGGTTGACGCAGATGGCCTTGAACGGGCAAGCATAATAAACCGGGGAATCCCCCGGTGACGTTATTTTTCCAGCCCTGCAAAGACCGCAGCGATTGCCACAGCGCCAGGGTCTTTCACGCCTTTCAGGTTCTCGCTATTCACATATGACGAGCGCCCGGCATTGGCTTTTTGCATTTGCGCGGTGGCATCTGCTCCCTGTTGCGCGGCCTTCACCGCAGCGCTCAGGTCGCTATTTTTTAATGCTTCTAGCGCAGGCTGCAATGCGTCAATTAGCGTGCGATCGCCAGGAGCGGCCCCACCGTAGCGTTTCATTTGTTCCAGACCAAATAACAGCGCATCCGCAAGCGGCTGCTTTTTAGCCACTTTTTGCCCGCTGGCGGTAAAGAAAATAGACATCAGCACGCCGCTTGAACCGCCCATTACCGTCGCCAGGCGTTCCCCAATTAACTCTAACAACGCGGCACTATCATTGAGTGGCAGTTTGCCATCCTCATTGAGCTGCGCGATATCTCTGGCGCCTTGAGCAAACGTGGAGCCGGTATCACCATCCCCCACTTTCGCATCCAGCGAATTCAACGCTTTTTCTTGCTCGATAAGCGTATGCGTGATGTTTGCAACCAGCGCTTTGACGTACGGGTTTTCCGACGGTTTTGCCGATGACTCTGTACGTACCACACTGTGTTTTTGCATCGGCATCGCGTGGAGTTTCACCATCGGACACCAGCCTGCCGTTTCCACATCTGCATGCAACGCTTTGATAAAATTCTCATTAAGCACAATGGCTGACAGTGAAAACCCTTTCATATCCAGCGCGGTAACCAACGGTGCCGGGCCAATCAAATAGTCGATTTGATCCTTTAATTCTGAATGCACGAGCTCTTTGGTGAGCAGAGCCATTTCCAGAGGCGAAACGCCACCAAGATTGTTAATCAGCACGGCGAGCCTTGCGTCAGCGCCGGTCTTTTTACGCAAATGTTTCACAAGCGTAGCCATCGTCTTCTGGCTGTTTTGGCTATCCAGCGTGCTGGCTCCGGGTTCGCCGTGAATCCCCAGCCCTAACTCGATATGTCCGCCTTTAATTCGCCCTTCTTCCTCATATTGATCTGGCAAATTGCAGGTTTGCATGGCGACCCCCATGCTGGCAATGCTGTCGCAGGCACTTTGCGCGATGTCTCGAACATCACTCAAAGACTTCCCCTGCTCTGCGGCAAAGCCCGCAATTTTGTGTACCAGTACTGTTCCGGCAATCCCGCGGGGCTGTTTGTTATCGGGCAGAGAAATATCGTCACCCACAATAACCATCTCGACTTTCAGGCCATGTTTTTTGGCCTTCTCCGCTGCCAGTCCGAAATTCAGACGATCGCCCGTGTAGTTTTTGACGATAAGTAAGCAGCCTCTGTCCCCCGTGACCGCCACAATCGCGTTTAATACTGCGTCCACGCTTGGCGAAGCAAACAGGTCGCCGCAGACAGCTGCGGTTAACATCCCTTTGCCGACAAAGCCTGCGTGAGCCGGTTCATGACCCGAACCACCGCCTGAAATAATCGCGACTTTGCTTTTGTTCCAGTCCTTGCGAACCACCACGCGAATAGCGGGATCGGTATCTAAACGGGTCAAATTGCGAAAACGAGAGCTGATGATGACGCCTTCGATGGCGTCGTTGACCATTTGCTTACGGTCATTAAAGAAGAATCTGGACATAGTTTCCCAAAATTAAGTCATGCCTATGCAAAGCATAGCCTTTGCTGCGAGGACTGCCGCAAACCAGGATTTTGGCTGATGACGTTCTGTATGCAATTGCTATGCTTATGGAAATGTCACCACAGGGAAATCATCATGACTGCACCGCTCCTGGTTGCCAGAACCACTGAACAAGAACTGCATTTGCTGCCCAGCATGGCAAACCGCCATGGGCTGATAACCGGTGCAACCGGCACAGGCAAAACGGTGACGCTGCAAAAACTGGCTGAGTCGTTTTCAGAGATTGGCGTACCGGTATTTATGGCGGATGTAAAAGGTGACCTCACCGGCATTGCGCAAGAAGGTGTTGAGTCTGAAAAGCTGCTCGCACGACTGGCAAAAATTGGCGTGACGGACTGGTCACCGCACAATAATCCGGTGGTGTTGTGGGACATTTTTGGTGAAAAAGGTCACCCGGTTCGCGCAACGGTATCTGACCTTGGCCCATTGCTGCTTTCTCGGCTGCTAAACCTTAATGAAGTACAAGCCGGTGTGCTGCAAATCATTTTCCGCATTGCAGATGACCAGGGGCTATTGCTGCTCGATTTTAAAGACTTGCGCGCCGCGACGCAGTACATCGGCGATAACGCGAAATCGTTCCAGAACCAGTACGGCAATATCAGCAGTGCTTCGGTTGGCGCTATTCAACGCGGGCTATTGCAACTAGAACAACAAGGTGCCGAATATTTCTTTGGCGAACCGATGCTGGATATCAAAGACTGGATGCGTACCGACGCCAACGGTAAAGGCGTTATCAATATTCTGTCAGCCGAAAAGCTTTATCAGATGCCGAAGCTGTATGCCGCCAGTTTGCTGTGGATGCTTTCAGAAATCTATGAGCAGTTGCCAGAAGCCGGCGACCTGGAAAAGCCAAAATTAGTGTTCTTTTTTGATGAAGCGCATCTGCTGTTTAACGATGCACCACAAGTTCTGCTGGATAAAATCGAGCAGGTTATTCGCCTGATTCGCTCCAAAGGGGTTGGGGTTTATTTCGTTTCCCAAAACCCGTCGGACATTCCTGACACGATTCTCGGGCAGTTAGGTAATCGTATCCAACATGCGTTACGTGCCTTTACGCCAAAAGACCAGAAAGCGGTGAAAACCGCAGCGCAAACCATGCGGGCTAATCCTAAATTCGACACCGAGAAAGCGATTCAGGAGTTGGGAACCGGCGAAGCACTCATCTCATTGCTGGATGAAAAAGGCAGCCCGACCGTAGTTGAGCGTGCCATGGTGATAGCACCCTGTTCACGTATGGGACCCGTCACCGACGACGAGCGTAACGGGTTGCTCAATCACTCCGCGCTGTACGGTAAATACGATGAAACGGTCGACAGGGAATCCGCCTATGAGCGCTTACAGCAAGGTGTTCAGGCAGCGAGCGAACAGCAAAATGCACCGCCTGCGAAAGGCGAGTCGGTTGCGGTTGATGGCGGCATTCTTGGCGGGCTGAAAGATATTCTGTTTGGTACGACGGGCCCGCGAGGCGGTAAGAAAGATGGCGTGGTACAAACCATGGCGAAGAGCGCTGCACGTCAGGTGACGAATCAAATTATACGCGGAGTTTTGGGGAGTATTATGGGTGGGCGTAAGCGCTAATAATCCCCTTCATACTTCAAGTTGCAGCGGTGTTAGCTGTGCCCTGGAGTAATTTGGGTATAACTCTATTTTGAGACAAAGAGTTTATACCCAATGGATTTCGAGTTACATCGCGGCGGCGACGCAGCAAATCCCCAGGAGCTTACTTGAGTAAGCGACTGGGGTGAGCGAGGAAAGCCAACAAAAATGCAGCTCGAAAGACGAAGGGTATTAGCCGGAGCGCTTCATCATCAGCCAGAGACTAATCAAGAAGAAAGTCGCGCTTGGCAGCAACGCCCCCAAAATCGGCGGGATGCTGTACACCAGACTCAGCGGGCCAAAGATCTGGTCAAGTACATAGAACACAAAACCAAAGCTAATACCGGTGACGACCCTCACCCCCATCGGCACACTACGCAGCGGGCCGAAGATGAACGACAGCGCCATCAACATCATGACCGCGACAGAGAGTGGCGCAAAGATTTTGCTCCACATATTGAGCTGGTAACGCCCAGCATCTTGTCCGCTGGCTTTAAGATACTTCACGTAGTTATGCAGGCCGCTAATCGACAGCGCATCAGGGTCGAGCGCTACCACGCCCAGTTTGTCTGGGGTTAAGTTAGTTTTCCACTCGCCACTGACAGTCTGTGAGCCGGTAATTTGTTTCTGGTCACTGAGATTAGATTCATCAACCTGAGACAATCGCCATACCTTATGCTCCACATCGTATTGCGCTGAGGCAGCATATCGCACGGATTCCAGACGTCGCTCTTTGTTAAAGCTGTAGATGCTAACGCCCGCGAGATCGTTATTACCTTTCACACGTTCGATATAGACAAAGCTGTGGCCATCTTTCGCCCATAAACCTTGCTGGGTCGTCAGCAAAGAACCACCGTACATCTGTTGCGCACGGTAATTACGCGCCATTTGTTCACCTTGCGGTGCAACCCATTCGCCAATCGCCATCGTCAGCAACACCAGCGGAATCGCCGTTTTCATGACTGACAATGCGATTTGCATACGGGTAAAACCGGAGGCTTGCATGACCACCAGCTCACTACGCTGTGCCAACATTCCCAGCCCCAACAGCGCACCAAGAAGTGCGGCCATCGGGAAGAAAATCTGGATGTCTTTTGGGACGCTCAGGACGGTATAAACCCCCGCGCCCATCGCCGAATAGCTGCCCTGACCGGCCTTTTTCAACTGGTCGACAAACTTAATAATGCCCGACAACGACACCAGCATGAACAGCGTCATCATGATAGTGGTGAAGATGGTTTTACCGATATAACGGTCGAGAACACCAAACATTTATGCTGCTCCTCGTGTTTTGCTAAAGCGTGCACGTAGCTGACGCATCGGCACTGTATCCCACACATTGAGCACAACTGCGATGGCAAAATAGACCAGGTTAACCAACCACATCCAAATCATTGGGTCGATTTTCCCCTTCGCCGCATTGGATTTCAGGGACGTCTGAAGCAGGAAGAACACTAAATACAACAGCATGGCTGGCAGCATCGAAAGCACACGACCCTGACGCGGGTTCACCACACTCAACGGAACAACCATCAACGCCATGATAAATACGGTCAACACCAGCGTGAGGCGCCAGTGTAATTCTGCGCGGGCGTTAGGCGCATCGTTTGCCCATAAGGTGCGCATGTACATCTGACTGGAATCATCGGGATCAAGCGCTACCGTCTGGTGCCCAACAATCGCCTGATAATCCTGGAAGTCAGTAATACGGAAGTCACGCAGCATCGCAGTACCTTCAAAACGGGTACCGGTATTGAGCGTCACAATCTGAGAGCCATCTGCCCGCTGTGATAAATGACCGGAATCAGCCACCACAACAGAAGGACGTGCATTACCTTTCGGGCGCAATTGCGCAAGGAACACATCCTTGAAGCTTGAACCGTTGACGCTCTCGATAAACAGTACTGAGCTGCCATCGGTCGCTTGCTGGAATTGGCCTTGTGCCAGAGCAGCCATACCAGGGTTAGCTTTGGCTTCCGCCAACACTTCATCCTGATGACGTGAAGACCACGGGCCAAGCCACATCACGTTGATGGTAGCAACCGCGCCAGTAAAGAGTGCGAGGATCATTGCAGCTTTGATCAGCACCGCTTTACTCAAGCCACAGGCATGCATTACCGTGATTTCGCTTTCGGTATACAGACGCCCAAACGTCATGAGTAGCCCAAGGAAAAGGCTAAGAGGCAGGATAAGTTGCGCCATTTCAGGCACGCCCAGCCCTAAAAGAGAGAAAACGAGATTTGTCGGAATGTCGCCGTCAACCGCCGCCCCAAGAATCCTGACAAGCTTCTGACAAAAGAAAATCAGCAGCAGAATGAAGAGGATCGCAAGTTGGCTTTTGAACGTCTCCCGAACCAGATATCTTATGATAATCACATTAAATACGCCTGTGAAAACGAGTCTTTTTGCAGGAAAATCGCTTGTTTCATCGCTTATACGTCATTTATTCTCTTGAGTCGTCGAAAACATCGCTAAGATTAATAAGCTCAGCAAGTTTCTGGCACAGGGTGATTTAATTGACGTCGCCGAAACAGTAAAAACATACTCGTAAGATTAACACGAAGTCATCGCAACCGCGGACATGAGTTACGAAAGCTTGCAATTCTAGCTGTAGCCACCGTTGTTGTCTTTAAGATTCAGGAGCGTAGTGCATGGAGTTCAGTGTAAAAAGCGGTAGCCCCGAGAAACAGCGTAGTGCCTGCATCGTTGTGGGAGTCTTTGAACCGCGTCGCCTGTCCCCGGTCGCCGAACAACTCGATAAAATCAGCGATGGCTACATCAGCGCCTTATTGCGCCGTGGTGAGCTTGAGGGAAAACCCGGTCAAACTTTATTGCTTCACCATGTTCCGAACGTGCTTTCAGAGCGCATTCTGCTGATTGGGTGTGGCAAAGAGCGTGAGCTGGATGAGCGTCAGTATAAGCAAGTTATCCAGAAAACGATCAATACTCTAAATGATACTGGCTCGATGGAAGCCGTTTGCTTCCTGACCGAACTGCACGTTAAAGGTCGTAACACGTACTGGAAAGTACGCCAGGCAGTGGAAACGGCAAAAGAGTCTTTGTATAGCTTCGATCAATTGAAGACCAACAAAAGCGAACCACGTCGTCCGCTGCGTAAAATGGTCTTTAACGTGCCAACCCGTCGCGAACTGACGAGCGGCGAACGTGCCATTCAGCATGGTCTGGCTATTGCTGCCGGTATTAAAGCGGCAAAAGATCTTGGCAATATGCCACCTAATATCTGTAACGCAGCGTACCTGGCCTCTCAGGCGCGTCAGCTTGCAGATTCTTTCAGCAAAAACGTTGTCACTCGTGTTATCGGTGAGCAGCAGATGAAAGAGCTGGGTATGCACTCCTACCTCGCGGTAGGTGATGGTTCCCAGAACGAATCACTGATGTCTGTCATCGAATACAAAGGTAATAACTCACCAGATGTGCGTCCAATCGTGCTGGTCGGTAAAGGCCTGACGTTCGACTCCGGCGGTATTTCAATCAAACCTGCCGAAGGCATGGATGAGATGAAATACGACATGTGCGGTGCCGCTTCTGTGTACGGCGTTATGCGCATGGTTGCAGAACTTAACTTGCCGATTAACGTGATTGGCGTGCTGGCGGGCTGTGAGAACATGCCTGGCGGACGTGCTTATCGCCCGGGTGACGTGCTGACAACGATGTCCGGCCAAACTGTCGAAGTGCTCAACACTGACGCAGAAGGCCGTTTAGTATTGTGTGACGTACTGACCTATGTTGAGCGCTTCGAGCCAGATGTGGTTATCGATGTGGCAACACTGACCGGCGCATGTGTGATTGCTTTGGGTCATCACATCACCGGTTTGATGTCTAACCACAACCCGCTGGCACACGAACTGATCGGCGCATCTGAACAAGCCGGTGACCGTGCATGGCGTCTGCCAATCGCCGATGAATACCAGGATCAGCTGGACTCCAATTTTGCTGATATGGCAAACATCGGTGGCCGTCCTGGTGGCGCAATTACTGCGGCTTGCTTCCTGTCACGCTTTACCCGCAAGTACAACTGGGCTCACCTGGACATCGCAGGTACGGCCTGGCGTTCAGGTAAAGCCAAAGGTGCGACCGGTCGTCCAGTGGCGTTACTGTCGCAATTCCTGTTAAATCGTTCAGGGTTTAACGGCGAAGACTAACGACGAAATCCCCCTCACCCCGGCCCTCTCCCTCAAGGGAGAGGGAGTAAAGAAAGTCCCCTCTCCCTCAAGGTAGAGGGAGCAAAGAAAGTCCTCTCCCCCTTAAAGGTGAGGGAGCAAAGAAAGTCCCCTCTCCTGGGGGAGAGGGTTAGGGTGAGGGCGTCATTCGGTTTTCTCCTTTGGGAGAAGGCCGGGATGAGGGGAAACTCATGATTCTAAAGATGCGAAACAAATGAAAAACGCGACGTTCTACCTGCTCGACAACGACACACCCTCCGGGGAGTTGAATGCCGTTGAAGCGTTGGTGTGTGAACTGGCGGCAGAAAGCTTTCGCGCAGGGAAACGCCTGCTGATTGCTTGTGTTGATGAACAACAAGCTATCCGTCTGGATGAAGCACTTTGGCAGCGCGACGCACACGCGTTTGTACCGCATAATCTTGCCGGTGAAGGCCCACGTTATGGTGCTCCGGTAGAATTGGCCTGGCCGCAGCGGCGTGGTAGTTCACCACGCGATGTACTGATTAGCCTTTTGCCGCAGTTTGCAGATTTTGCCACCGCTTTCCATGAAGTGATAGACTTCGTACCTTACGAAGAATCCCAGAAACAACTGGCCCGTGATCGCTACAAGGCGTATCGCGTTGCTGGTTTCCACTTGACTACGGCGACTCATACCCCGCCGGGAACGACATAGCAGACAATGGAAAAGACATATAACCCGCAAGATATCGAACAGCCGCTTTACGAGCACTGGGAACAGCAGGGCTACTTTAAGCCAAATGGCGACACCAGCCAGGAAAGCTTCTGCATCATGATCCCGCCGCCGAACGTTACCGGCAGCTTGCATATGGGTCACGCCTTCCAGCAAACGATCATGGACACCATGATTCGTTACCAGCGCATGCAGGGTAAAAACACCCTGTGGCAGGCGGGGACTGACCACGCCGGCATCGCGACCCAGATGGTCGTAGAGCGCAAAATTGCCGCCGAAGAAGGTAAAACACGCCACGACTACGGTCGCGATGCGTTTATCGAGAAAATCTGGCAGTGGAAGGCAGAGTCTGGTGGCACCATCACCCGTCAGATGCGTCGTCTTGGCAACTCCGTAGATTGGGAGCGCGAACGCTTCACCATGGACGAAGGGCTGTCCAACGCGGTGAAAGAAGTGTTCGTTCGCCTGTACAAAGAAGACCTGATTTATCGCGGCAAGCGCCTGGTAAACTGGGACCCGAAACTGCGTACCGCTATCTCCGATCTGGAAGTAGAAAACCGCGAGTCCAAAGGTTCTATGTGGCACCTGCGTTATCCGCTGGCTGACGGCGCGAAAACCGCTGACGGCAAAGATTACCTGGTTGTCGCCACCACGCGTCCAGAAACCGTACTCGGTGACACTGGCGTGGCTGTGAACCCGGAAGATCCACGTTATAAAGATTTGATCGGTAAATTCGTGGTGCTGCCGCTGGTTAACCGCCTTATTCCTATTGTTGGCGACGAACACGCTGACATGGAAAAAGGCACCGGCTGTGTGAAAATCACGCCTGCGCACGACTTTAACGACTATGAAGTAGGTCGTCGTCACCAGCTTCCAATGATCAACATCCTGACCTTCGACGGTGATATCCGTGAAGCGGCAGAAGTGTTTGATACCAACGGTGAAGAATCTACCGTTTACGGTAACGAAATCCCCGCTCAGTTCCAGAAGCTGGAACGTTTTGCCGCACGTAAAGCGGTCGTTGCAGCGTTCGAAGAAATGGGTCTGCTGGAAGAGATCAAACCACACGATCTGACCGTTCCTTACGGTGACCGTGGCGGCGTGGTTATCGAACCTATGCTGACCGACCAATGGTACGTGCGCACGGCTCCACTGGCTAAAGTTGCGGTTGAAGCTGTTGAGCAGGGCGACATTCAGTTCGTGCCGAAGCAATACGAAAACATGTACTTCTCCTGGATGCGCGATATTCAGGACTGGTGTATTTCACGTCAGCTTTGGTGGGGTCACCGCATCCCGGCCTGGTACGATGCCAATGGCAACGTCTACGTTGGCCGTAACGAAGCGGAAGTCCGTGCTGAAAATAACCTGGGCGACGACGTTGCATTGAACCAGGACGAAGACGTTCTGGATACCTGGTTCTCTTCCGGTCTGTGGACGTTCTCCACTTTAGGCTGGCCTGAGAATACCGAAGCGCTGCGTACCTTCCACCCGACCAGCGTGATGGTCAGCGGCTTCGACATCATCTTCTTCTGGATTGCGCGCATGATCATGCTGACCATGCACTTCATCAAAGATGAAGACGGCAAACCACAGGTTCCGTTTAAAACCGTTTACATGACCGGTCTTATCCGTGATGACGAAGGGCAGAAAATGTCTAAGTCCAAGGGTAACGTTATCGATCCACTGGATATGGTTGATGGTATTTCCCTGGAAGACCTGCTTGAGAAGCGTACCGGTAACATGATGCAGCCACAGTTGGCTGAGAAAATCCGCAAACGAACCGAGAAGCAATTCCCGAACGGTATCGAGCCGCACGGCACCGATGCATTGCGCTTTACGCTGGCAGCGTTGGCCTCTACGGGTCGCGACATCAACTGGGACATGAAGCGCCTGGAAGGTTATCGCAACTTCTGTAACAAGCTGTGGAACGCCAGCCGTTTCGTGATGATGAATACCGAAGACCAGGATTGCGGCTTTAACGGCGGCGAAATGGTTCTGTCGCTGGCAGACCGCTGGATTCTGGCGGAATTCAACCGCACCGTGAAGGCATACCGTGAAGCGCTGGACACCTATCGCTTTGATATCGCGGCCAACATTCTGTATGAATTCACCTGGAACCAGTTCTGTGACTGGTATCTGGAGCTGACCAAACCGGTCATGAACAGCGGTAGTGAGGCGGAACTGCGCGGCACGCGTAATACGCTGATCAACGTGCTGGAAGGTTTGCTGCGTCTTGCGCATCCAATCATTCCATTCATCACGGAAACCATCTGGCAGCGTGTGAAAACCTTCAAAGGCATCACCGACGATACCATTATGCTGCAACCGTTCCCGGCGTATAACAGCGCTCAGGACGACGAAGCTGCGTTCTCTGATACCGAGTGGCTGAAGCAGGCAATCACCGCAGTACGTAACATTCGTGCTGAGATGAACATTGCTCCGGGCAAACCGCTGGAAGTGCTGCTGCGTAACGTGAGTGCAGAAGCGGAACGTCGCGTAAACGCGAACCGTACCTTCCTGCAAAACCTGGCACGTCTGGAAAGCATCACCCTGCTGCCGGCTGATGATAAAGGTCCGGTTTCCGTGACCAAAATTATCGACGGCGCAGAACTGCTGATCCCAATGGCTGGTCTGGTCGACAAAGCCGCTGAAATTGAGCGTCTGGCTAAAGAAGTTGCGAAGATCGAAATCGAGATTGGCAAAATCGAAGGCAAGTTGTCCAACGAAGGTTTTGTCGCACGTGCACCCGCTGACGTGGTGGCTAAAGAGCGTGAGCGCATGGTTGCTTTCGCCGATGCAAAAGCGAAACTGATTGAGCAGCAGGCTGTGATTGCCGCGCTGTAATTGGATTTGCTGAAAGTTAAAAGGCCGGGAAATTTCCCGGCCTTTTTTATGGCTACAAGCTTATATTTGGTACCAGGCCACGAGAAAGACGACTCACAATATCTGTGGCAATTTTATCCTCATGATCCTCCAGATTCAGAGAATCTAAATCACCGTCAACCCAAGTGTTATTGGCCAGATAATGACAATAACGGATTCGTGCCCAAGGGTAGCCAAAGCCGAGCGTACAAACAGTGATCAAAATATTGATGATTACCTGCCCCATAAAACCACTGATGGTCAGGGTTGAACGGAAAGCAACACGGCCACTTAACACGACGGCAGAATAATAATAATTACGCATCTTAACGTAGAGAAAACTTGCGCAAATGATTATACCCAAAAGATAAACCAGGTAGGCCACGGCCATCGTTGCCTGCAATGAATTCATTTTTTCGGCTAATAGATCTGGGTTATCCAGAAATGCCGTAGAGGCTATTTCAAGATAAGATGGTAATACTAAATTCAATACAATCAGTATGAATGGAATCATCAATGAAATGCTAATCAGGCAAATAGTAATACATTTTTTGAAACTAATGTCAGTGCTGAACGTTTGCTTGCCGAAGCTTAAATTATTGAATAATAGATTCAGCCCAAGCGCAGTTGCAACTCCCTGAATAATCCCCATCCCCAGAATGCCGACTAATACCGCGATAACCGCCGTGATGATGATACGCTGCATGTCAAAGAGTGTGGCTGAACTACAAGTACTCATGATCAAAACACAGATCAAACCAACACCGAGCCCCATCAATAATGGGCACCCCAGCATCACCCACCATGCTTTAAAACCTGAACATTTAAAGTTAAAACGCACGTTGTTCAATGTGGTGGATTGCATCTGATAACGAATACTTTGCACTAATAAATAGGGTAAGAATAGAATTAACAATCCCCCCATAGCCGCAGCAGTTAGTGAATGACGACCTATGAGAGCCCCCTCAAGAGCAAAAATATAAATCAACAGGCACAACCAACTAACAAATATTGCACCACCCGTCGCCTTATAGTCGAAGCGTGAACCAGATAGCTCAGTATGATTATATAAATAACGTTTTGAGCGGACGAAAGCCCATGCACCATAAACGCCCAGGGTCACAATTGTTAATAGCACATTGACTATCCATATTTTGAAATATCCCTTACCCGTCCCATGAAACACCAGACTTCTGGAGTGCGTTTCTTCTATTTCCGTTTGTATTTCAGACATATATTTCCTTATGGACTGAATCCATTTATATTGTTTTATTATTAATATAAAAACTTGCCAATGAGTATTGAACCACAACTCCTCCCCGCTCAATACTCCGAAACGGGAACGACAAAACATTTTAGAAACTTGCTTGTTAAGTTTCGCAGTGGTATTAGAATGAGCTGTCTTTACCCCTTCATCAATGAGTCACGCTATGAATCTTGCTGCTCCGGTTGAAATCGCACTGCGCCGGATAACCGCCCATGACAATGCGGCTATCGCCCGTGTTATCCGCGAAGTGTCCGCTGAATACGGCTTAACCGCCGATAAAGGCTACACCGTAGCTGATCCTAATTTGGATGAATTGTTCCAGGTTTATAGCCAACCCGGGCATGCTTTCTGGATTGTAGAACTGGACGGCAAAGTGGTTGGTGGTGGTGGCGTCGCGCCGTTAACTTGCAGCGAGCCGGATATTTGTGAATTGCAGAAAATGTATTTCCTGCCGGTCGTGCGGGGTAAAGGTCTGGCAAAACGCCTGGCAATACAGGCGATGGATTATGCCCGCGAAGAAGGTTTTAAGCGTTGCTATCTGGAAACTACGGCATTTCTGACAGAAGCTATCGCGCTGTACGAGCGTCTTGGCTTTGAACATATTTCTGAGCCGTTGGGCTGTACAGGGCATGTGGATTGCGAAGTGCGGATGATTAAGTCTCTGTAACCTTCTTAAAACGGGTTTGCTGAATCCCAGATCCAGCAAACCCTTCAACTTTTTAGCGAGTCGCTAAACGCTGAATGCGTTTATCACGGCGAATTTTGCGTTCTTCCATCACTGCGACCATTGCCATCAGCACGATGCAGCCAATTGCCGCTGCATCCAGCGCGGCGAAAGTCCCTGCCCAGCCGGTCAGGCCAAAGATTGGCGTACCGTCGGCGATCATTCCCAGCCCCAACTTAGCGAAGCTGTCGCCGATCAGATAAGCGAAAGTTCCTTTGATACCATCAGCCGCACCGATGGCTTTTTTCGGAACGAATCCGACCGCCGCCACACCAATCAGCAACTGCGGGCCAAACACCAGGAAGCCCAGCGCGAACAGCGATGCCAGGTAAACATACTGATTACTGGCGTGCTGATAAACGCCGAGTGTCGCGATGATTAATGCCAGCGCAACGCAGGCGACCAGCGCACGGCGACCGTTCGCCAGATCCGATAACCAGCCCCACAGCAACGTGCCGACCAACGCGCCCACTTCAAACAGGGTAAAGCCCTGAATCGCCACTTCTTTAGAAAGCTTCAGCTCCTGGAAGGCGTATACCGTAGACCACTGATCGATACCGATACGCACCACGTAGAGGAAGATGTTGGAGAAGCACAGCAGCCAGATGACTTTGTTCTTCAGCACATACTCCACGAAGATTTGCCATTTGGTCATCGACTCGTCTTCAGTCTCTTTATCTTCTTCGCTGAGCTCTTCGCTGAACAACTCTTCCGCTTTGCCCAGGCCGTAGGATTCAGGGGAGTCGCTGCCGTATCGCAGACCAATAAAACCAACAATCAGCGCGATGATGGACGGGAAGATAAACATGCCAATGACGTGGCCGTCGAACAGGACGTTCGCACCAAACAGTGCCACACCAGCGGCACCGGCACCGCCCAGGTTATGGGAGATATTCCACAGCCCCAGGTAGGTTCCGCGCTTGCGGCGAGGCGTCCATTTGGTAATGGTGGAGTAACTGCACGAGCCACCCGCGCTCTGGAAAAAGCCGCTCAGGGCGTAGAAAGCGATCATCATAAACAGGCTGACCGAACCCGTCCCCATGCTGGCACTAAAGCCCAACATACAGATGGCGGAGAGGATCAGCATAAACGGCAGGAACTGCTTAGTATTTTTGCCATCCGCATAGTAGGAAACCAGGGTTTTACCCACGCCGTAGGTGATGGAGAAGCCCAGGCCGATCATCCCCAGCTGCGTCATGCTCAGCCCGTAGGTAGAGATCATATCGTTCTGCGCGATGTTGAAGTTCTTACGGATCAGGTACATGGTCAGGTAGCCGATAAAGACCACCAGGTAAGACTGCATGAACGGTTTGAACCACATCTTGCGCCGCACATCGAGCGGCAGATCCAGGGTCGGCTTGCGCACCTGGTTTAATAAGGCCAGCATGGATTACTCCTGATTTAAAAACCTGCGTGATAGCAGGCATTGTAAAAATCAGCAGCGACTTTGGCCTGAGATGGCTTCCAGGAGAAACCTGGAAAATTTCTTAGTTTTGCGTTATTCCGGGTAAAAAGGTGAGATGTATCACGCTTCGCGACGGACTTGTGGGGACTGGGCATTAAGGAACGGGAGCAACAGCAGCGCAGAGATCCCTGCGGCGATAGCGATCACCGCGAAGAAACCATTCCAGTGCCAGATGTCGATAACCTGCGCCAACGGCCAGCCGGAGAGAGACGCGCCGAGGTAAGCGAACAGGCCAACAAAGCCGGTAGCGGCCCCCGCCGCCTCTTTGTGGGAGCACTCCGCCGCTGCCATGCCAATCAACATCTGCGGGCCAAACACAAAGAAACCGGTGGTGAAAAAGCAGGTAGCCTGCATCACATAGCTGGCAAAGGGCATCAGCCACAGCGAGCCGACAGAGAGCAATATTCCGGCGGCAAATATCAGGTTCATCGGCCCACGGTTGCCGTTGAATAGTTTGTCCGAGCCCCAGCCTGCCACCAGTGCGCCGATAAACCCACCCAGCTCAAACATCGTTACCGCCGAGTTGGCCGTGACCAGATCCACGCCCAGAGTCTCTGACATGTAGAGGTTCCCCCAGTCGTTGATCGCCGCCCGCACCACGTAGACCAGTACATAGCACAGTGACAGCAGCCAGATCCAGGGATTCCCCAGCACGTATTTGTAGAGGATTTCCCGGCGCGTCAGCCCTGCTCCTTCCTGCTGCTGGGCGATTTCCAGCTCGTCGTGCCGCCAGTCGCCTATCGGCGGCAAGCCAACAGTTTGCGGGCGGTCGCGCAGACGCCAACAGAGAAACAGCCCCGCTAAAATAGCCAGCGAACCGGCGATCATCATTCCCGCACGCCAACCGTAATGCAGCGCCGCAGCGCCGACCACCATCGGGATCAGCGCCCCGCCGACGTTATGCGCGGTATTCCATACCGCCCACCAGCCACCGCGTTCAGTCCGGGAGTACCATGCCGTCAGCAAACGGGCGCACACCGGCGAGCCCCAGCCCTGGAAGAAGGCGTTCAGCACCCACAGCAAAGCAAATGCCCAAAGGGAGGTGGAGAAACCGAAAAGGATGTTAACAACGCCGGTAGCGATCAACCCTAATCCCATGAAATAACGGGCGTTTGAGCGGTCACTGACAATGCCGGAGAAAAATTTCGACAACCCGTAAGTGATGTAAAACAGCGTCGCCAACAGGCCGATATCGGTACGCGCCATTACGCCGCTGGCGAGGATTTCCGGGGCGGCGGCGTTAAAACTTTTACGGGTGAAATAAAACAGCGCATAGCCCAGCCAGATGGTGACCAGAATGTGCCGACGCCAGTAGCTATAGCGCGCGTCAATTTCAGCTTTATCGCTGATTGGGCTCGCCGCCGGGGGACTTTCAGGAAAGTGAACATCGTCAGCCCTTATGCGTATCGCTTTGGCAAACTGACGCTGACGCGCGTGCCATGAGTACAGGAAATAGCGAGGGTTCCGCCGAGCGCCGTCACACGTTCGCGCATGCCTGCCAGGCCAAAACCTTGCTGCCCCGAGTCGGGCGGCAGGCCGCTGCCATCATCTTCAATCACCAACATCAGCCGTTCGTCCTGCTGCCAGCCCTGAATCGTTACCGCGCTGGCGCTGGCATGCTTCACAATGTTGTTCAGCCCTTCCTGGCACACGCGAAATAGCGTAACGCGCTGGCTTTCACTCAGCTGCGGCTCGTCGATTTGCCAGTCGAGGTGGCTCACGATCCCACGGCCTTCCAGTTCCATTTCACGCATCAGCGAACGAATCGCCTGCTCCAGAGATAAATCATCCAACTGACGTGGACGCAGCCTTCCCAGCAGGCGGCGTACCGAATCATAAATCCCAAGGGATAACTGCTCGATGTGCGTCCCACCCAGCCTCACCCCTTCATTACCCGGCGCCAGGCGCTGCACAATACCCGCCTGGGTACGAATCGCAGTAATGGTCTGGCCGATGTCATCATGTAGTTCGCGCGCGACTTCTCGCCGCACGCTCTCTTCGGTTTCCAGCAGCCGTTCTGCAAGGCGGCGGTTGCGCGCAAGCTCAGTTTGCAGGGATTGATTAAGCTCACGCAGACGCTGGATCCCCGCCCCCAGCAGCAGCCCGGTCAGGCTTTGCGCCAGCAGTGAGAGCAGCAGATCCACCGGATGATCGTGCCAGGTTTGGCTGGCGATCAACGCAATCGCATTCATCAGCGTCGCGATCAACGCGCCCTGCCAGCCGTAGTGCCAGGCCAGGGCGATAATCGGCAGGGCCAGGCAGAATGGCGTAAAGCGAGACAGCTCGTCAGGTAACCCAAGCTGTAGCCACAGGCTGACCACAAACAGCAACAGGTACCAGATAAGGTGGCGGGCGCGCCAGTTTACCGGCTGTGAAACCAGTCCCGGCCCCAGCGGCTGCCAGACGGTGCTGGTGAGATAGTGCCAGATGACGAGGCAAGTTGGAGCCAGGGTTAGCCCGCCGGTCAGCGTTATCAGCAACGCGCTCAGCGTCTCCTGCCCTTGCCCGATCCACGGCAGCGACTGTAACAACGCAGCGGCAATTAGCGCCCCACCCTGACGGAGCAAGGTGCGCCAGTCACGTTGATGGCGGTAGCGGGAAATCAGCGCGACCGGCAGGAGGGTTAGTACGCCGCCAATCATTAACAACGGAAGATGTGCCAGCGCCACTTCCTGCGCCAGCCAGCCAAGCATCAGCCACTCCGCCCCGAGTAAGACGGGCCAGTAGCCGCGCGGGCATTGCAGCATCAACCCTAAACGCAGGCCGAAGGGAAAGAGCAGAACTGCCAGCTCGGGCCGTTCCACCAGGTGCAGGCTGATGCTCCACAGGCAAAACCACGCAGCAGAGAAGATAAAAAAGCTGGCGACCACGGAGATAAGCCGGGATAAAAAGGGTTGCATCACCATCCGTCGAACAGACGGTGAGCCAGCCCGACGTCGTTACTGACGCCGAGTTTTTCCATCAGATTGGCGCGATGGACGTGAACCGTCTTTGGTGACAGCCCAAGCTCAGTGGCGATCTCTTTGACTGCCATACCCTGTGCGAGTTTTTCCGCCACCTGGCGTTCGCGTTTGGTTAACGGGTCCTGCCGTCCGGCCGCCAGTTTGATGGCGATGTCCGACGTCAGATAGCAGCCGCCCGTCGCCACCGTATGAACGGCGGCAATCAGCTCATCCGGGCTACAGCGTTTTGACAGGAAGCCGCGCGCGCCGGCGTTTAAAGCCTGCTCCACCAGCGCCGGGCTGTCGTGCACCGACAGCATAATGGTCGCCATGCCTTTTGGCAGTTGCGCGAGCAGTTCCAGCCCGGAAATATCTGGCATCGAGATGTCGCAAATACACACCTGTACACCACGCCCTGGCAGTCCTGCCAACGCTTCGCGCCCGGAACAAAACTCAACCACAATCTGAAAATCCGGCTCCAACCCCAACAGCTGAGCAAAGCCGGAGCGGACGATAAGGTGGTCGTCAATAAGGGCGATGGTTACCATGATATTTTCCAGGAAGGTAAAAAACGCGCTTACCTTAGCGATAAGCGTGTTGCTGTTCAAGCCTTAAGCGATTGTAAGGGGAGACTCGTTGATCTCCGACAGGCGGATGTGTCGCAAAAGCTTTAGCTCTTGCGCTTTAAGCGGCGGGTACGCCGCTGTGAAAACGAAAATCGCTATCCGGGCTGCTAATTAACGCCGCTTCAACCTCGCCGAAGAAACGCACTCGGGAGCTGATATCCCCACCGGCGATCTTTTCCGCTAAAGCTAAATAGTCCTGGTAATGACGGGCTTCTGAACGCAACAGCGACAAATAGAATTTCTGTAGCTCATCATCCAGATGCGGCGCGAGTGCGGCAAAGCGCTCACATGAACGCGCCTCGATATACGCACCACAAATCAATTTATCCACCAACATCACCGGCTCGTGGGTCCGCGTTTCGCTCAGCAGCGCTTTGGCATAGCGGCTGGCGGTGATTTTCACATAGGGAATGTTGCGGGCGAGCATAATCTCGCGCACCTGCCAGAAGTGGTGCAGCTCCTCTTTAATCAACAACACCATGCTATCGATAAGTTGCTGGCCCCAAGCGTTCGCCGTTTTGGGCATCACGCTTTTGCTCAGGCTTTTATGCAGCGCGACAAAATCCGGTTCTCTGCCTTCACGGAAGGCGAAATCTTCGTAGGGCTTTAGCCAGTCGAGTAGCGCCTGGGCACTATTTTTATCCGCGACATATTTGCGAATCAAAAACATAGCCGTTTGCGCCGCTTTGAGTTCGCACACCAGATGGTCTGTCAGCAACAGTGGCAAATGCTCTGGCTGTCGGGCTTTTTCAATCCAGGCGTCAGGCGTTGGGCAATGCAGGAAATTGAGTACAGGAGAGAGGATTTGTGGGTAATTCATAATCGGTCGTTATTGATCCTTGATATGCAGCGGCATCGCGCCGCTGCATAGAAGAGATTAGTGGCGTACGCCGTCGTCGTCTTCATCGACTAAATCGTCGTCACCTTCATCGTCACCCTCTTCACCGTTCGGGTCTTCGAAGTAAGTGCCCCAACCGTCATAGTCCACACCGAATTTCTCGGCGAGGTTCAGCAGTTGTTCAACCTGCTCGTCCAGCAGTTCGGCTTTCAGCGCACATTCGCTCAGCACGTCACAGCAGATAACCGTGTCGCCCTCTTCCACTTCCAGCTCTTCTGGGTCAGTGACTTCGTAACCCATTTTGAATGCTTCAACAGCGGCTTTTTCAAGAGTTTCGAAATCGTCTGCGGAAAGGTGATGCTCGATAGTGTACAGCGCGTCAGGGTCGCTGCCGTCTTCCAATAATTCTTCAATAATCAAACGCGTCTCTTCGCGCTGCTCTTCCAGCAGTTCTGGATTTGCCATGGCCCTTTCCTCAATTTTGTAGACAGATACTTCTATTTTCACACACGGCTGAGTTTGCCTCCACCTTTCCCGATAAAGATTTTACTTTCGGGGTTGCAAATGAATATCTATACATATAAATTGAATTTGTATTCAATTGTCGGCTTATGCCATGAGAGGAAAATATGAGTCATTTCTATCAAAAGCATTTTCTAAAATTATTGGATTTCACCCCTGCACAACTTAAAGAATTGCTCGCCCTGTCTGCCAAACTGAAAAACGATAAGAATAAAGGCACTGAAATTCAGCATCTTACTGGTAAAAATATTGCGCTCATCTTCGAAAAAGACTCGACTCGTACGAGGTGCTCTTTCGAAGTTGCCGCATTTGACCAGGGGGCGCGAGTCACTTATCTCGGCCCAAGCGGAAGCCAAATTGGGCATAAAGAATCAATTAAGGATACTGCTCGCGTATTAGGCCGGATGTACGATGGCATTCAGTATCGCGGGTTTGGCCAGGAAATCGTTGAAACCCTGGCGCAGTATGCCGGCGTTCCTGTCTGGAACGGGCTGACCAATGAGTTTCACCCGACGCAATTACTGGCGGATTTGCTGACTATGCAAGAGCACATGCCAGGCAAAACCTTCCAGCAGATGACGCTGGTTTATGCTGGCGATGCGCGTAATAACATGGGCAATTCGATGCTGGAAGCTGCCGCGTTGACGGGGTTGAATTTGCGCCTGGTAGCGCCGAAGGCCTGTTGGCCGGATGAAAAACTGGTCACAGAATGCCAGGCTCAAGCAGAGCACAACGGTGGGAGCATCACCCTGACAGAAGATATTGCTGCGGGCGTAAAAGGTGCCGATTTCATTTATACCGATGTGTGGGTGTCGATGGGCGAGCCTAAAGAGATTTGGGCGGAGCGTATCAATCTGTTACGGGATTATCAGGTCAATCGCGCAATGCTGGCACTGACCGACAATCCTGACGTGAAATTCCTCCACTGTCTGCCAGCATTCCACGACGACCAAACGACGCTTGGCAAAAAAATGGCGGAACAATATGGCCTGCACGGTGGCATGGAAGTCACGGACGAGGTGTTTGAATCACCAAACAGCGTGGTTTTTGATCAGGCTGAAAACCGTATGCATACCATTAAAGCTGTGATGGTTGCGACGTTGGTTCAGAGTTGAGATGTTAATTGTCGGGTGACGCTGCGCCACCCGACATCTGAAGGATTACACCATCAACATCTTCACAACGACTTTACGTACTGGTGCGGGTTTGCCCACCGCGCACAGTGGCTTGTGAACTTCGCCCGGATAGAACACCACGAAATCCCCTTCATTTAAGATGACCGTCTTTTCCTGCACGCCTTCTGGCAGGAAGGCGATGTCTTTATCCGCCAACCAGTCAGTTTCAGGCGTACCCGCAGGCAGACAGCTAAACGTCATCCCTTCCTGGCCCCCCATCACAATCTGAATGTCCAGATAGCGCTGGTGGAATTCCGCAGGACGATCTTCGATAGACTGTGTGGAATCTTCAGAAACCAGCATAAACAGGCGATTGCCGTCGATATCATGCTTCCCAAGTGGCGTTTCTGGGGTGATGTGTTGTTTAACGTGTTCAATTGCCAGACGCAGCTCTTCCGGCAGCCAGGATTGCAAAGAGTGGATGTTGCCAATAATCATGATCGATACCTTTTTTTGAAACGATGTTTTATTATTGTATTTATACGAGCATTCAGCTTCTGCCGCTACGAATTTTTTATGAAAACCTGCGCTGCATCCTAAAAATGGTCGTAGCTTCGGGGTTGCTCGATTCGGCTGTTCTTTTTTATGCGGAATTTATCATTTTTTACTGTTTGCACAGCAAATCGTTAAGAGCCATAACCTGGAAAAACAGCAGATAAAAACCAGATAGAGATCAGCAAGCAGAGATATGCTTCATAAAATGAAGCCTGCACAGCATTAATTGCTAACATAATTTCAATGAATAAAAATGCAAAAACACATAATTTAAATGAATAATTATGAATACATAAAAAACCGCACCACTGAGACAAACTGTTAACAATAACCTCCCATCTTATTATCAACATCGAGGGGTTACGGGTATCATTTTCAAGAACTGGCGCGGGTATTCATGATGGCTTGCGACTATTTCGTTCATACTCTTCCTTCTTGTGATAATTACTTTACATTTCAACAACCCAGGCAAACGACATTTTATTCATTTGACATAAATAAAAACGATGTTTTGTTTTCCACATAAAAACCAATAGTGACCAATGTCACGGTTTTATATATTTCCCTGATTACAATAACCTCGATTTCCCACCATATAAGGAAATAGAAAATGGAAAACAATAATAAGTCCATGCCACATATCCGACGGGTTACGCATATTATGATGCTCATACACCGTAGCTGTTTTGATTTTCATCTTTTCAACTCTAAGTAAACTCCCCCCACGGCATCTGCTTATGCGGATACTCGTGCCTGCTAGTCACTAAACATCTGAAATCTCAGTAGTGTGCTGAAAAGCATGCTGTTATCTGTCATTTCACGTGCAGCACCTGACTATCCAAATTAGCATTTAAGCCAATCCGGTGAATCAATCACCTGGCATTTATTGGTTCATTTCAGTAATTCACTAATACGAATTATTGCGGGGAACTATTGCCTTAAAAAAAATAATAAGCATCGGGTTCCCTTGAGGGAATATCTGACGGCCATGCTATACCCAAATTTTACTTACTCAGAATACAAGAGACAAAAATCAAAATGGAAAAATTAAAAATAGCAGTTAGTACCAACACGACAGAATGCTTTAACACCGAGCGCGAAACTGTCGATATAACGAATACTAATTTTACTGATGTGTCAGCTGCCGTTATTTCCGTTAAAGATGCGACATCGGGTATGTTGAATACCATTGAACAAACTGGTTTCGGTATTCCAATCTTTGTCGCGGTTTGCTGCGAAGAAGAGCTGCCAGCAGAAGTGCTGCCTCGCGTAACTGGCGTGTTTGAACTGTGCGATGGAAATGTTGATTTCTACGGCAAACAACTGGAAGCCGCTGCGGTTAAATATGAGAAAGAAGTTCTGCCACCGTTCTTCGGCAGCCTGGTGGACTATGTGCAGCAGGGTAATGCCGCCTTCGACTGCCCAGGACACCAGGGTGGACAATTCTTCCGTCGTCACCCAGCCGGCCGCCAATTCTTTGATTACTTTGGTGAAACGTTATTCCGCTCTGACCTGTGTAACGCTGACGTTTCAATGGGTGATTTGCTGATCCACGAAGGCGCTCCGTGTACTGCTCAGATGCATGCGGCGAAAGTGTTTAACGCGGATAAAACCTACTTCGTATTAAACGGGACTTCATCTTCTAACAAAGTGGTATTGAACGCATTGTTAGCGCCGGGCGACCTGGTGCTATTTGACCGTAATAACCATAAATCCAACCACCACGGTGCATTGATTCAGGCAGGCGCGACTCCTGTCTATCTGGAAACAGCACGTAACCCGTTCGGTTTTATCGGCGGTATTGATGCTCACTGCTTTGAAGAAAAATATCTCCGTGATTTAGTCCGTGAAGTTGCGCCAAATCGAAGCGCTGAAAAGCGTCCGTTCCGTCTGGCTGTTATTCAACTGGGTACCTACGACGGTACGATTTATAACGCGCGTCAGGTTGTCGATAAGATTGGTCATCTTTGCGACTACATCCTGTTTGATTCTGCGTGGGTGGGTTACGAGCAATTCATTCCGATGATGAATGACTGTTCACCTCTGTTGCTTGAACTGAATGAAAATGATCCTGGTATTCTGGTGACGCAGTCAGTACATAAACAGCAGGCGGGCTTCTCTCAGACTTCGCAAATCCACAAAAAAGACAAACACATTAAAGGCCAATCTCGCTATGTAAATCATAAACGTATGAACAACGCGTTTATGATGCATGCCTCCACCAGCCCGTTCTACCCGCTGTTTGCAGCCCTTGACGTTAACGCCAAAATGCATGAAGGCGAAAGCGGTAAGCGTATGTGGATGGACTGCGTAAAAGTGGGGATTGAGACTCGTAAGCTGCTGTTAAAACTCTGCAAACATATCCGTCCGTTCGTGCCGGAAACCATCGATGGCCGTAAGTGGGAAGATTTTGATACTGAAACCATGGCAAACGACCTGCGTTTCTTCAACTTCATTCCAGGTGAACGCTGGCACTCATTTGATAATTACGCAGAGCATCAATACTTCGTTGACCCATGCAAACTGATGCTGACCACTCCAGGTATTAATGTTCAGACCGGTGAATACGACAGCTTCGGCGTGCCTGCGACTATCCTTGCCAACTTCCTGCGTGAGAACGGCATCGTACCGGAGAAATGTGACCTCAACTCCATTCTGTTCCTGATGACGCCTGCCGAAGACATGGCGAAGATGCAGCATCTTGTTGCCCAAATTGCTCGTTTTGAACGCCTGATCGAAGAAGATGCTCCGTTGTCTGAAGTGCTGCCATCTATCTACAAAACCTACGAAGAACGTTACGAAGGCTACACCATCCGTCAGCTGTGTCAGGAAATGCATGACTTGTACGTCAGCCATAACGTGAAGCAGTTGCAAAAAGAGATGTTCCGTAAAGATCACTTCCCGAAAGTGGTGATGAATCCTCAAGAGGCAAACATTGAGTTTGTACGCGGTAACGTTGAATTAGTGGCGTTATCTCAGGTTGAAGGTCGTATCGCTGCTGAAGGTGCTCTGCCATATCCTCCGGGTGTTTTATGTGTTGTTCCGGGCGAGATCTGGGGCGGTTCTGTGCAGCGTTATTTCCTGGCACTGGAAGAAGGGATCAATCTGTTACCAGGCTTTGCGCCTGAATTACAGGGTGTCTATATCAAGCAGGATGACGATCGTAAAAAACGCGCTTATGGCTATGTTATTAAACAATAAATCTGAAGTCAGCAAACGTCAGGGTCACTGGCAAAAACTGATTTTCCCATAAAAAGAAACAGTGAAGAACCGTGATGAACGGTTCTTCACATCACAATGTTTATATACCCAAAATAATTCGAGTTGCATTGAGGCGGCAAGAGAATGAATCCCGATGAGCTTACAAAAGTAAGTGATTTGGGTGAGTGAACGCAGCCAACAAAGATGCAACTTGAAGTATGAAGGGTAAAGAAGGAACAGATTATGAGTAAGTCTAAGGGCAACAACAAAATGGGTGTGGTTCAGCTCACCATTTTGACCGCGGTAAACATGATGGGATCAGGGATCATCATGTTGCCAACCAAATTAGCGGAAGTGGGTACACTTTCCATCGTTTCGTGGTTAGTCACAGCATTGGGCTCTATGGCCCTGGCTTACGCATTTGCTAAATGTGGGATGTTCAGCCGCAAATCAGGCGGTATGGGCGGTTATGCAGAATATGCCTTCGGCAAATCTGGCAACTTTATGGCGAACTACACCTATGGGGTTTCTCTGCTCATTGCGAACGTTGCGATTGCCATTTCCGCAGTGGGTTACGGTACAGAATTGTTGAATGCCACGTTATCGCCAATCGGGATTTGTCTCGCAACAATCGCGGTGTTGTGGATTGCGACAGTCGCAAACTTCGGCGGTGCACGCATTACCGGACGCATTAGTGGTGTGACGGTATGGGGTGTAATTATTCCTGTTGTGGGCATTTCAATCATTGGTTGGTTCTGGTTCAGCCCAACGATGTATGTTGAGTCATGGAACCCGCATCATCTTCCTGTTTTTGAAGCCATCGGTTCTTCTATCGCCATGACACTGTGGGCATTCTTAGGTTTAGAATCTGCCTGTGCAAACACCGATGTTGTTGAAAACCCAGAGCGTAACGTTCCTATCGCCGTATTAGGCGGAACACTGGGCGCTGCGGTTATCTATATTGTTTCCACTAACGTTATCGCCGGTATCGTTCCAAATATGGATCTGGCCAATTCAACCGCGCCGTTTGGTTTAGCCTTTGCTCAGATGTTTACCCCAACAGTGGGTAAAATCATCATGGCATTGATGATTATGTCCTGCGTAGGTTCGCTGTTGGGCTGGCAGTTCACGATTGCTCAGGTATTCAAATCCTCTGCAGACGAAGGTTATTTCCCGAAAATTTTCTCTAAACTGACCAAAGCCGAAGCACCAGTGAAAGGGATGATCGTTATCGTTATCATCCAGTCTGTATTGTCTTTGATGACCATCAGCCCATCACTGAACAAGCAGTTCAACGTGTTGGTTAACCTGGCCGTTGTGACCAATATTATCCCTTACATCCTGTCGATGGCGGCGTTGGTTATTATCCAGAAAGTGGCGAAAGTGGATCCGAGCAAAGCCCGTTTGGCCAACATCTTTGCGTTTATTGGCGCAATGTATAGTTTCTACGCACTGTATTCATCCGGTGAAGAAGCGATGATGTATGGTGCCATCGTGACCTTCCTGGGCTGGACGCTGTATGGCCTGATCTCTCCACGCTTCGAACTGCGTGAGAAGAAAGTCTGATTAAGCCAATTCGGGGCATTCGAAATATGAATGCCCCACTGCAACCGATTGCTAATGGCGAAACCAGGTGAATTATTCGCTTGAAGTGTCCTCTTACACGCGTATAATGCGCCACAATTTGCCGGGAGGAAGCATGGTCCAGTGTGTTCAAAAAATTGCCACACCACGTCGTCTAAAAGACGGCGCTAACCTGTTTTTCTTTCCGTTGCTTCAATCAATTCCAAAGGCCCCTCATTGAGGGGCCTTTTTTTTTGCCCGACGCCCGAGAACAGGAGATAACCATGGCTAACCCCCTATATCAAAAACATATCATTTCCATAAACGATCTCAGTCGTGAAGAGCTTGAACTGGTGCTCTCAACTGCGGCAAAACTGAAAGCCCACCCGCAGCCGGAACTGTTAAAGCACATCGTTGTTGCCAGCTGTTTCTTTGAAGCATCAACGCGCACACGTCTGTCTTTTGAAACCGCTGTTCATCGCCTGGGTGCGTCAGTGGTCGGGTTCTCAGACAGCAGCAATACCTCACTAGGTAAAAAAGGCGAAACGCTGGCCGATACCATTTCGGTCATCAGCACTTACGTTGACGCCATCGTCATGCGCCACCCGCAAGAAGGGGCGGCGCGCCTGGCAACTGAATTCTCGGGCAATGTACCGGTACTGAATGCGGGTGACGGTGCCAACCAGCATCCGACTCAAACGCTGTTGGATATGTTTACCATCCAGGAAACGCAGGGGCGTCTGGAAAACCTGAATATCGCGATGGTGGGTGACCTGAAATATGGCCGCACCGTGCACTCTCTGGCGCAGGCGCTGGCGAAATTTGAAGGCAACCGCTTCTACTTCATCGCACCTAATGCGCTGGCGATGCCGAAGTACATTCTCGATATGCTGGATGAAAAAGGGATTGCCTGGAGCTGCCACGAAGCTATCGACGATGTCGTTGCCGACCTGGATATTCTGTACATGACGCGCGTACAGAAAGAGCGTCTTGACCCGTCGGAATACGCCAACGTGAAGGCGCAGTTTGTTCTGCGTGCTGCCGATCTCGTCGATGCGCGCAAAAATATGAAAGTCCTGCACCCGCTGCCACGCGTTGATGAAATAACCACTGATGTCGACAAAACGTCTCACGCCTGGTATTTCCAGCAAGCAGGCAACGGTATCTATGCTCGCCAGGCACTGCTGGCGTTAGTTTTGAATCCTGAACTGGTTTGAGTAAGAGGAAGATTAAGATGACACACGACAACAAATTACAAGTTGAAGCGATTAAACGCGGCACGGTTATCGATCATATTCCTGCTCAGGTGGGCTTTAAGCTGCTGACCCTGTTCCAGTTAACGGAAACCGAACAGCGCATCACTATCGGCCTGAACTTACCGTCACGCGAACAAGGTCGTAAAGATCTTATCAAAATCGAAAATACCTTCCTGACCGACGAGCAAGTTAACCAGTTGGCGCTGTACGCACCGCACGCAACCGTCAACCGTATTGATGAGTACGAAGTGGTCGGCAAAAGCAAACCAAGCCTGCCTTCACGCATTGATAAAGTGCTGGTCTGCCCAAATACCAACTGCATCAGCCGCAGCGAACCTGTTCATTCTTCATTCGCAGTGAAAAAACGCGACGAAAGTATCAGCCTCAAATGCAAATATTGTGAGAAGGAGTTCGCACATTACGTTGTGCTGGCTGATTAATCATTGCCGGGATAGTTCTCGTCCTTATAATGAACGGGAGCTTTTCCACTACCATCAACAATACCTATAGATTTCGAGTTGCAGGTATTTATAAGGAATGAAAATGTCTTCTCGTACTATCAGCACCGAAAACGCGCCAGCAGCTATCGGCCCATACGTTCAGGGCGTTGACCTTGGCAGCATGATCATCACTTCCGGCCAGATCCCGGTTAACCCGAAAACGGGCACCGTGCCAGAAGATGTGGCGGCACAAGCACGTCAGTCTCTGGAAAACGTGCAAGCCATCGTTGAAGCGGCTGGCCTGAAAGTGGGCGATATCGTTAAAACGACGGTTTTCGTTAAAGACCTGAACGACTTCGCAACCGTGAATGCGACTTACGAAGCCTTCTTTACTGAGCACAAAGCGACTTTCCCAGCGCGTTCTTGCGTAGAAGTGGCTCGTCTGCCAAAAGATGTGAAAATTGAAATCGAAGCGATTGCTATCCGCCGCTAACGATTAAGATGTAGTGGCGGGTGAATCAAACCAACCCGCCCTACAAATACCGCTTTACTTCACACACGCCCGCAAGAGTTTCTGCAACGGATAAACCGCCGCAATCACGACTTCATCCTGTGTTTGTGCTGCGTCATCAAGCTGTTTTTGAATCGCATGAGATTCGTCCGCACTCAACGTTCCCTGTTTCGCCACCAGATCCGTTAACCGCAGCCCCATTCCCGCGAGTTTATCGACATTCTCAGCCACCGGTTTTAATGCCTTGAGCTGATAATTCCCGTCGATAAGTTCCAGCACATCTGAGGTGTTACTTTGCCAGCGCGCAAAGGTATGGCGCAGAGAATCCGCGCTGTTACCGTCTTCTGGATCGGCGATGAGCTTATCGACCCAGCGATCCAGCGCCCGCACCTGCGTACTTTCTGCACCTAACGCATCCGCAAAACGGTTTAGCGGTTCGAAGTGATGGTAATTTCCCGCCTGGAATTTCAGATGCTGGCGCGTGTAGTACTGCGCGGGTTCAACGGCCTGAGCCAAAATTTGTAGCGGCATAATGTCCGGCGTGCCCGCAAGGCGCGTCAACTGTTGAGCGGCCGCCGTGTGCTGCTGCAAACCAACAGATACGCTCGACCAGGCGTCTATCGCCTGCAAACGCTGGTACATGTTATCGATGTCTTTCACATCTTCCGCCGACCAGAAACGTTCTGCCACCGCAAACGTTCGCGGCCACAGTTTGATATCCAGCAATGGCGATATCACGTTTTCAGCCCAAAGTGCCGCTTCGCCGCCGAGAATATTACTCATCTGTTCAGGCGTTGGTACCACCGGTTGGACGCCATCCGGGATATTATCCAGTTTCTGACCGGTAGCCGGATAACGCACGTTGCCCACCAGCAAATAACCGCTCAATTTATCCTTATCAAGGGTGAGTACCGGACGCGTTTCCCCCATCCAGGTATCAACGGTAAAGGTCACTTGAGTCGGACTTAACCACTCAATATCACGCACCGCACGACGGGATTTTCCTTTGAAGTCGATGAATCCACGCCACGCCGCTTTGCTGCTCACGAGTGTAAAACTGCCTTCTACTGCTTTGCCTTTCAGACGCGGCATACTGAAGAACCAACTCTGCGCGCTATCTGCATCGGTAATATTATCGATGCCATTGAGCCCTTGCGGCAGGATCTCATTGCGGTAGTGGTAGGCGGTCGATTGCGGCTGATCAACGTAAAATCCGGTAGAGAGGATGCCTTTATAACCGTTCGCCGCAACCGCCCCTAAAGCGTCCTGCCCTTGCCAGGATTGGATCAGGATATTTTTCGGTAATTCAGGGTGATAGATCTCATCCCACCCCATCATCTGGCGATGATGTTTTTCGAGAATTTTTTCCAGCCGCTGGTTGAAGTAAGTCTGCAAGGCGTGGGTGTCAGCCAGGTTATGCTGCTTCATAAACGCCTGAATTTGTGGCGATGCAGCCCATTGCGAATCATCAACTTCGTCACCGCCAATATGCAAATAGCTGTCCGGGAAAATAGCGGTCAGCTCGCCAATCAGCGTATCAACAAATTTATAGGCGGCTTCGTTGGTTGGGTTAAGCAGCGGTTTTAACACGCCCCAATGGCGTTCCATTTGATACGGCCCCGGCGCACTCATCAATTCTGGATAAGCCACCGCAATAGCGGAAGCGTGGCCCGGCAAGTCCATTTCTGGCACCACGCGAATCCCCAGTGAAGTGGCATAGCGCACCACTTCTTTCATCTGCGCCTGGGTGTAAAAATCCCCGTCACTGGCCAGTTGCTGCAATTTTGGATACGCGGTGGACGCAAAGCGCCAGCCCTGGTCGTCCGTCAAATGCCAGTGAAAGACGTTCATTTTGGCGGCTGCCATGCCGTCTAACTGACGCAGAATATCTTTGATGGGCATGAAATGGCGCGCGGAATCGACTAACAAGCCACGCCACGGGAAACGCGGTTTATCTTTGATGACGACAAACGGAATCGCGGTATTTTCCGGGCCGTTCTGAATCAGCTGTAACAGGGTTTCCATGCCGCGCATAGCACCAAAACGCGTGTTTGCCGTGAGCTTCACGCCTTCTGCGGTAACACTTAGTTCGTAGCTTTCATCGCTGTCGAGTTTCGGTAAAGGGGCAACGGCTGTTTTGATTTGGATATCAATGGTGGGTTTGTCAGGATTGGCCTGTGCTGGTTGCAGTTGCCAGCCGGTCTGTTGGGAAATACGCTGACGCCAGCGCTCTGTGGCATGGGTAAGTTTATCGCCGCTAATTTTGATGGAGATGGCGTTATCCAGTACCAGCGATCCTTCCGCTGCCGGGCGGTCAACCTGCTGCGGCCAGGGCATTAACGGCAGATCGCCTGCCGGTGCAGCCCAGGCCTGGCAAGTTGCCGCGATGCAACCAGCCAGCAAGCTCAAACGTATTGATTTAAACATGAATATTCCTTTAACAGTGACGGGCCAGAAAACAGCAAAACACTCTGGTAACACGCGTAGAAATATTCATCAAGACCATGGAGAGGAATGGCGAGGAATGGCGAGATGCCGATCACATCTCGCTGATATTAACTATACCCATTAGCATTCGAGTTGCATGGGGATTGGGTAGATTACTGCCAGCCGTAGCGGCGGCTAAAGAAGCCCTTCATACACTGGGTGAGCGTCATATATCCCGCAAGGATTGCAATCAGCCATGGGAAGTAGCTCAGCGGCAGCGCCTGAAGTTGCAGGTAGCTTGCCAGCGGAGTGAACGGCAGGCTAACCCCGACCACCATCACCACCAGCGTCATGATCATTAATGGCCACGCGGCACGGCTCTGAATGAACGGAATCCGACGGGTACGAATCATATGCACAATCAATGTTTGCGACAGCAGACCCACCACAAACCAACCGGTCTGGAACAGGGTTTGCATTTCCGGCACGTTAGCCTTGAACACCCACCACATGACGCAAAATGTCAGAATGTCGAAGATAGAACTGATTGGCCCGAAGAACACCATAAAGCGCCCTAAGTCCGCCGGGTTCCAGCGCTGCGGTTTCTTGATTTGCTCGTCATCGACGTTATCGAACGGAATCGCCACCTGGGAGACATCGTACAGCAGGTTCTGAATCAGTAAGTGAAGCGGCAGCATCGGCAGGAACGGCAGGAAGGCGCTGGCCACCAGCACGCTGAACACGTTACCGAAGTTAGAACTGGCGGTCATTTTGATGTATTTCAGCATGTTGGCGAAGGTTCTGCGCCCTTCAATCACGCCCTCTTCCAGCACCATCAGGCTTTTTTCCAGCAGGATGATATCGGCCGCTTCACGGGCAATATCCACCGCGCCATCGACTGAAATACCAATGTCGGCCGCACGTAATGCCGGTGCGTCGTTGATGCCATCGCCCATAAAGCCGACAACATGACCTTCACCACGCAGCAGGCGCACAATGCGCTCTTTGTGCATAGGTGTCAGGCGGGCAAACAGTGTGGTGCGTAATGCCAGAGCGGCAAGGTCAACATCTGCCATATTCTCGATTTCGCTGCCGATGGCAACTTCACCCACATCCAGCCCGACTTCGCGGCACACTTTCGCGGCGACCAGTTCGCTGTCACCGGTCAGGATCTTCACGGTGATCCCGCTTTCTTTCAGCGCTTTCAAGGCTGGTGCGGTGGTTTCTTTCGGTGGATCCAGGAACGCGATGTAGCCTTCGAGGATCAGGTCAGATTCATCAACGCGGCCGTAATCCTCACAACGCGCAGGCAGGAATTTGGTGGCAACGGCCACCACACGCAAACCCTGGCGGTTCAGGGAGTCGGTCACACGGCGAATGCGCTCCAGCAGGGAATCGCTAAGCGGCACGATTTCATCACCGTAGCGAACTTGCGTACACACATTGAGGATCTCCTGTAACGCGCCTTTGCAGATCAACTGATGCACTTCCGGCTGCTCGGAGACCACCACCGACATGCGGCGGCGTTCAAAGTCGAATGGGATCTCATCCACTTTTTGCCAGCGTGCTGCGGCGTCGCGCGCGCTCTCTTCTTCAACGCCTTCCAGTACCGCCACGTCCAGCAGGTTTTTCAGCCCGGTCTGGTAATGGCTGTTAAGCCAGGCGGTATGCAAAACATGGTTGCTCACCGCACCGAGAATATCGGTGTGGGATTCCAGAACAATGCGGTCTTGCGTCAGCGTGCCGGTTTTATCGGTGCACAGAATATCCATTGCACCAAAGTTCTGAATCGCGTCGAGGTGCTTGACGATCACTTTCTGTTTAGAGAGTTTTACCGCACCGCGAGCCAGCGTCGAGGTGACGATCATCGGTAACATTTCCGGCGTCAAACCCACTGCGACAGAGAGCGAGAACAGCGCCGCTTCCCACCAGTCACCTTTAGTGAAGCCGTTAATCAGCAATACGATAGGCGTCATCACCAGCATGAAACGGATAAGCACCCAGCTCACACGGCTGATCCCTTTCTGGAACGCGTTCGGCTCGCTTTCTTGTTGAGTGACACGCCCGGCCAGTTGGCCAAACCAGGTGTTGCCACCGGTGGCGATAATCATCGCCAGCGCCGTTCCGCTCACGACGTTGGTGCCCATAAAGCACAACGTGTCGCATTCCAGCGGGTTGTTGTGTGACATATCACGGGCGACCGCGACCTTTTCAACCGGTAACGATTCGCCAGTGAGTGACGCCTGGCTGACGAAAAGATCGCGCGCCTGCAACACACGCAGATCCGCCGGGATCATGTCTCCTGCGGCAAGTTTCACGATATCGCCCGGCACCAGCTTATCGAGCGAGATTTCGACAAACGCGTTTTCGCCGTTTTCATTAACCACACGCAGTACGGTCGCGGTGTTGCTGACCATCGCTTTTAAGGTATCCGCCGCTTTGGTGGAGCGCGCTTCCTGAACGAAGTTCAGCAAGGTCGCAATCACTACCATCAGAGCTATCACGCCTGCGGCAAAAAGATCCTCAGTCGAGTAGGAGAAAATGCCGAGAATAGTCAGTAAGAGATTGAAAGGATTCCGGTAGCACAGCCACAGATGAACCCACCAAGGCGACGCTTTTTGCGCCGGAATTTGGTTTGGGCCATGACGTTCGATAGCGCTTTCAACTTCTCGCGCATTCAGCCCTTCAGGATGGCTGTGGAAATCGCGATACAGTTGTTCGTCAGAAGCTGCGGCATATTTCAGGCAGGATTCGCTCAGCGAAGCGGGTATCTCTTGTGCCTGTGCAACGGTGTTGTCGTCCAGCATCAGGTCGCGTTGGATCAAGCGACGAGGCAGGTGGCGGCTAAGTTGTGCAAACAACTGCCGGGTCAGATTTTTTAACAGCATAATAGTCCCTCGGCACCACGATATGCGGTACCTGGTGACATGCAGGCGCGGCTATTCCTTGCCTTGCAGGCCAATTTTTTCATCAGCAGGGACATCATCGAACAGGATGATAGACCAAAATAATTCGGCTACAGGGTGGGCGAACGCCAGCGATTCCCGATGAACTTACAAGAGTCAATTTTTCGGGTTTACGCGCGCGACTAATACATCTGTAACTTGAAGTATGATGGGTAGAGTCACTGCCTTACGTGTTCCGGTAAGGCAGCCACTTCAAAGAAGAGTGTCTTACCGGATGGTTCCTGTCATTACAGGTTTTGGACTGGGATCAGGTTCCATGTCGCCTCCGGTTAAAGAATATGGGATGCTTTCATTACGCAACTGGGCACAATGAAAGTGCGTATATCTTACTCCTGCCTTTCTAAACGTTACGTAAACCAGATTTTGTCCCTTTGTCGTTTGTTGGATGGCGCGAGTTTAATGTATAAATCACAAGCCATTGAAAACCGGGAAAAACCAGAACAATGCAAAACCGTCTCACCATCAAAGACATCGCGCGTTTAAGCGGTGTGGGTAAATCCACTGTCTCACGAGTTCTGAATAATGAAAGCGGGGTCAGTGCCCGCACACGTGAGCGTGTGGAAGCGGTGATGCAGCAAGAAGGTTTCTCCCCTTCTCGTTCGGCACGCGCCATGCGTGGGCAGAGCGATAAAGTGGTCGCCATTATTGTGACGCGTCTGGACTCGCTATCGGAAAACCTCGCGGTGCAAACCATGCTGCCGTCGCTCTATGAGCAAGGGTACGATCCGATCATGATGGAAAGTCAGTTTTCCCCAAAACTGGTTGAAGAGCATTTGGGTATATTGCAGCGTCGTAATATCGACGGCGTGATTTTGTTTGGTTTCACCGGTATCAACGAGAAAATTTTGCAGACGTGGCAGTCGACGCTTGTTCTGATGGCCAGAGACGCCAAAGGGTTTGCGTCTGTGTGTTATGACGATGAGGGTGCCATCAATATTTTAATGTCACATCTGTATGAACAAGGGCATCGTCAGATAAGCTTCCTCGGTGTTCCCCATAGTGATGTCACCACCGGTTTCCGTCGCCATCAGGCCTATCTTGCCTTCTGCGAAACCCACCAGCTGACGCCCAACTTTGTGCTGCCTGGCCTGGCCATGAAGCAGGGCTATGATCACGTTGAGGAAGTACTGACACCCGACACCACCGCCCTGGTGTGTGCCACCGATACTCTCGCTTTGGGTGCCAGTAAATATCTGCAAGAACATCAACATACCAGCCTGCAACTGGCGAGCGTCGGCAGCACGCCGCTGATGAAATTCCTCCATCCAGAAATTGTCACCGTTGATCCTGGCTACGCCGAAGCAGGTCGTCAGGCCGCAAGGCAGTTGATCGGCCAAATCACACAAACGTGCGATCTACGGCAGATCGTTATCCCTGGATCATTGCAGTAATCTCCCCTCGTTTACGGTTTATTGTGATCGTCGCCTTGTTTCGGGAACGTTCCCATTTTCGAAAAAAAGATTAAAAGATAACCTTGCCGGCAGATAACAACACCTCGGGACATCATCATGACCAAAGTGAAACAACAGGATATAGACAAGCTGATTGACCTGGTCGGCGGGCGCCAGAATATCGCAACCGTCAGTCATTGCATTACGCGACTGCGCTTTGTGCTCAACGATCCCGCTATTGCCAGGCCAAAAGAGATCGAAGAGCTGCCGATGGTCAAAGGCTGCTTTACGAATGCCGGGCAGTTCCAGGTGGTGATTGGCCCAGAGGTGGGTGATTACTATCAGGCGTTGATCGCCACCAGTGGTCACAGTCATTCAGACAAAGAACAAGCCAAACTCGCGGCACGCCAGAACATGAAATGGCATGAGCAGTTGATCTCCCATTTCGCGGAGATCTTCTTCCCCCTGTTACCGGCCTTGATAAGCGGCGGCTTGATCTTAGGTTTCCGCAATGTGATCGGCGATTTGCCGATGAGCAACGGGCAGACGCTTGCGCAAATGTACCCGTCGCTGCAATCGATTTATAACTTTTTATGGCTGATTGGCGAGGCGATATTCTTCTATTTGCCGGTCGGTATTTGCTGGTCTGCTGTGCGAAAAGTGGGTGGGACACCTATCCTTGGGATAGTACTTGGCGTCACGCTGGTATCACCGCAGCTAATGAATGCCTATGAATTGGGTAGCAAAATTCCTGAAGTGTGGAATTTTGGCCTGTTTACCATCGAAAAAGTGGGCTACCAGGCGCAGGTGATCCCCGCGTTGCTGGCGGGCCTGGCTTTGGGCTTTATTGAGACGCGTCTGAAACGCATCGTGCCAGATTACCTCTATCTTGTAGTAGTGCCTGTGTGTTCACTGATTCTGGCGGTATTCCTGGCGCATGCGTTTATCGGCCCGTTTGGTCGTTGGATTGGTGACGGTGTGGCATTTGCGGTTCGCCACTTGATGACCGGCAGTTTTGCCCCGATTGGTGCCGCGCTGTTTGGCTTCCTGTACGCACCGCTTGTGATTACCGGTGTACATCAGACAACGCTCGCCATTGATATGCAGATGATTCAGAGCATGGGCGGAACGCCTGTTTGGCCACTGATCGCGCTGTCGAATATTGCTCAGGCATCCGCTGTCGTCGGCATCATTATTTGTAGCCGTAAACATAACGAGCGTGAGATTTCCGTTCCGGCGGCGATCTCGGCCTACCTCGGCGTGACCGAACCGGCGATGTACGGCATCAACCTGAAATACCGATTCCCAATGCTGTGCGCAATGATCGGCTCGGGTCTGGCTGGCTTGCTGTGTGGTTTGAGCGGCGTGATGGCGAATGGGATTGGCGTTGGCGGCTTGCCGGGTATTTTGTCCATTCAGCCGCGTTACTGGGAAGTGTATTCCCTCGCGATTCTGATCGCCGTGATCGTGCCGATTGTATTGACCAGCGTGATGTATAAACGCAAACACCGTCAGGGCACGCTGTTAGTGGTTTAGTTTTTATCGGGGCCGTAAGCGGCCCCTTCGCTTTAGGAAGGCTTTATGAATACAACCTGGTGGCAACATGGCGTCATCTACCAAATCTACCCGAAGAGTTTTCAGGATACGACTGGCAATGGAACCGGTGACTTAATCGGTGTTATTAAGCGCCTTGATTATCTCAAACTGCTGGGCGTTGATGCTATTTGGCTGACGCCGTTTTATGTCTCGCCGCAGATCGATAATGGCTATGACGTGGCAAACTACTGTGCAATCGATCATACCTACGGCACGTTGGATGACTTTGATTTGCTGGTAGCAGGCGCTCATGAACGCGGCATTCGTATCATTCTGGATATGGTGTTTAACCATACTTCCACGCAGCATGCCTGGTTCCACGAGTCGCTTAACAAGAACAGCCCGTACCGCGAATTTTATATCTGGCGTGACGGTACGCCGGACATTTTGCCCAACAACTGGCGCTCTAAATTCGGCGGTAATGCCTGGCGCTGGCACGCAGAGAGCGGCCAGTATTATCTGCACCTGTTTGCGCCGGAGCAGGCGGATCTCAACTGGGAAAACCCGCAGGTGCGCGACGAGCTGAAAAAGGTCTGCGAATTCTGGGCCGATCGTGGCGTGGATGGTTTACGTCTTGATGTGATCAACCTGATATCGAAAGACCAGGATTTCCCGAACGATATTGAAAGTGGCGACGGGCGGCGTTTCTACACCGACGGGCCGCGGGTCCATGAATATCTACAAGAAATGAGCCGCGATGTGTTTGTGCCACGTGGGCTGATGACCGTAGGCGAAATGTCCTCCACCACGCTCGATAACTGCCAGCAGTATGCCGCGCTCAATAGCAATGAACTGTCGATGACGTTTAACTTCCATCACCTCAAAGTGGATTATCCTGGCGGGCAAAAATGGACCCTGGCAGCGCCTGATTACGTCGCGCTGAAAGCGATTTTTAGCCACTGGCAACAGGGCATGCACAACGTGGCATGGAATGCGTTGTTCTGGTGTAACCACGATCAGCCGCGCATTGTGTCGCGCTTTGGTGACGAAGGTGAACTGCGGGTTCCGGCGGCGAAAATGTTGGCGATGGTGCTGCACGGCATGCAAGGTACGCCGTATATCTATCAGGGCGAAGAGCTGGGGATGACCAATCCGCATTTCAAACGCATCATTGATTACCGCGATGTCGAAAGCCATAACATGTACGCTGAGCTGCGCGCGCAGGGCCGGGACAGCGATAATCTGTTGGCGATCCTCGCCAGTAAATCCCGCGATAACAGCCGTACGCCGATGCAGTGGGACGAGGGTGAAAATGCAGGATTTACCACCGGCACGCCGTGGATCAACCTGTGTGATAACTATCAAACCATCAATGCCAAAGCAGCAGTGAATGACCCTGACTCTGTGTTTTATGCCTATCAGCAGCTGATTAAATTGCGTAAGGCTAACCCTATCTTCACCTGGGGTAACTATCAGGACTTACTGCCAGAACATCCGTATTTGTGGTGTTATCGTCGCGAATGGCAAGGGCAAACGCTGATTGTTGCCGCAAACCTTAGCCGTGAGAATCAGTGGTGGATGCCAGAAGCCTTCGAAGGCAACTGGGAAGTGCTGATGAAGAACTACGCTGATGCAGCACCTAACCCTGGCGAGATGAGCTTAAGGCCATTTGAAGCGGTTTATTGGTTACAGTAATAATCTGCTCCTGGTGAGGTCTGTTCGTTCAGACATACCTCACCAAAATTTTTCATTGGTGAGTTATGACTCGCAAGCTGGCGAGTATTTCTCCGAAAAAACTCCTCCGCATTTTTGATCATCCCCTTCCCTCCTGCACCGCTCAAATTACTTTGTCCTGAATCAATAAAATCACAAACATGTTTGATGCAAATCACTACATATAGACCTTAAAATGCACGCCGGCCCAATATGTTGTATTTATCGACTACTATAATGATACAGCCCACAGCATAACTCTGGGGATTAACTGTGGATAAAGTGGGCCGAAATCCGGAAGTCTTTGGCAATACTCACCTATATCTGCTTCCGGGCTGTTACATCCTTTTGTGGATAACCTATTTTAAAAACGGAGAGATCATGACACCGCATGTGATGAAAAGAGACGGGTGCAAAGTGCCTTTCACATCAGAGCGCATTAAAGAAGCTATTCTTCGTGCAGCTAAAGCAGCGGGAGTCGATGACGCAGACTATTGCGCCACCGTCGCAGATATTGTGCGTGCTCAGATGGAAGGCCGCAGCCAGGTTGATATTCGCGAAATCCAGACTGCCGTTGAAAACCAACTGATGGCGGGCGACTACAAGCAACTGGCACGCGCTTACATCGAATATCGCCATGATCGTGATATTGAACGCGAGAAACGTGGCCGCTTAAACCAGGAAATCCGTGGCCTGGTAGAACAAACGAACTCCGCCTTGCTCAACGAAAATGCGAACAAAGACAGCAAGGTAATCCCGACTCAACGTGACCTGTTAGCTGGGATTGTGGCAAAACACTATGCTTCACAGCATTTGTTGCCACGTGATGTGGTGCTGGCGCACGAGCGTGGCGATATCCACTATCACGATCTGGATTACTCACCGTTCTTCCCAATGTTTAACTGCATGCTTATCGATCTCAAAGGTATGCTGACGCATGGCTTTAAGATGGGTAATGCTGAAATTGAGCCACCCAAGTCCATCTCTACCGCTACGGCGGTAACGGCACAAATCATTGCCCAGGTTGCCAGCCACATTTACGGCGGCACCACCATCAACCGTATTGATGAGGTGCTTGCACCGTTTGTCACCGCAAGCTTCGAAAAACATCGTCAGACGGCTGAAGAATGGCAGATCCCGGATGCTGAAGGCTATGCGCTTTCCCGTACTGAGAAAGAGTGTTACGACGCCTTCCAGTCACTGGAATATGAAGTGAATACGCTGCATACCGCTAATGGCCAAACGCCATTTGTGACCTTCGGTTTTGGTCTGGGAACCAGTTGGGAATCGCGCCTGATTCAGACCTCTATTCTGCGTAATCGTATTGCAGGTCTTGGCAAAAACCGCAAAACGGCCGTGTTCCCGAAACTGGTCTTCGCGATTAAAGATGGCCTGAACCACAAAGCTGGCGATGCGAACTACGACATCAAGCAGCTGGCTCTGGAATGCGCCAGCAAGCGCATGTACCCAGATATCCTGAACTATGACCAGGTTGTGAAAGTGACCGGCTCGTTCAAAACGCCGATGGGCTGCCGTAGTTTCCTCGGCGTGTATGAAGAAAACGGCGAGCAAATTCACGATGGCCGTAACAACATCGGCGTTATCAGCCTTAACTTGCCGCGTATCGCACTGGAAGCCAAAGGCGACGAAGCGACTTTCTGGACGCTTCTTGATGACCGCCTGGAGCTGGCTTGTAAAGCCCTGATGACGCGTATTGCCCGTCTGGAAGGTGTGAAAGCTCGCGTTGCGCCAATCCTGTATATGGAAGGGGCTTGCGGCGTGCGCCTGAAAGCGGACGACGACGTTTCTGAGATCTTCAAAAATGGCCGTGCGTCTATTTCCCTCGGTTACATCGGCATCCACGAAACAGTGAATGCGTTGTTTGGCAATCAGCACGTGTACGACAGCGAAGAGCTGCGTGCGAAAGCGGTGGCGATTGTTGAGCGTCTGCGTCAGGCAACTGACAGCTGGAAAGAAGAAACCGGCTACGGCTTCAGCCTGTACAGCACACCAAGTGAAAACCTGTGCGATCGCTTCTGCCGCCTTGATACCGCTGAATTTGGTGTGGTGCCAGGCGTGACCGATAAAGGTTACTACACCAACAGCTTCCACTTAGACGTTGAGAAGAAGGTTAACCCTTACGACAAAATCGACTTTGAAGCCGCGTATCCGCCTGTCGCTAACGGTGGCTTCATCTGCTACGGCGAATATCCTAACATTCAGCACAACCTGAAAGCGTTGGAAGATGTCTGGGATTATAGCTACCAGCACGTTCCGTATTACGGCACCAACACGCCAATTGATGAGTGCTACGAGTGCGGCTTTACCGGTGAGTTTGAATGCACCAGCAAAGGCTTCACCTGCCCGAAATGCGGCAACCACGATGCGGCTCGCGTTTCCGTCACCCGCAGGGTTTGTGGCTACCTCGGCAGCCCTGATGCCCGTCCGTTTAACGCCGGTAAGCAAGAAGAAGTGAAGCGCCGTGTGAAGCATTTGGGTAACGGGCAAATCGGCTAATCTTCTACGCGATTTTCCCCCTCACCCTAACCCTCTCCCTCAAGGGAGAGGGGACAAATCTGCTTTCCTCCCTCTCCCCGTGGGAGAGGGGATTGCCCGGCACAGTTTTCACCTCTCCTTCTGGGCGGTACTTTTTTCCCCCTCTCCCCGTGGGAGAGGGCCGGGGTGAGGGCACCAGCGTACTCATTAGAGAACCAGAAATGAATTATCATCAATACTACCCCGTCGACATCGTCAACGGACCAGGAACCCGCTGCACCCTGTTTGTTTCAGGCTGCGTGCATGAATGCCCAGGGTGCTACAACAAAAGCACCTGGCGGCTGAATTCCGGTATGGCTTTCACGCAGGAAATGGAAGATCGGATCATTGCCGATCTTAACGACACCCGCATTCGCCGCCAGGGATTATCGCTTTCGGGTGGCGATCCGCTTCATCCACAAAATATTGCGGACGTCCTGAAACTCGTGAAGCGAGTACGTGAAGAATGCCCCGGAAAAGATATCTGGATATGGACCGGTTATAAGCTTGATGAGTTAACTGCGGATCAGCGCGAAGTGGTGGATTTGATTAACGTGCTTATCGACGGCAAATTCGTGCAGGATTTGAAAGACCCGTCACTCATCTGGCGCGGCAGCAGTAACCAGGTTGTACATCATTTGCGATAAAGCGTTTCTTCAACGACCCCATGAAGCTATCAAAGAGCTATAGCAAATTGATTAGCTCTCTGGGGTCGAAAAGCACTAAAACCTAACATCTCTAACACAACCCTTTGATGCAGCACTCTATTTCATTTTCCTCTTAGCGCTAAGCTTCCTGCAACTTTTAACCCCGCAATCGACATCGGTCCGAGTTAAGGATGCTTATGAAAGCCACGGAAGCCCGCCTGTTTGATTTTTTGAAGAAGTCACCGCAATTTGTCATTCCCATTTATCAACGCAATTATTCCTGGACGCTTGCTCAATGCCAGCAACTTTGGGACGACATTATTCGCGCCGGGCAAAGAGAAGATATCCCGGCCCACTTCATTGGCTCGGTGGTCTATATCGAGCAAGGGCTTTATCAGGTAAGTAGTCAATCAGCGCTTTTAGTCATTGACGGCCAACAGCGCCTGACTACGGCAACATTAATCATTGAAGCACTATGTCGGCACCTGGGTGATAGCGAACCTCTGGAGGGTTTCTCTGCCCGCAAATTGCGCCATTATTATTTGTTAAACGATCTTGAAGCAGGCGAACGAGCGTTCAAACTCCTTCTGACACAAACAGATAAAGAATCTTTGCTTGCCTTACTGCGACAAAAGTCGTGGCCAGAAAACTATTCGCTTCGCCTGAAAGAAAACTTTGATTTCTTTGACGAGCAATTAGGCAAATATCCAGAAAATTTACTGTTTGTCTGTAAAGGGCTGGCAAAGCTATTGATTGTTGATGTCGCACTAAGCCGCGGGCAGGATAATCCTCAACTCATATTTGAAAGTATGAACTCTACGGGTAAAGCTTTGAGCCAGGCAGACCTCATCCGTAATTTTATTTTGATGGGGCTGGAGCCAGAGCATCAAACCCGATTATATGAAGACTATTGGCGTCCGATGGAAGTCGCATTCGGGCAGGAAGGTTATAACGCGCAATTTGACAGTTTTATGCGCCATTATCTGACGGTAAAAACCGGAAATATTCCGCGTATAGATGATGTTTATGAAGCTTTTAAAGCTTATGCCCTTGAGCCAAAAAATCACAATAGTGGCGTAGACCAACTGGTAGCTGATATTCAAATATACGCTGGTTACTATTGCGCAATGGCACTGAACAGAGAATCCGATAAGCAGCTTGCTTTAGGTTTCAAAGATTTACGCGAACTGAAAGTTGATGTCGCCTATCCTTTCTTGTTAGAGCTTTATCATGATTATCAACATAATCATTTTTCGGTAACGGATTTTGTGTCGGCGATAAGGCTAATTGAATCCTATGTTTTTCGTCGTGCCGTTTGTGCCATACCCACTAATTCACTGAATAAAACTTTTGCAACCATTAAGAAATCACTAAATAAAAAATCTTATCTGGAAAGTATTCAGGCGTACCTGCAAGCTTTACCGTCTTATCGGCGTTTTCCTGATGACGAAGAATTTAAACGTGAAATTCAAAAACGCGATCTTTATAACTTTCGCAACCGTAGTTACTGGCTGCGCCGCCTGGAAAATGAAGGCCGTAAAGAACGTGTCGCGGTAGATGAATATACCATTGAGCACATTCTGCCACAGCAAACGCCACTGCCCACTGCCTGGCAGGAAGCGCTGGGGAGTAACTGGAAACAGATCCAGGAAACGTATTTGCATACGCTCGGTAACCTGACGCTAACAGGCTATAACTCTGAATACAGCAATCGCATTTTTGCCGATAAGTGCAATATGAAAGGTGGATTTAAAGAAAGCCCGCTGCGTTTGAATAAAGGCTTAGGCAGTTTAAACCACTGGAACGAACAGGGGATTATCGGTCGAGCACAAATGTTGGCGCAGACCGCAGTCGATGTCTGGCAAGCACCAAAGCTTCCATCAGGAATCCTTGTCGGTTATGCCGAGAAAAAAACCAGAAACACAGCCTGGAGTCTGAACGACCATCCACATTTATCGAGTAACGCTCCAATGAGAGCTGTTTTTGATGCTTTTCGCCAACAGGTGCTGGAAATAGATGCGGGAGTGACGGAGGAATTCACCAAGCTTTATGTCGTTTATAAAGCAGAAACGAATTTCGTTGATGTCGTGCCGCAAAAGAGCCGCCTGAGATTATCGATCTATATGCCCTTTTATGAACTGTCCGACCCTAAAGGCCTGGCAAAAGACGTCACGCATTTAGGCCGTTGGGGCAACGGTAATGTTGAGGTTGGGCTTTCCTCCCTAGATCAGTTGCCCTACGTCATGGGATTGATACGTCAGGCCTTTGAGCGACAAATGGGTGAGGAAAATTAGTCAGCAGTAGTGCGTTGAGCGATTTCCCGCAACTCGCGCGAGTCGAGGATACTCACGGCTTCGTGTGAGGGGGAAATCGCTTCATGTAGCATCGCCTTCGCCACATCCCTGGCCTCAATAGACTTCCATTTTCCCGGCATGAGTTTAAACAACGGTGCAAACAGCGATTCATTAAAACGCTGTGATTCACGGTGCCCAAGCAGCATAGACGGGCGGGCAATCGTCAGGCGCGGCCACTCTTGTGCGATAAGCGCCTCTTCCATTTCCCCTTTCACCCGGTTGTAGAAGAACGGCGATTTGCTGTTTGCACCGATAGCGCTGACCACCAGCATATGTTTTGCACCCAGACGCAAGCCAGTTATCGCGGTATCCACCACCAGCGTGTAATCCGCTAATACGAAAGCCTCTTTGCTGCCGGCTTCTTTCATGGTGGTGCCGAGGCAGCAGAAAACCGTATCAAGCGGCTCGGTTAATTGGGTGAGCACATCGCTCAACTGGGGATCGTATAGATTGGTGACTTTGTTCATCGCAGGCAAGGGACGGCGTGTTGCCGCAACGATGTGGCTGACTTGCGGCTCCCCAATCAACATGCGTAACAGATGTCCACCGATGAGGCCCGTAGCCCCTGTGAGTAAAACCTGGCTCATAAGATCTCCTGTCGCTTATTCACCAAGCTTAGTTTCATCTCGCAGCCAGTGGAGTTTTTTCCCAAAACCGAGCGTGTTATCGGTCATTTTTATCTCATCAAGGCGAATTTCCCATACAGGAGCTTTCATCACTCTCGCCACCGGGAAGCGTTTGCAGTAACGACTACGCAGCGTTGCGGCTTCCGTTTCGTCGTCAATCAACGTGATTTCGCCACGAAACTGCACGCCACGAATTAATGCGACAGTTTTCGGCTGCCCGTTGACGGTTCCGGCGACATTGGCCTGTTTGCCAATCAACTCGCCGTGCCGGGTGTGAGTTTCGCTCAACAGATAAAAAGCGATACGTTGTTCATCGAATAAATAAAACGCGTTGGCGCACCATAAATCGCCATTGCTGCCTACGCAGTAGGTCAGTACATGCTGTTTGTTCAGCCAACGACCGATGGCATTGAGAGTTTCCATGTGCAACCTGAAGAGTGATATTCTGCGGAAAACGTTAATTATGCGCCTGACTTATGTCTCCCTGGTATCTCTATTTAGTCCGCACCCTCGATAACCGTTTGTATACCGGCATCACTACCGATGTCGTGCGTCGTTTTGGTCAACACCAGTCTGGAAAAGGGGCGAAAGCGCTACGCGGAAAAGGTGAGCTGAAATTGGCGTTTAGTCATCTGGTGGGCGATCGCTCATCAGCTTTGCGCCTGGAATACCGTATAAAACAGCTGACTAAAGCGCAGAAAGAGATGCTAGTGGCAGGGAAATTGTCTTTTGAAGATCTGTTGGCAGACCTTCAAAAGACATAGGGGATCAGAATTCGCGATTGAAGTGTTCGTGATACTCCACCAGCCCAGAAACACCATTAAGCGCATCATCAGCCAGCGGATGAATCAGGAAGTAAGCTTCGGTATCGGGCCAGGCGCAACGCAAACCATACTGCGCGGCGGGAACAAAACCGAAACGCTCGTACATCGCCGGTTCACCTAAAGTGACCACTGCTGCGTAGCCAAATTCATTGAGTGAATCCAGCCCTTCGTATACCAGTTTTTTTGCCAAACCCTGGCCGCGATAAGCTTCGTCTACCGCGAGTGGCGCCAGGCCAACCCACTGGAGTTCTTCACCCTCTACCGCAACGGGGCTAAAGGCAACATAACCGACCACCTGACCTTCGTCGTCGGTGGCAACAACGCCAAGCGTTAGCAGCCCGTCTTCTCGTAAAGCCTTAACCAAATCAGCTTCACCATTCCCATTAAAGGAACGGCGAAGTAAGGCATCGATGCCTGGTGCATCAATGGGTATTTCTACACGAATTAACATGGCTCACCTACCGAGTTACTTTCTGGAGCAGGTTGATGCTTCATCCCTGCTTCGACAAAATCAGCCAGTTGCAGCAGCAGCATGCGTAATGGTTTAGGCATTGCATCCAGCTCAATGGCATCCATTAGATTTTTAACATACAGCCCAAGTTCTGTGTCACCTTCAATGACCAGACGACGCTGGAAAAACAACGTATCGGGATCTTGCTTACGTGCGGCGATCATCAGCAGATCGTTGGCGGTTGCACTGAAGCTGACATCTGCTGGGGCATCTTCACGCACTACCAGTTTATTATCTTGTACCGAAGTAAACCACTTCAGACCGAGGTCGCGCACTTCAATACTCAACCAGCGTCCCTCAAGAAATTCGAGTTCACCATCTTCCATCGCCTGACGAAACTGCCAGCCAAGCACCTGCTCAAGCACCTGCCGCTTTAGAGCAAAGGGCGTCAATTTAACCGGTGTTCTTAACAGTGACGGGCCACGATGGACCAGGCGTGAGCGCAATTTATCCAGCACGAGCTTTACTCCTTGAGAAATTTAACCGCTATTTTGCCACACCAACCATTCTCTGTAGCGGTGCAAATCAACAATTGCGCGGGTTATAGATACCACTTATCAACCTTATCAATAAGTCATCAATACGCCATTAGCTGCCTTAAATCAAAATTTGTCGTGGTCGGGTTAACTAAAATCCCAGTTCGTTAACAATTTTGCTGCCCCTTACATGGGCGGCATGGGTTACCTCTGAGGTTTCCCGATGATTCAGGATAAATTATGGAGTTGCTTTGCCCAGCCGGAAACTTACCGGCGTTGAAAGCGGCCATCGATAATGGTGCCGACGCGGTTTACATTGGTCTGAAAGATGATACCAACGCCCGCCATTTTGCTGGACTAAATTTCACGGAGAAGAAGCTGCAAGAAGCGGTGAGTTACGTGCATCAACATCGCCGTAAACTGCATATCGCTATCAATACGTTCGCGCACCCTGACGGCTATGTGCGCTGGCAACGAGCAGTGGATATGGCAGCGCAACTCGGAGCCGACGCCCTCATTTTGGCTGATCTCGCTATGCTTGAGTACGCAGCTGAACGCTATCCACATATTGAACGCCATGTCTCGGTGCAAGCTTCCGCCACCAATGAAGAAGCGATTCGTTTTTATCATCGCCATTTCGATGTGGCTCGTGTCGTTCTGCCACGCGTGCTATCCATCCATCAGGTAAAACAGTTAGCCCGAGTGACCCCGGTTCCGCTGGAGGTTTTCGCTTTCGGTAGCCTGTGTATCATGGCTGAAGGCCGTTGTTATCTCTCTTCTTATCTGACCGGTGAATCACCGAACACCGTGGGCGCATGCTCACCCGCTCGCTTTGTTCGTTGGCAGCAAACCCCACAAGGTCTGGAGTCACGTCTTAATGATGTATTGATTGACCGCTATCAGGACGGCGAAAATGCCGGTTATCCGACGCTTTGCAAAGGGCGCTATCTTGTCGATGACCAGAAATATCACGCGCTAGAAGAGCCAACCAGTCTGAATACGCTTGAGCTGCTACCTGAATTATTAGCCGCCAATATTGCCTCGGTGAAAATTGAAGGCCGTCAGCGTAGCCCGGCGTATGTCAGCCAGGTCGCCAAAGTGTGGCGGCAGGCAATCGACCTTTGCATGGCCAGTCCGGAAAATTACCGTGCACAACCGGCATGGATGGAAGCATTAGGGGCGATGGCCGAAGGCACGCAAACCACTCTCGGTGCCTATCACCGTAAATGGCAGTAGGAAATCCCATGAAATATTCGTTAGGGCCGGTGCTGTATTATTGGCCAAAAGAGACGCTGGAAAAATTTTACCAGTCTGCCGTTAAAAGCAGTGCTGAAACTATTTATCTTGGCGAGTCTGTTTGCAGCAAACGTCGTGCCACCAAAACCGGTGACTGGCTGGATATGGCGAAAAGCCTGGCCGGCCAGGGCAAGCAAGTGGTGCTTTCCACTTTAGCACTGGTTCAGGCACCGTCTGAGTTGAACGAACTCAAACGCTACGTCGAGAACGGTGAATTCTTAATTGAAGCCAATGATCTGGGCGCGGTGAACATGGCAGCAGAACGCAAGCTTCCGTTTGTCGCAGGGCATGCGCTTAACTGCTACAACGCAGTGACTCTGCGCTTGCTGCTCAAGCAAGGCATGGTTCGCTGGTGTATGCCGGTTGAGTTGTCGCGAGACTGGCTGGCAAACATGCTCATTCAGTGCGACGAATTGGGCATCCGCAACAAGTTTGAAGTGGAAGTTCTCAGCTACGGTCATTTACCACTGGCCTATTCCGCTCGTTGCTTTACCGCGCGTTCAGAAGACAAGCCAAAAGATGAATGCGAAACCTGCTGCATTAAATATCCTGTCGGGCGCAACATGCTTTCCCAGGAAAATCAGCAAGTGTTTGTGCTTAACGGCATTCAGACCATGAGCGGTTATGTTTACAACCTCGGTAACGAACTGACATCGATGAAAGGTTTGGTCGATATGGTGCGTTTATCCCCGATGGGTATGGAAACATTGCGCGTTCTGGAAGCATTTCGTAAAAATGAAAATGGCAGCGCACCTTTGTCACTGGCCGCGCAGAGCGATTGTAATGGCTACTGGCGTCGCGTCGCTGGTTTAGAGTTAGTTACTCAGAGCTGATAAAAGGCTCACTTTGTTACTTAATTGTTGATAATTTTCGGCAATACTGAGCCTAATTATCAGCAAACGAAGTTACCCACTTCGTCTAACAAAGTGAGCCGTTATGTCTGAATCTGCCCAAGTTCCGTTCTCTTTACTCGATTTAGCCCCTATCCCACAAGGCTCTCAGCCTCGCGACGCGTTTCATCGCTCGCTGGATTTAGCTCGTCTTGCTGAAAAGCGTGGATATCACCGCTACTGGCTGGCTGAACACCACAACATGACCGGGATTGCCAGCGCAGCTACGTCAGTACTGATTGGCTATCTGGCGGCAAATACCGAAACTTTACGTCTGGGTTCTGGCGGCGTGATGCTGCCAAACCATTCACCTTTGGTCATTGCTGAACAGTTTGGCACCCTGGAAACTCTTTATCCCGGGCGTATCGATTTGGGATTAGGCCGCGCGCCGGGTAGCGATCAGCGCACCATGATGGCGCTCCGACGCCATATGAGTGGGGATATTGATAATTTCCCCCGCGATGTGAGCGAGCTGGTGTCCTGGTTTGATGCCACCGATCCGAATCCTGCCGTTCGTCCGGTCCCTGGTTACAACACCAGAATCCCTGTCTGGTTGTTAGGCTCAAGCCTTTACAGCGCACAGTTGGCGGCACAGCTTGGGCTTCCATTTGCCTTTGCGTCTCACTTTGCGCCAGATATGTTGTTCCAGGCGCTTCAACTTTACCGCGCCCAATTTAAACCCTCTGCGCGCCTTGAAAAGCCGTATGCGATGGTTTGCATTAATATTATTGCGGCCGACAGCAACCGCGACGCCGAGTTTTTGTTTACCTCGATGCAGCAAGCCTTCGTGAAATTGCGCCGTGGGGAAACGGGACAGTTGCCTCCGCCGATTGAAAACATGGATAGCTTCTGGAGCCCGGCGGAACAGTATGGCGTACAGCAGGCACTTAGCATGTCGCTGGTCGGTGACAAAGCGAAAGTTCGTCACGGGCTGATTTCATTGCTGCGAGAAACTAAGGCCGATGAAATTATGGTTAACGGCCAGATCTTTGATACAGAAGCCCGACTGCATTCGTTTGATTTAGCAATGGATGTTTATGAGAGTTTAATGGGTTGATGATTTCGCCCCTCGATTGAGGGGCGAAAAATTTAATGATAGACCGGTAACAGATCGAAGCTCGACAGGATATGAATCACAGCATTCGTCACACCGAAGATCAGTATCAGTACAATCATTTTGTTCCCACCCCACACACGATAAATCGGGCTGCCAAACTTCTTACGTGAGGCTTTTGCCAGCAGTGCTGGAACGATTGCCGCCCAGATAGTTGCGGCCAAACCCGCGAAACCTATCGCATAAATAAAACCGTCAGGCCAGATAACGCCACCCAACATTGGCGGAATAAATGTCACTAATGCCGTTTTCAGACGCCCAAGCGGTGAGTCGTCGAACTTAAATAAGTCAGCGAGATAATCGAATAAACCTAGCGTCACGCCAAGGAATGAGCTGGCAACGGCAAAGTTGGAGAAAACGATCAGCAGCAAATCCAACGCGCGGCTGTTTAACACGCCACTCAATGCACCGACCAGCACATCGATATTTCCGCCTTTATCCGCAATGGCGATAAAGTCGCTGCGCGGAATATTCCCCATACTGCCAATCAACCAAATGACGTACAGCCCCAGCGCCATCAGCGTTCCCCAGATAAGGCAGCGTTTGATGGTCTGAGGATCTTTGCCGTAATACTTCATCAAACTCGGCACGTTGCCATGATAACCAAACGAGGCGAGGCAAAATGGTAGCGTCATAAATAGGTACGGCAGATAGCTTGGATTTATCGCTTTGCTATCCAGCAACGTTGCGGGTTCGACATGCCACATCAACCCTCCGAACGTCATAAAAAAAGTCAGGATTTTTGCACCGAGCACTATCGTCGTCATACGACTCACTGCGCGCGTGCTGAGCCAAACGATAAAGGCCACCACGAGAGCAAAAATCAGACCGGCAAATCGTGCGGGGAAATCGACAGACATTTTGCCCAGTGTGTGATGAATCACTGAGCCGCTTGCCGAGATGTAGGCGTAGGTCAGGATATACAGGACAAAGGCGATGGAAAGGCCGTTAATCAGATTCCAGCCTTTACCCAGCAGATCTTTGGTCACGGTGTCAAAGCTTGAGCCCACGCGGTAATTTAGGTTGGCTTCCAGAATCATCAAACCCGAGTGCAGCATGCAAAACCAGGTCACAAGCAATGCCGCTAAAGACCAGAAAAACCACGCACCGGACATCACCACCGGCAGGGAAAACATCCCTGCACCAATAATTGTGCCGCCAATAATCATAACCCCGCCAAATATAGAGGGCGATGCCTGAGTGGTCGATAAGGTTGCCATACGAATCCCTGAAACAATGAACGGCTGTCGAAGCGACAGGTTTACTGCGCAACATTGTACCAGTACATGAGTACAATTTGGATAAAAAAAATCCCGGTTGCATTAACCAGGATTTTTATCACTGCCTGCTGATTAACAGCAGGCATAAACTTCTGTCAATTATGCTTCAGTGGTACGACGACGAGCCGGAGCTGAGCCATCTTCACGACGTGGGCCACGACCGCCTTCACGACGTTCGCCGCTGAAGCTACGTGGTGCGCCAGTACCAGCACCAGGACCATCACGACGTGGACCGCGACCGCCTTCACGACGTTCACCGCCACCGAAACCACGACCAGCACCACCGCCACGACGTTCGCCACCACGGTCAGTACGTGGTTGTGCATCACCCATCAGCTGCATATTCATTGGTTTGTTCAGAATACGAGTACGGGTAAAGTGCTGCAGAACTTCACCTGGCATGCCTTTTGGCAGCTCGATGGTGGAGTGGGTACCAAACAGCTTGATGTTACCGATGTAACGGCTGCTGATGTCGCCTTCGTTAGCGATAGCGCCAACAATGTGACGAACTTCAACACCATCATCACGGCCAACTTCAATGCGGTACAGTTCCATATCGCCAACATCACGACGTTCGCGACGTGGTGCATCGCCATCACGCTGTGGACGATCTGAACGCTCTGGACGATCACCGCGTGGTGCACGGTCGCCACGTGGAGCACGATCTGAACGTTCGAAACGCTCATCACGTTCACGGAATTCACGACGTGGACGCATCGGCGCATCTGGTGGCAGGATCAGAGGACGTTCGCCCTGTGCCATTTTCAGCAATGCTGCTGCCAGCGTTTCCATATCCAGCTCTTCTTCAGCGGTAGGCTGAATTTTTGCCAGCAGGCCACGGTACAGATCCAGATCGCTGCTTTCCAGTTGCTGCTGAACTTTAGCTGCGAACTTAGCCAGACGACGCTCGCTCAGCAGTTCACGGTTTGGCAGCTCTACTTCAGGAATAGTCAGCTTCATGGTGCGTTCGATGTTACGCAGCAGACGACGCTCACGGTTCTCAACGAACAGCAGCGCACGGCCAGCACGACCCGCACGACCGGTACGACCGATACGGTGAACGTAAGATTCGGAGTCCATTGGGATGTCGTAGTTCACAACCAGACTGATACGCTCAACATCAAGGCCACGGGCCGCAACGTCGGTTGCAATCAGGATGTCCAGACGACCATCTTTCAGACGCTCCAGAGTCTGCTCACGCAGTGCCTGGTTCATGTCACCGTTCAATGCTGCGCTGTTATAGCCGCTTTGTTCCAGCGCTTCAGCCACTTCCAGAGTTGCGTTTTTGGTACGTACGAAAATGATCGCCGCATCAAAATCTTCAGATTCCAGGAAACGAACCAGCGCTTCGTTCTTACGCATACCGTGCACAGTCCAGTAGCTCTGGCTGATGTCCGGACGAGTCGTTACGCTAGATTGAATGCGAACTTCCTGTGGATCTTTCATGAAACGACGAGTAATACGACGAATCGCTTCTGGCATAGTTGCAGAGAACAGAGCGGTCTGATGACCTTCTGGGATCTGAGCCATGATGGTTTCAACGTCTTCGATGAAGCCCATACGCAGCATTTCATCTGCTTCGTCCAGTACCAGACCTTTCAGGTTAGACAGGTTCAGCGTACCGCGTTTTAAGTGGTCAAGCAGGCGGCCTGGGGTACCAACAACAATTTGTGGTCCCTGACGCAGGGCGCGCAGTTGCACGTCATAACGCTGCCCACCGTAAAGGGCCACAACGTTTACGCCGTGCATATGTTTAGAGAAATCCGTCATGGCTTCAGCAACCTGAACCGCCAGTTCGCGGGTCGGTGCCAGCACCAGGATTTGTGGTGCTTTCAGCTCTGGATCAAGGTTATGCAGCAACGGTAAAGAGAACGCTGCAGTTTTGCCGCTACCCGTCTGGGCCATACCCAGTACATCGCGGCCAGCCAGCAGTTGTGGAATACATTCTGCCTGGATTGGAGATGGTTTTTCATAACCCAGATCGTTCAGGGCTTTAAGGATGGAGGCGTTCAGCCCCAGATCGGTAAAAGTAGTTTCGATGGTAGTAGTTTCGATGATATCAGTCATGTAGTACATGTGCCTCGTTGATGGCGGCCAGTCTACGTAACTCATCGTGAAATTGACCTGCAATTTTCATTGAAAAGTGTGAACCGGCTCAAATTTGGTTGATTAACGAACAAAAACGCCCTCACCCGTTAAGGTGATGACTTTAATAAAAAAGTTTATGGGCTGATCGATGTTCGTCAGCTATTGCTGGTCCGATTCTGCCAGGTCATCTTGCTCCTGGCCCAAGAGCGCTAATTCCAACAATGCATAACGATGCTCAACGTAGTTGTGTACGTTGTTAGCGACCGCTAACTTGAACAGTGCCGTGGCGCTGTCCTTTTCCCCCAGACTTAGGTAGTACTTACCTAAATAGAAGTTGGTTTCACTGAGATGCTCAGCGAGCGAGGTGTTATCCGTTGCGTCCGCCTTGAGGCGTTCCATTAACGTAGCTTCGTTAATGTTCCCCAGGTAGAACTCGACAATGTTCCATCCCCATTGCTCTTTATCCGATTTATCGAGGCGCTGTTGTAACGCCACTTTAGCCTGCTTTGCATCTAAATTGCTTTCGGCAAGATAGAGCCACAGACTACGGAAAGGATCGTTGGGATCGTCTTGATAAAACGCCAGCAGATCATCTTGCGCTAAACGATAACGACCACCGTAGTAGAGGGCGATACCGCGATTTAAATGCGCGTAGTTGTAAGTTGGATCAAGCTCAAGTACAGAATCAAACGCTTCATAGGCAGCATCAAAATTGCCTGCCTGCGTTAAATATATGCCTAAGTAATTGAATACTTCAGGCATATCGGGGCGGATTGCCAACGCTTGTGAAAAATCATTTCGCGCCAGAGCCCGCAAGCCGAGGCTATCATACAACACTCCGCGCTCATATAAAAGCTGCGCGCGTTCATCATCGGTTAAAGCCCGGCTGGCAAGTATCTGTTCCATGCGTGCAAGAATGACTTCTTGCTGCAAAGTCGGCTGCAATGGTACCGCCAGGACTTCGCTTTTACGCCAGGCAGAGTTGCTGCATCCTGCAAGCGTGAGAGCTGTCGCAACGAAACACCAGCGCAAAAAAGGCTTCATTTCCCACTCCCGAAGACAACTAATGGATGACGTCCTGTCCACCGGCTCTAAAACGAGACTCCCTGCCCCGTAATAAATAACTCTCCATGTCGCCATGGAGAGTTTAATCGGTATCGCTTACTCAGCTTCAGGTGCAGCTGGTGCTGCGCTTTCGGCTGTTGACTGCTCTGTTGCTTCTTTGATGCTCAGACGTACACGGCCCTGGCGATCAACTTCCAGTACTTTAACTGGAACTTCTTGACCCATTTGCAGGTAGTCAGTCACTTTCTCTACGCGCTTATCAGCGATTTGAGAAATGTGTACCAGACCTTCTTTACCGCCGCCAATCGCAACGAATGCACCGAAATCAACGATACGAGTTACTTTACCGTTGTAGATACGTCCAACTTCGATTTCAGCAGTGATCTCTTCGATACGACGAATTGCGAATTTCGCTTTGTCGCCATCGGTCGCAGCGATTTTCACTGTGCCGTCATCTTCGATTTCGATAGTCGTACCGGTTTCTTCGGTCAGCGCACGAATCACAGAGCCACCCTTACCGATCACGTCTTTGATCTTGTCTGGGTTGATTTTGATAGTGTGAATACGTGGAGCGAACTCAGAGATGTCGCCACGCGGAGCATTGATAGCTTGTTCCATCACGCCAAGGATATGCAGACGCGCACCTTTAGCCTGGTTCAGAGCCACCTGCATGATTTCGCGGGTGATACCTTCAATTTTGATATCCATCTGCAGTGCAGAGATACCTTCACGGCTACCAGCAACTTTAAAGTCCATGTCGCCCAGGTGGTCTTCATCACCCAGAATGTCAGACAGAACGACAAAGTTTTCGCCTTCTTTAACCAGGCCCATCGCAATACCGGCTACAGCGGCTTTGATTGGCACGCCTGCATCCATCAGTGCCAGAGAAGCACCACATACGGAAGCCATGGAAGAAGAACCGTTAGATTCGGTAATTTCAGACACGACACGTACAGTGTATGGGAAGCGGTCAGCATCTGGCATAACAGCCAGTACGCCACGCTTAGCCAGACGACCGTGACCAATCTCACGACGCTTAGGTGAACCGACCATACCGGTTTCGCCTACAGAGTACGGAGGGAAGTTGTAGTGGAACAGGAAGTTGTCGGTACGTTCGCCCATCAACTCATCCAGATTCTGCGCATCACGAGCGGTACCCAGAGTTGCTGTAACCAGCGCCTGAGTTTCACCACGGGTGAATAGTGCAGAACCGTGAGTACGTGGCAGAACGCCAGTACGCACATCCAGACCACGGATCATGTCTTTTTCGCGGCCATCGATACGCAGTTCACCCGCCAGAATACGACTACGAACAACGTTTTTCTCGATAGCGTGCAGAATGTCGCTCACTTCACCAGCATCAATGGTTTCGTCTTCAGCTGACAAAGCAGCGATAACGTCAGACTTGATGATATCGACTTGTGCGTAACGCTCTTGCTTGTCAGTGATACGGTAAGCATCACTCAAGCGAGATTCAGCAAGTGCTGCAACACGCGCATTCAGCGCTTCGTTAGCAGCTTCTGGCTGCCAATCCCAACGTGGTTTGCCAGCTTCAGCAACCAGGGAATTGATGTTCTGGATAACAACCTGCTGTTGTTCGTGGCCGAATACTACAGCACCCAGCATCTGGTCTTCGCTCAGCAGTTCAGCTTCGGATTCAACCATCAGCACAGCACCTTCGGTACCGGCAACAACCAGGTCCAGTTTGCTGGTTTTCAGTTCGTCAGCAGTCGGGTTCAGAACATACTGGTCATTGATATAACCAACACGTGCTGCACCAATTGGGCCATTGAATGGAATACCAGACAGGCTCAGAGCTGCAGAAGCACCGATCATTGCAACGATGTCTGGGTGAACTTGTGGGTTCACAGAAACGACAGTTGCGATAACCTGTACTTCGTTAACGAAACCTTCCGGGAACAGCGGACGCACTGGACGGTCAATCAGACGCGCGATCAGTGTTTCGCCTTCACTTGGACGGCCTTCACGACGGAAGAAGCTGCCTGGGATACGACCAGCAGCGTAAGTACGCTCCTGATAGTTAACAGTCAGCGGGAAGAAGTCTTGACCTGCTTTCGCTTTTTTCTGACCAACAACGGTCACGAATACAGCAGTGTCATCCATGCTTACCATTACTGCTGCGGTAGCCTGGCGAGCCATCATACCGGTCTCAATAGTGACCGTATGTTGACCGTACTGGAATTTACGGACAATCGGATTTAGCAAAATAATATCCTTAATAATCTTTGGTAGCAGGTGATTGCACGCGCTACGTTTAACCCGATCTAAATCGCATCCTCGCGACTAATGACAACCCTGACCCGCCCCTGCGGATAAAGCCTCTCATTAGCCGCGCGAACCTCTGCAATAAAGATCACACCCTGCAACAATACATTAGTTTCCATAGAATTGCTGCCATATGGTTGAAAAAAGGGGCCTTAAAAGGCCCCTTTTTCTGAAACTCGCAAGACTTAGCGACGCAGACCCAGACGCTCGATCAGGCTGGTGTAACGTGCTACATCTTTACGCTTCAGGTAGTCGAGCAGTTTACGACGCTGAGAAACCATACGCAGCAGACCACGACGGCTGTGGTGATCTTTTTTGTGCTCTGCAAAGTGACCTTGCAGGTGGTTAATCTGTGCAGTCAGCAGTGCAACCTGAACTTCAGTAGAACCGCTGTCGTTAGTACCACGACCAAACTCAGAAACGATTTTAGCTTTAGCTTCAACGCTTAGAGACATTTTCAACTCCAAAATTATAGATAAAAAGAGAGAGTGCCGATCTCTAATTCAGCAACTCCAGTGCACATTCCCACCGCTGTAAAACAATGGTGAGAATGTTAAGCCGCGCCATTTTACCTGTAGCAACCTGTTATCGCAAGGCAACTACAAATGTCAGACGGGATACTCTACGACCAGACGACGAGGCGCTACACGCCCATCATCATCAATTTCAGCCATACCGATAAATTTGCCTTCATCACCTTCGGTGACTCGGACAAGCCCTTCTGCTGGGCTACCAGATACTTGCACCGGTTGCCCATTCTTGAAGTAACCCGCAACAGCAGGTTGCAAATTCACGATTGGGAAATCCGAAGCAGGACTGTCCATTGGCATCAGCAGGGGATCTAACAGCACGGATGGCTCAATACCTTGCTCTTGTGCTTGCTCAAGCAACGCATTCAGTTGCTCAAGCGTCACCATGCGTTCGACAGGATACTTACTCACCGCCAGACGGCGCAGGAAAGTCACGTGGGCCCCACATCCGAGCTTCTCACCTAAATCATCGGTGATAGTGCGAATATATGTCCCTTTAGAGCAGTGAATTTCCAGTTCCAGTTCATTCCCTTCATGGCGAATAAACAACAATTCGTAGACAGTGATGGATCGTGCTTCACGCGGCACTTCGATACCCTGGCGCGCATATTCATAAAGCGGTTTGCCTTGATATTTCAGTGCGGAGTACATCGATGGGACTTGCTGAGTTTCGCCACGAAAACTTTCTAACGCAGTTGCCAGTTCTTGCTCGGTAAAGGTGACCGGACGTTCCTGAACCACGGTGCCATCGGCATCAGAGGTATCAGTACGTTGCCCCAGGCGGGCAATAACACGGTAACGCTTATCGGAGTCCAACAAATAGCGTGAGAACTTCGTCGCTTCACCGAGGCAAATCGGCAACATTCCCGTTGCAAGCGGGTCAAGCGCTCCGGTATGGCCGGCACGGTTAGCGTTATAAATACGCTTAACCTTCTGCAACGCATCGTTAGAAGATAACCCCTGAGGTTTATCCAACAACAATACTCCGTGGATATCACGACCACGACGACGAGGACGACTCATTAATCCTCCTTGCTGTCATCCGTATCGTTTACACGGCGCTCATCATCGTTTCTGATGACGTTTGAAACCAGATTCGACATGCGCATGCCTTCAACTAACGAGTTATCGTAGAAGAAAGTCAATTCAGGCACGATGCGCAAGCGCATTGCTTTACCCAGCAAAGAGCGAATGTAGCCAGACGCATCTTGCAGAACCTTGATGCCTTCTTTCACAGCTTGTTCGTCTTTGTCGTTCAGGAACGTAACAAACACTTTGGCATAAGCCAGATCGCGCGACACTTCGACACCAGAAACGGTGGTCATCATGCCCAGACGCGGGTCTTTAATTTCGCGCTGCAGGATGATTGCGATTTCTTTCTGCAATTCCTGAGAAACACGCTGTGGGCGACCAAATTCTTTCGCCATAATAAATTCTCCATAAAATCAGGGGGCGCTCGGCCCCCTAAAGATATTAGCTATGTACTCGGCTGATATCAGGCGATAGTACGCTGGATTTCGATGATTTCGAAGACTTCGATAACATCACCAACACGTACATCGTTGTAGTTCTTCACGCCGATACCACATTCCATACCGTTACGAACTTCGTTAGCGTCATCTTTGAAGCGGCGCAGGGATTCCAGCTCGCCTTCATAGATAACCACGTTGTCGCGCAGTACACGGATTGGGTTGTGACGTTTGACCACACCTTCGGTAACCATACAACCTGCGATGGCGCCAAATTTCGGCGATTTGAACACATCGCGAACTTCGGCCAGGCCGAGGATCTGTTGTTTCAGTTCCGGAGACAGCATGCCGCTCATTGCCGCTTTCACTTCGTCGATCAGATGGTAGATGACGGAGTAGTAACGCAGATCCAGGCTTTCTGACTCAATGACGCGACGTGCAGATGCATCAGCACGGACGTTGAAGCCAACAAGGATAGCGTTAGATGCTGCAGCCAGTGTTGCGTCAGTCTCAGTGATACCGCCTACGCCAGAACCGATGATTTTAACTTTAACTTCATCAGTAGACAGTTTCAGCAAGGAATCGCTAATCGCTTCAACAGAACCCTGAACGTCGGCTTTCAGCACGATGTTCACTTCGGACACTTCGCCTTCGGTCATGTTGGCGAACATGTTTTCCAGTTTAGATTTCTGCTGGCGAGCCAGTTTAACTTCGCGGAATTTACCCTGACGATACAGAGCAACTTCACGAGCTTTCTTCTCATCACGAACAACTGTTACTTCATCACCCGCTGCCGGAACACCGGACAGACCCAGGATTTCAACAGGAATAGACGGACCTGCTTCTGCAACTTCACGACCCATTTCGTCACGCATTGCACGAACACGGCCATACTCGAAGCCACAAAGAACGATGTCGCCTTTGTTCAGAGAACCTTCACGAACCAGAACAGTTGCTACCGGACCACGACCTTTATCCAAGAAGGATTCGATAACCACACCGCTTGCCATGCCTTTGCGCATTGCTTTCAGTTCAAGAACTTCAGCTTGCAGCAGGATTGCGTCCAGCAGTTCGTCAATACCCGTGCCCGCTTTAGCAGATACGTGTACGAACTGGCTTTCGCCGCCCCACTCTTCTGGCATGATGCCGTACTGAGACAGTTCTTGCTTAACGCGGTCTGGATCAGCTTCTGGCTTATCAATTTTGTTCACTGCTACAACTACTGGCACCTGCGCCGCTTTTGCGTGCTGGATTGCTTCGATAGTTTGTGGCATCACGCCGTCGTCAGCAGCAACAACCAGAACAACGATATCCGTTGCCTGAGCACCACGAGCACGCATAGAAGTAAACGCTGCGTGGCCTGGGGTATCCAGGAAGGTGATCATACCGTTGTCAGTTTCTACGTGGTATGCACCGATGTGCTGGGTAATACCACCCGCTTCGCCGGACGCAACTTTAGTAGAACGAATATAGTCAAGCAGAGAGGTTTTACCGTGGTCAACGTGACCCATGATGGTAACAACCGGCGCACGTGATTCTGCAACTGCATCAGTATCACGATCGCTCATCAGCGCTTCTTCCAGCTCGTTTTCACGACGCAGGATAACTTTGTGGCCCATCTCTTCGGCAACCAGCTGTGCGGTTTCCTGGTCGATGACCTGGTTAATGGTCGCCATAGCGCCCAGTTTCATCATCGCTTTGATGACCTGAGAGCCTTTAACAGCCATTTTGTTTGCCAGTTCTGCAACAGTAACGGTTTCGCCGATGACGACGTCACGGTTAACTGCCTGAGCAGGCTTGTTGAAGCCTTGTTGCAGTGAACTTGGTTTACGCTTGCCTTTACCACCACGAACCGCAGCACGAGCTTCTTCACGGTCAGCTTTAGACTCGCCGTGTTTTCCGCCTTTCTTCTGGCGCGGTGCTTTAGTTGTAGCAGTACGAGCACGAGTACGGCCAGCTTCTACTTCGCGGTCGTTTTCGTCTTCAGCCTGGCGCGCATGCTGAGAGGTGGTGACATGGTAATCTGATTTATCGTCTTCCACTTTCTCTTCTTCCGTCCACACACCTGCGTTAGCTTCAGCCATTTTACGGGCCTCTTCAGCTACACGACGGGCGTCTTCTTCTAATTTGCGACGGGCTTCTTCTTCCGCTTTACGCTTCAGCTCTGCAGCTTCAGCTTCGCGACGGGCTTTGTCGGCCTGGGCGCTTTTCGTCATATCGTCTTGATTGCTCACTTTGTCTTTTTCCGCAGCTTCACGTTTCGCTTTATCAGCGGCTTCACGCTTAGCTTTCTCTTCAGCTTCACGTTTAGCTTTTTCTTGCGCCTGACGATTGGCAGCTTCCTGCGCCTCACGTTGGGCTTGCTCTTCCGCTTCACGCTGCGCCTGTTCTTCCGCGGCAAGACGTTCAGTCTCTTGCGGATCACGTTTCACAAAGGTGCGCTTCTTGCGGACTTCGATTTGTACCGATTTACTTTTCCCACCGGTACCTGGAATGTTTAAAGTACTGCGCGTTTTGCGCTGTAATGTCAACTTATCCGGCGCGGAACCATGTTCACGGTTCAGGTGCGCCAGTAAGGTTTGTTTTTCCTGGGCCGAGACAGAATCATCAGCAGCCTTAGGGATCCCTGCATCAGCAAATTGCTGTACCAGGCGGTCCACGGAGGTCTGAATCTCTGCGGCCAGCGCTTTTACGGTTACATCTGTCATGCTGTTCCTTCCTGCTACAGTTTATTACGCTTCGCCGCCAAACCAGCAGATATTGCGAGCAGCCATGATCAATTCACCGGCCTTCTCGTTGGTTAAACCTTCAATATCTGACAGATCGTCGACACCTTGCTCAGCCAGGTCTTCAAGCGAGCTCACACCGCGCGAAGCGAGTTTAAAGGCCAGATTGCGATCCATACCTTCGAGGTTCAGCAGATCCTCTTGAGGTTTGTTATCGCCCAGGCTTTCTTCCTGCGCCAATGCCAGTGTGGTGAGGGCGTTTTTGGCGCGATCACGTAATGCTTCCACTGTATCTTCATCAAGGCCATCTATTTCCAGCAGCTCTTTCATCGGCACGTATGCCAATTCTTCGAGAGTGGAGAAACCTTCTTCTACCAATACAGTGGCGAAATCCTCGTCGATCTCGAGGTATTTGGTAAAGGTATCAATGGCCGCATGTGCTTCAGCCTGATGCTTAGCTTGCAGGTCATCAACAGTCATTACGTTGAGTTCCCAGCCGCTCAGTTGGGCTGCCAGGCGCACGTTCTGACCGTTACGACCGATTGCTTGTGCCAGATTGCCTGCCTCTACCGCGATGTCCATTGTATGTTTGTCTTCATCGACAACAATGGAAGCCACGTCAGCCGGTGCCATAGCGTTGATAACGAATTGTGCCGGGTTATCGTCCCACAGCACGATATCAATACGCTCACCACCCAATTCTGTAGATACTGCCTGAACACGCGCACCACGCATGCCAACACAAGCACCTACTGGGTCGATACGTTTATCGTTGGTTTTCACAGCGATTTTCGCGCGAGAACCAGGATCACGAGCAGCGGCTTTGATTTCAATAACTTCTTCGCCAATTTCCGGCACTTCAATGCGGAACAGTTCGATCAGCATTTCAGGCTTGGAACGGCTAACAAACAGTTGAGCACCGCGAGCTTCCGGACGCACAGCATAAAGCACACCGCGGATACGGTCACCCGGGCGGAAGTTTTCACGCGGAAGCATATCTTCACGCAAAATCACCGCTTCGGCGTTGCTTCCGAGATCCAAAGAGATGTTCTCGCGGTTAACTTTCTTCACAACACCGGTGATGATCTCACCTTCGTGTTCGCGGAACTGATCAACAACCATTGCACGTTCAGCTTCACGTACTTTTTGTACGATAACCTGTTTTGCAGTCTGGGTGGTGATACGGTCGAAAGTCACAGATTCGATTTGGTCTTCAACGTATTCGCCAACATTCAGCGCTGGGTCTTCGAATTGTGCTGCATCAAGGGTGATTTCACGCGTTGGTTGGGTAACTTCTTCTACAATGACCCAGCGGCGGAAAGTATCAAAGTCACCACTTTTACGATCGATGCTAACGCGAACATCAATCTCTTGTTCGTATTTTTTCTTCGTCGCTGTTGCCAGTGCACTTTCCAGCGCTTCGAAAATCTTCTCACGCGGCAATGATTTTTCGTTGGAAACTGCTTCAACAACAGCCAAAATTTCTTTGTTCATCCTGGGTTTTCACCTCAATCCAAACTATTAAAAGTGGGGTACCAGGTTCGCTTTCTGGATGTTGCTCAGCGCGAACACTTCATCTTTGCCTTCCACCGTAACCGTGATCATCTCACCTTCTACGGCTTTAATAATACCCTGCCATTTACGACGGTTTTGCACGGCCATGCGCAACACAATGCTCACTTCTTCGCCAGTAAAGCGAACGTAATGCTCTGCTGAGAACATTGGGCGATCAAGGCCTGGTGAGGAAACTTCCAGGTTGTAAGCCACAGTGATAGGGTCTTCGACGTCCAGTACTGCACTTACCTGGTGACTGACATCAGCACAATCATCAACATTGATGCCTGCTTCACTATCAATATAGATGCGCAGCGTGGATTGGCGACCTCGAACAAATTCGATCCCTACCAATTCATAGCCCAGCGCCTCGACCGGTGCTGAAATCATCTCTGTTAATTTTTGCTCTAATGTGGACAAGCCCACCCCCAAGAAATGAAAAAAGGGCATATAGCCCAGTTATTCTGAAGTCAGATAACAAAAAACCCCGATAAATCGAGGCTTTATATAACTGAACCCTGTATACCGCAACAGCGGCCCGGACACCATCCAGGAGAATTTTTTTCTAAATTCTTCGCGAGGCACCAACTGGTGTTCACAGTATATTTGAAAAAGAACTCTCAGGGAAAGTGGTTGCGGGGGCCGGATTTGAACCGACGACCTTCGGGTTATGAGCCCGACGAGCTACCAGGCTGCTCCACCCCGCGTCCGAAAACGTGGCAAATATTACGCCGATATTGCATAAAATGCAAGAAATGCAGATATTTTGGTACCGAGGACGGGACTTGAACCCGTAAGCCCAATCGGGCACTACCACCTCAAGGTAGCGTGTCTACCAATTCCACCACCTCGGCACTCTGGATACGGTAATCAATTCTTACCGCATCAATGCTGACAACTTACTGCGGGATATCGCTGCTCGGCTTGGTAGGTGCCGCTGGCTGTGACTCAGTTTTTGTTGGCTGAGTTAAATTATCCCACACACTTCCTTTATCGGTTTTGTTGGTATTGAGGTTACCCAGTACCAGGCTGATGATAAAGAACAGCGTTGCTAACACAGCGGTCATGCGGGTCATGAAATTACCTGAGCCACTTGAACCAAACAGTGTCGCGGAAGCGCCTGCTCCAAAGGAGGCTCCCATATCAGCGCCTTTACCTTGCTGCAGCATGATAAGACCAACAAGGCCTAACGCTACAATAAGGAAAACAACTAAAAGAGCTTCGTACATAATCAACCTGTTCCTTGCGGTATTACCGCATACCAAAGCTTCAAACCAGTCAAGCGGATACGTTTAAGTTTACCCACTGAAGCGGGTGAGAATACTAACCAAAGCCTTCGATCTGCGCAAGGGCAATTTATTCACATTTCGCTGACTGCGGAAAAAAACAGCAATACACGCACTTTCGCTTAGAAAAAAGGCGACAAACGCCGCCTTTTCACACAATTCACACGCGAATGCTTTATACCGCTTTTACTGCATCAGCAATGCGATTTGCATACTCGATAACCAGTGCTTCGTCTTCCCCTTCAACCATTACGCGGATTAAAGGTTCAGTCCCGGATTTACGCAGCAACACGCGACCACGGCTGCCCAGCGCTTCTTCCACTTCTGCAGTGGTTTTCTTCACTGTGTCATGCTCAAGTGGATCGCCGCTACCCGCAGTAAAGCGTACGTTTACCAGAATCTGAGGGAACAATTTCATTCCACTGCACAAATCGTGCAGACTCATGTGGTTGCGCACCATCGCGGTAAGTACTTGCAAACCTGCAACGATGCCGTCACCGGTAGTCGTTTTATCCAGCAGAATCACGTGCCCTGAATTTTCAGCACCAATTCTCCAGCCTTTTTCCTGCAGTTTTTCCAGGACATAACGGTCACCCACTTTTGCACGCGCAAACGGGATACCTAACTGTTTAAGAGCCAACTCGAGGCCCATATTGCTCATCAGCGTGCCTACTGCACCACCGCGCAATTGACCCTGACGTAATCCTTCACGAGCGATGATGTAGAGGATTTGGTCGCCATCAACTTTATGGCCCAGGTTATCCACCATGATTACACGGTCACCATCACCATCCAGTGCGATACCAATATCCGCTTTTTCAGCCAACACGCGCTCCTGAAGCATACGCACGTCAGTTGCACCGCATTTTTCGTTGATGTTAACGCCGTTTGGCTCACAGCCAACAGGGATAACAGTGGCACCTAACTCGCGCAGTACATTTGGTGCAATGTGGTAAGTCGCGCCGTTAGCACAATCAACGACAATTTTAAGACCATTAAGGCTTAACTCGTTCGGGAAAGTGCCTTTGCAAAATTCGATATAGCGGCCCGCTGCATCAACGATACGGCTGGCTTTACCCAACTCGGCAGAATCCACGCACGTGATTTCTTTTTCCATTTCAGCTTCAATGGCTTCTTCAACGTCATCAGGCAATTTAGTGCCGTCGATAGAGAAGAATTTAATCCCGTTATCATAGAATGGGTTATGCGAAGCGGAGATAACAATCCCTGCTTCTGCACGGAATGCGCGGGTCAGATAAGCAACAGCTGGTGTTGGCATCGGGCCGGTGAATGAGGCAGATAAACCCGCCGCCGCCAGGCCCGCTTCTAACGCAGACTCCAGCATATAACCTGAAATACGGGTGTCTTTACCGATAATAATTTTACGTGAGCCGTGACGAGCTAACACTTTACCCGCAGCCCAGCCAAGTTTAAGGACGAAATCAGGGGTAATTGGGGAATCGCCTACACGACCGCGAATGCCGTCTGTGCCAAAATATTTACGGTTACTCATAGCGTTTTTTTTCCTTCGCTGAAAGTGTGGCTTCCACCACGCGCATCGCTTCGACTGACTCTTTCACATCGTGAACTCGAATGATATTAGCCCCCTGCATTGCGGCTATCACTGCACAAGCAAGGCTGCCACTCAGGCGTTGATCTGGCCCGACGTTAAGCAGTTGGCCAACCATTGATTTACGCGACATTCCCACCAACAATGGTAAACCAAAGTGATGGAGTTCGGATAGTCGGGCCAAAAGTTGGTAATTGTGTGTAAGATTTTTACCGAAACCGAAGCCTGGGTCGAGCAACAATTTTTCTTTTGCGATACCAGCCGCTTCACAGCGAGCAATTTGGTCGATAAAGAATCGATTCACATCGGCAAAGACATCTTCGTAATGTGGCGCCTGCTGCATATTCTTAGGCTCGCCCTGCATATGCATCAGACAAACCGGCAAACCGGTTTCTGCGGCCGCTTCAAGTGCACCGGGCTCCTGCAACGAACGTATATCATTGATGATATGCGCGCCGACTCGCGCCGATTCACGAATAACTTCCGGTTTGGAGGTATCCACTGAGATCCAGACTTCAAAACGTTGCGCGATAGCCTCAACGGCAGGAATGACCCGGGATAACTCCTCATCGACGCTCACTTCAGCCGCTCCAGGACGCGTCGACTCACCACCAATATCAATAATCGTCGCGCCTGCGTTGATCATTAAGTTAGCGTGTTTAACGGCCTCCACTAACGAATTGTGCTGTCCACCGTCGGAAAAGGAGTCTGGCGTGACGTTCAAAATCCCCATGATATGTGGATGTGAAAGATCAAGCGTGCTGCCCTGAGCTGTGAGTTTCATCGAGATTCCCTTGTGTTAACTAAGGCTATTTCCAAAATAAAAAACCCTGGGACAAGCCCAGGGTTTAAATAGATTACTGCATTAACATCCGGCAGTTACGACTTATTTGTCGCCCAACTGCTCTGACATTGTATTACCAGGATTCGGCGTACGCGGTTCATCGACCGGACGCGGTGCACGTGGTGTACCATTGTTGTCAGAATTGTTGTTGCCGTTGTTTGAATCTTCCCAACCTGCTGGCGGACGCACATCGCGGCGATTCATCAGATCATCAATCTGTGGCGCATCGATGGTTTCATACTTCATCAATGCGTCTTTCATGGTGTGGAGAATATCCATATTTTCATTCAGCAGCTGGCGAGCACGAGCGTAGTTACGCTCAATCAACAGCTTAACTTCCTGATCGATGATACGCGCAGTTTCATCGGACATATGTTTCGCTTTCGCCACTGAACGACCCAAGAACACTTCACCTTCCTCTTCCGCGTACAGCAACGGACCGAGTTTCTCAGAGAAGCCCCATTGGGTAACCATGTTACGAGCGATGGATGTTGCTACTTTGATGTCGTTAGACGCGCCAGTAGAAACATGTTCAGCACCATAAATAATCTCTTCAGCAAGACGACCACCGTACAACGTAGAAATCTGGCTTTCCAGTTTCTGACGGCTGGCACTGATCGCATCACCTTCCGGCAGGAAGAAAGTCACACCCAACGCACGACCGCGTGGAATGATTGTCACTTTGTGTACCGGATCGTGTTCAGGAACCAGGCGACCAATAATCGCGTGACCTGCTTCATGGTATGCGGTGGATTCTTTTTGCGCTTCTGTCATCACCATGGAGCGGCGTTCCGCACCCATCATGATTTTGTCTTTCGCTTTTTCGAATTCAACCATCGAGACCACACGTTTGTTACCACGGGCAGCAAACAGAGCAGCTTCGTTAACCAGGTTTGCAAGGTCAGCACCAGAGAAGCCTGGAGTACCACGTGCAATAATTGCTGCATCGATGTCTGGAGACAACGGTACGCGACGCATATGGACTTTCAGAATTTGTTCGCGGCCACGCACATCTGGCAGGCCAACCACAACTTGACGGTCAAAACGGCCTGGACGCAGCAATGCTGGGTCAAGTACGTCAGGACGGTTTGTTGCGGCGATAACGATAATACCTTCGTTACCTTCGAAACCATCCATTTCAACCAGCATCTGGTTCAGCGTTTGTTCACGTTCATCGTGACCACCGCCCAGACCTGCACCACGCTGACGGCCAACGGCGTCAATTTCATCAATGAAGATGATGCAAGGTGCCGCTTTCTTAGCTTGTTCAAACATGTCACGAACACGAGATGCACCCACGCCCACGAACATTTCAACGAAGTCAGAACCGGAAATTGTAAAGAATGGTACTTTCGCTTCACCTGCGATGGCTTTCGCCAGCAAGGTTTTACCGGTACCCGGAGGGCCAACCATCAGCACACCTTTCGGGATTTTACCGCCCAGTTTCTGGAAGCGGCTCGGCTCACGAAGATACTCAACCAGTTCTGCGACCTCTTCTTTTGCTTCATCACAACCTGCGACGTCAGCAAAAGTGGTCTTAATTTGGTCTTCGGTGAGCATACGCGCCTTGCTCTTACCGAACGACATGGCACCTTTGCCACCGCCGCCCTGCATTTGACGCATAAAGAAGATCCAGACCCCAATAAGCAATAGCATTGGGAACCAGGAGATGAAAATAGAAGCCAGCAAGCTTGGCTCTTCAGGCGGTTCGCCTACTACTTTCACATTTTTGGTCAGCAGGTTATCAAGCAGTTTAGGATCGTTAACGGGGATGTAAGTCGTGTATCGGTTACTATCTTTCTTGGTAACGTTGATTTCACGTCCGTTAATACGCGCTTCGCGTACCTGGTCCTGATTTACTTCAGACAGGAAAGTGGAGTAATCCACCCTACGGCCATTTGACTCGCTGGGCCCAAAGCTCTGGAACACAGACATCAGCACAACCGCGATGACCAGCCAGAGTATTAGGTTTTTCGCCATGTCACTCAAGGGATTAACCTCATATTACAACTGTGTTAACAAACAGCGTCAGGGTACTATAGTTTTCGCCCTGTCGCTACAATGTACACTTCACGTGAGCGGGCACGAGAAGAGTCCGGTTTACGAACTTTAACTGTCGTAAACAGGGAGCGAATTTCTCGCAGGTATTCATCGAAACCTTCGCCCTGAAACACTTTCACTAAAAAACTACCGCCTGGGGCCAGAACGTCACGACACATTTCCAGTGCCAGTTCTACTAAATACATAGCCCGAGGAATATCTACTGCCGGTGTCCCGCTCATATTTGGAGCCATATCTGACATGACAACCTGAACTTTACTGTCACCAACACGATCCAACAGAGCTTTCACGACTAGTTCATCACGAAAATCACCCTGAAGGAAATCAACACCAACGATAGGATCCATTGGTAAAAGATCGCAAGCAATGATTCGCCCCTGATTCCCGATTTGAGTCACCACATATTGTGACCAGCCTCCGGGAGCAGCACCAAGATCAACAATCGTCATTCCTGGCTTAAAAAGTTTGTCACTTTGCTGTATTTCATCAAGTTTAAACCAGGCACGGGAACGCAACCCCTTTTTCTGTGCCTGAATTACATATTTATCGCTAAAGTGTTCCTGCAGCCAGCGACTGGAGCTGGCAGAACGCTTTTTACCTGTCATCTCAAATTCCAACTTTGTTCATCGTGAATAGCAGGCTGTAGAGTTCTCAGCACAACCGATTTGGCGATACAGTAGAGATGGCGGTAGAATGAACCGTTTTCAATCCCAAAGTAAGCAAAAAATACGATGAATCTGAGTACTAAACAAAAACAGCACCTGAAAGGTCTTGCTCATCCGCTCAAGCCTGTAGTTATGCTTGGCAATAACGGTTTGACCGAAGGGGTACTGGCCGAGATTGAACAAGCGCTTGAACATCATGAGTTAATCAAGGTGAAAATCGCAACGGAAGATCGCGAAACTAAAACCTTGATTGTAGATGCCATCGTGCGTGAAACCGGCGCCTGTAATGTACAGGTTATCGGTAAAACGCTGGTGCTCTATCGCCCGTCTAAAGAGCGCAAGATTTCTCTGCCAAAATAAGCAGAGAGTGTGCAAAATGCCACGCTCTGTTAGTTGATAAAAGGCCGCGATGCGGCCTTTTTCCTTTCTTTACAATACGCCACGCTATAAAAAAGCGTAGCAGAAATTATAAATATTCCACTTTTACAATTTCGAACTCTACATCGCCACCCGGCGTGCGGATAACCACAACATCATCTTCTTCTTTACCCACAAGACCACGAGCGATTGGTGAGTTCACAGAAATTAGATTCTGTTTAAAATCAGCTTCATCATCGCCAACAATGCGATAAGTCTGCTCTTCGTCGTTATCCAGATTCAAAACCGTCACGCTCGCACCAAAAATGACACGACCGTTATTTGGCATTTTTGTGATATCGATAACCTGAGCATTGGACAGCTTAGCTTCAATATCCTGGATTCGACCTTCACAAAAACCCTGTTGCTCACGCGCAGCATGATATTCAGCGTTTTCTTTTAAATCGCCATGTTCGCGGGCATCAGCGATCGCGGCAATAATTTGTGGGCGGCGCACAGACTTCAGGAAATCCAGCTCTTCACGTAATCTTTCTGCGCCACGTAGGGTCATCGGAATAGGTTGCATTGTTATACCTCTTCAAAACTTTCCTGTTCAGAACTGCCCTGCGGCACTTCTGAATCCAGAGCCTGGTTTGCATAAATAAGGCAAACCCCTGGCACTAAGCAAAATAAAACTGACCCGGTGCAAAGCACCAGGCCAGGAACGGTTTCCAAATTGACCTGTATTTTACCCTGGAGTTCACTGAGGGTCATCGTTTACTTTGCACCGCGATGCACCGTAGTATGACGGCACGTTTCCAGGTTGTTACCGCGAGATTATGCGATTTTTTAGATTTGTCATTGGATTGACCAGTGCTGTGGTGTTCAGCGTCCAGGCTGCCAACGTAGAAGACTATACCTCCCAATTGCCTGCAGGTGCGAATCTGGCTTTGATGGTGCAAAAAGTAGGTGCGCCCGCTCCCTCGATTGACTATCACAGTCAACAGATGGCGCTGCCTGCTAGTACTCAAAAGGTCATCACTGCTCTGGCAGCACTCCTACAGTTAGGGCCAGACTTCAGGTTTACGACCACCCTTGAAAGCCATGCTCAAGTCAGTAATGGCATCTTGCAAGGGGACCTTATTGCGCGATTTGGTGGCGATCCAACGTTAAAACGTCAGGATATTCGCAATATGGTGGCTGTTCTGAAAAAATCAGGTGTGCAACAAATTCAGGGCAATGTGCTGGTTGATACGTCGGTTTTCGCCAGTCATGACAAAGCGCCAGGTTGGCCATGGAATGATATGACGCAGTGTTTTAGCGCACCGCCAGCCGCCGCTATTGTCGACCGAAACTGTTTTTCTATTTCACTCTACAGCGCACCAAAAGCGGATGATTTAGCGTTTATTCGTATCGCTTCTTACTATCCGGTAGTGATGTTCAGCCAGGTTCGTACGCTAGCAAAAGGTTCCCCTGATGCACAATATTGCGAACTGGATGTTGTTCCAGGTGATTTAAATCGCTTTACGCTAACCGGCTGTATGACCCAGCGAGCAGACCCTCTCCCACTGGCATTCGCGATACAAGATGGCGCCAGTTACGCGGGTGCGATTTTGAAAGCTGAGCTTAAAGAAGCGGGTATCAGTTATAGCGGAACCTTGTTACGTCAAACACAATCGAATACCCCCGGTACGGTTATCGCCAGCAAGCAATCCGCGCCACTGCACGATTTGTTAAAGATTATGCTCAAGAAATCGGACAACATGATTGCCGATACTGTTTTTCGAACTATCGGCCATAACCGTTTTGGTGTACCGGGAACCTGGCGCTCCGGAGCAGATGCCGTTCGGCAAATCCTTCGGCAGAAAGCAGGCGTTGATTTAGGAAATAGTATCGTGGTCGATGGTTCTGGGTTGTCGCGTCACAATCTCATTTCCCCTGCCACCATGATGCAGGTACTTCAGTACATCGCCCAAAATGACACCGAGCTAAACTTTATCTCAATGTTACCGTTAGCGGGTTATGACGGCTCCTTACAATATCGTGCTGGCCTTCATCAGGCCGGGGTTGATGGTAAAGTTTCTGCGAAAACGGGTTCACTGCAAGGTGTTTATAACCTTGCTGGATTTATTACCACTGCCAGCGGTCAAAGAATGGCCTTTGTGCAATATTTGTCAGGCTATGCTGTCGAGCCTGCCGATCAACGTAACCGTCGTATCCCGTTAGTGCGCTTTGAAAGCCGCCTCTATAAGGATATCTACCAGAATAATTGAGTTATGAAACTACTGATTGTTGAAGACGATTTACTGTTGCGGGAAGGCCTGGTACTGGCAATGAACGCCGAGGGTTACGCGCTTGATTGTGCCACGACCGCTGCCGAAGCTGATGCGCTGATCGAAAGTGGCGAGTACGGCATGATTATTCTCGATCTTGGTCTGCCAGATAAAGATGGCGCCGCACTGTTAAGGCAATGGCGGCGTCGCAGTATCAGCACGCCTGTGCTGATACTGACAGCTCGCGATGCACTGGAAGATCGCGTCAATGGTCTGGATTCTGGTGCCGATGACTATTTGGTTAAACCCTTTGCGCTCGCGGAATTGCAAGCCCGTACGCGGGCTCTAATCCGTCGTTATCAGGGGCATAGCGATAACCTTATTCAACATGATGACCTGACGCTCAACCTGCAAACTCAGCAGGTACTATTGCAAGATCAACCCGTCGAAATCACCCCAAAAGAGTTCGCCTTACTGACACGTTTGATGATGCGTATCGGGCAGACTGTGCACCGCGAAACGTTGCAACAGGATATCTACAGCTGGCAGGACGATCCTGGTTCAAATACGCTTGAGGTGCATATCCACAACCTGAGACGTAAATTAGGCAAAGACAGGATCAAAACCATTCGTGGCGTGGGTTATCGACTGGATAGCCGTGTATGAACAGTATGCGCCAGCGGCTGATGGTGCTTCTTGCACTTATTCTTTTGTTTTTTCAATTGATTAGCGTTATCTGGTTGTGGCATGAAAGTCGTGAGCAAATCAGTTTCCTGGTCAGCGAAACGCTTTCAGCTAAATCCCGAAATCAACATGTAGAGAAGGAAATCCGCGAAGCGATTGCGTCATTACTGGTACCTTCTCTGGTGATGATTGGCTTCACGTTGTTCTTCTCATTTTGGGCGATTACCTGGATAACCCGTCCCTTGAACCGCCTGCGCACAAGCCTGGCAAATCGGTCTGCTGACAACCTGTCACCGCTCTCCATGTATTCAGATATGGACGAAATGGTAGCCGTGACCAACTCACTGAACCAACTCCTGGCGCGGCTCAACCATACCATTCAGCAAGAACGCTTATTTACCGCAGATGCCGCACATGAACTACGAACGCCTCTTGCTGGCATTCGGCTACACCTCGAGTTGATGGCAAACTCAGGCGTTCAGCAAGCTCCTATGCTGTTGGAACGTATAGACCAGTTGATGCATACCATTGAACAATTGCTGATGCTCTCGCGTGCCGGACAAGCGCTGGCGAGTGGTCATTACGATACGCTTGACTGGCATCGTGACATCATTTCGCCGCTCAAGATTGAAATGGAAGAAATGGTACTCTTGCGCGAGCAAACCATTATCTGGCCACATGAAGGCCAAAATACCGTTCAGGGTGATGCAGTGCTACTTCGCCTGATGTTGCGTAACCTGATGGAAAACGCATCTCGATATAGTCCGCCTAAAAGTACCATTTCGATATCATTAACCGCCCAGGATAACGGGGCGAAGCTCACGGTTTCAGACCAGGGACCGGGCATCGACGAAAAACATCGCCAGACAATTACCGATCCATTCCGTCGAATGGATGAACGTTATGGTGGAAGTGGACTTGGGCTGAATATTGTCCAACGAATCGTCCAGCTTCATCATGGAAAACTGGCGTTGGATAACGGTACCGATGGCGTTGGTCTGCAAGCAAGCTGTTGGATCCCATCGCAGAACCAATAAAAAAAGGCCGGAATTCTCCGGCCTTTTTTATGATAACGTTTTATTTCTGATAAATGATTTCGACACCTTCGTCGTCATCTTCATCCCAATCGTCATCCCAATCTTCGTCTTCTTCTGCTTCCACCGCGTCGAGTTGTTGTTGATGGTAGTCATCCCACATAAACTCAACTTTCTCAGGTGCCACAGGCTGAAGCTCAGCAACTTTCGGGTTAGCAATGATAAAGTCCATTACATCCCAGCACAGTGCGTTGACGCCTTCGCGATTAACTGCAGAGATCAGATAGTATTTATCTTCCCAGCCCATCGCCGTCGCAATTTCTTTGGCGCGCGCTTCGGCATCTTCTTTACTCATCAGATCGGCTTTGTTGAATACTAACCAACGCGGCTTGTCAGCAAGTTTCTCGCTGTATTTTTCCAGTTCACCAATGATGATACGGGCGTTTTCAACCGGATCTGATTCATCAATTGGCGCGATATCGATGAGGTGTAATAGCACACGGCAACGCTCAAGGTGCTTCAGGAAGCGGATACCGAGGCCTGCGCCTTCAGCAGCGCCTTCAATCAGCCCTGGGATATCAGCAACCACAAAGCTCTTCTCGTTATCCATACGGACTACGCCAAGGCTTGGAATCAAGGTAGTAAACGGATAATCCGCTACTTTTGGTTTTGCCGCTGAAACAGAGCGAATGAAAGTAGATTTGCCGGCATTGGGTAAACCCAGCATACCCACGTCAGCCAACAGCAACAACTCAAGCTGGATATCACGCTTCTCACCTGGCGTACCCATGGTCTTTTGACGAGGAGTACGGTTTACAGATGATTTAAAACGGGTGTTACCCAGACCGTGCCAACCGCCCTTAGCCACCATCAGCTTCTGACCATGCTGGGTCATGTCACCCATGGTTTCGCCAGTGCCCTGATCGATAACACGCGTCCCTACAGGAACTTTAACCGTGATGTCTTTACCACGTTTACCGGTACAGTCACGGCTCTGACCATTTTGACCACGTTCAGCGCGGAAAGATTTCTCGAAGCGATAATCGATCAATGTGTTGAGGTTTTCATCCGCCTCAAGCCAGACATCACCGCCATCACCGCCATCACCACCGTCCGGGCCACCTCTGGGAATATATTTTTCGCGACGGAAGCTAACGCAGCCGTTACCGCCATCACCTGCTACGACCAGGATCGTTGCTTCATCAACAAACTTCATTTCACTTCTCCGTAAATCATTCGCCCGAACGTTGTACTGGAAGGACAGCTTCGGTTTTGCGCCAACGTCCCCAAAGACGGTGACCAATGGCTGAATACATTGCACCTGCAACCACGACGAACGCGCCGGTATAACCTACGAGGTTAAGTAACGGCATGGCGAAGAAATCGGGCCAGGCTAACGCTAATAAATCTGAAAATAGCAAAGTAAACAGCGGGGTCAGCGTGATAATGGCGCTAACCTGTGCCGCCTGCCACCGTGCCATTGCTTCTGCCAATGCCCCATACCCAACCAGTGTATTCAGGCCGCAGAAAACTAAACATGCCAGTTGCCAATGACTGAGTTGGAAAACTTTATCCAACTGAGCCAGCGGCAAAAGCGCAAGAGTACATAAAGTGTACAGCAAAAAGAGGATCTGTTGCGAGGCCAGGCGGCGTAATAATACCTTCTGCGCCACACCATAGGTGACCCACACTGTCGCCGCCAGAACACCGAATATCACCCCAAGAGTGTAATCCGTCAGGCGGGTAAAAATTTCTATCAGGCTGGTGTTAAAGAACATCACCAACCCGCAAAGTAACATTATGGCGCCGATGACTTGCGTGCCGCGCATCTTCTCTTTGAGCACAACCACACTTGCCACCATCATTCCCACCGGGGAAAGCTGGCCAATCACCTGAGAAGCCGTTGGACTCAGGTATTGCAACGAAGAACTAAACAGCAAAAAGTTTCCGAACAACCCACCTGTAGCAATGGCGAGCAAAGCCAACCAGCGTGGTTTTCGAAACAGGCGTAAAGGTGGCAATTTTCCGCGTATCGCGAGAATGCTACCGAGCCCCAGGCTTGCCATCAGAAATCGATAAAAGACCACCGTAGGCGGTTCCATTACCGTCAGCACTTGTTTCATTGCTATTGGCAGTGCTCCCCAGCAAATTGCTGTAGTAAGCGCCAACAGAATGCCAATGCCTGCCTGCTGTTTCATTGCGTGATCCCTGCGACTGCATGATTTACCGGTCGCAGAATGTAAAAAGCCCCGCAACGTGTTGCGGGGCTTCTATCCGTTACCGGGACGCGAAAAACTTATTCAGCAACGATGCTGATGAACTTACGGTTTTTCGGACCTTTAACTTCGAACTTAACTTTACCGTCAGTCAAAGCGAACAGAGTATGATCTTTGCCGCAACCTACGTTTGTACCAGCGTGGAATTTAGTACCACGTTGACGAACGATAATGCTGCCTGCCAGAACTGCTTCACCGCCGAAACGTTTTACGCCCAGACGTTTAGCTTCGGAATCGCGACCGTTACGAGTAGAGCCGCCAGCCTTTTTATGTGCCATTTAATATGCTCCCCTGTATTAAGCGCTGATGCCGGTGATTTTCACATCAGTGAACCACTGACGATGACCCTGCTGCTTACGGTAGTGTTTACGACGACGAAACTTAACAATCTTAATTTTCTCGCCACGACCATGAGCAACAACTTCAGCTTTGATTACGCCGCCATCGACGAAAGGAACGCCGATTTTGATTTCTTCACCATTAGCGATCATCAGAACTTCTGCGAACTCAACTGCTTCGCCAGTTGCGATGTCCAGCTTTTCCAGGCGAATGGTTTGACCTTCGCTGACTCGGTGTTGTTTACCACCACTTTGGAAAACCGCGTACATATAAAACTCCGCTTTCCGCACGCACCCTACGTATGTTTCAGGTGGCGCTATAAATATTCACAATAGGGCGCGAATATTACGCAAAACGAGAGCCTTTGACAAGCCCTGTCATGAAACAGAGTAGAAAAAAAACGCAACATCACACCAGCCGTTTATCTGCCTCGTTTTTTCAGTACAATCTGTACTACATTATTACTCCTCTACCCTCACGTGATTTCGTATAGACATGTGGTAAACAGGACTTTATGCCAGAATTTTGCGATGAATTTAGAAAAAATTAATGAGTTAACCGCGCAAGATATGGCGGGTGTCAATGCGGTCATCCTTGAACAGTTGAATTCAGATGTCCAATTGATCAATCAGTTAGGGTATTACATCGTCAGTGGCGGTGGTAAGCGTATCCGCCCAATGATTGCTGTACTTGCTGCTCGTGCGCTCGGTTATCAGGGCAATGCGCATGTCAATATTGCAGCACTCATCGAGTTTATTCACACGGCGACGTTATTACACGATGACGTGGTAGATGAATCGGATATGCGCCGAGGTAAGGCCACGGCCAACGCAGCGTTTGGCAATGCTGCCAGTGTTCTGGTCGGCGATTTTATTTACACCCGTGCCTTCCAGATGATGACTCAGCTCGGTTCACTCAAGGTGCTTGAGGTCATGTCAGAAGCGGTGAACGTCATTGCGGAAGGCGAAGTTCTGCAATTGATGAACTGCAATGACCCGGATATCACCGAAGAAAGCTATATGCGGGTGATCTACAGCAAAACAGCACGTTTGTTTGAAGCTGCCGCTCAATGCTCGGGTATTTTAGCTGATGCCACTGCAGAGCAAGAGAAAGCGCTTCAGGATTATGGTCGCTATCTGGGTACCGCATTCCAGCTCATTGATGACCTGCTGGATTACAGCGCTGACGGGCAAACTCTGGGCAAGAATGTCGGTGATGACCTTAACGAAGGCAAGCCTACTCTCCCGCTCCTGCACGCAATGCGTAACGGCACAGCAGAGCAAGAAAAGATGATTCGTGAAGCCATTGAACATGGTAACGGGCGTCATTTGCTGCAACCGGTACTGGACGCGATGGCGGCCTGTGGCTCGCTGGAATGGACTCAATTACGAGCAGAGCAGGAAGCTGACAAAGCGATTGCTGCCCTGAATATCCTGCCAGAAAGCGAGCATAAACACGCGCTGATTGCTTTGGCTCATATGGCCGTTCAGCGCGACCGCTAAACTTTTTAGCGCGCCGTTAAAAGGCGCGCTAAGTTTCCAATAAATTATTCCATCCCATCTTCACTCTTATCCCCACCACACTGTTTTCATTGATTTTCATTCACTTTGTGTGGAAATACACAGATTTGATTTTTCACGCAATTATTGGAATCTTTTGAATTATCACTATGCTATAACTTCCTTTGGTTAAACCGGTAAATTCAGCGGTTACAGGGAGAGACATGGAAAGTAAAAATTCTGACTGGCACCCAGCAGACATCATCGCAGGGTTACATAAACGGGGAACATCGCTGGCGGCTGAATCACGAAAAGCGGGGCTAAGCTCATCGACCCTCGCTAACGCGTTGACGCGTCCGTGGCCAAAGGGAGAATTGATTATCGCACAGGCACTGGATATTTCGCCGTGGATGATTTGGCCCTCACGCTATTATGATCCACAAAATAATCAGTTAATTAATCGCGCGAAATTGATGCGTAAGCGATAAAAAAACCGGGCATGCCCGGTTTTCTCTTTTAATAACGAAAATTATTCGCCGCCACTACCTTTCACACGCTCAATCTGCGCACCCAGCGCTTGAAGTTTATCTTCAATGCGCTCGTAGCCACGATCAATATGGTAAATACGATCTACTACGGTAGTTCCTTCAGCGATACAGCCAGCCAGCACCAGGCTTGCTGAAGCACGCAGGTCGGTTGCCATCACTTGTGCACCAGACAGTTTCTCAACGCCGTGGCAAATCACTGTGTTACTTTCAATCTCTGCATGTGCACCCATACGAATCAGTTCAGGGACGTGCATGAAGCGGTTTTCAAAAATGGTTTCGGTGATAACACCTGTGCCTTCTGCAACCAGGTTCAACAAAGTGAACTGTGCTTGCATATCAGTCGGGAAACCTGGGTGCGGAGCAGTGCGCACGGTGACACCTTTAGGACGCTTGCCGTGCATATCCAGGCTAACCCAATCCTCGCCCACTTCGATATCACCACCCGCTTCGCGCAGCTTCGCCAGCACAGCATCAAGCGTGTCTGGTTTAGCATTACGGCACATAATTTTGCCGCCAGAAATCGCCGCAGCAACCAGGAAAGTACCGGTTTCAATGCGGTCAGGCACTACACGGTAAACGCCGCCACCCAGACGCTTAACGCCTTCAATGGCAATGCGATCGCTGCCTGCGCCTGTGATTTTTGCACCCAACGTATTCAGGAAGTTCGCTGTATCAACGATTTCCGGCTCACGGGCTGCGTTTTCAATGACAGTAGTGCCTTCAGCAAGAGTTGCAGCACTCATGATGGTGACAGTGGCGCCTACGCTCACTTTGTCCATCACGATGTGCGCGCCTTTCAGGCGCCCCTGAACAGAAGCTTTAACGTAGCCTTCTTCCAGTTTGATTTCAGCGCCCAATTGCTCAAGACCTGTAATATGCAGGTCCACTGGACGAGCACCAATTGCACAACCACCCGGCAAAGAAACCTGACCCTGACCAAAACGCGCAACCAGCGGTCCCAGCGCCCAGATAGAAGCACGCATGGTTTTCACCAGCTCATACGGTGCACAGAAAATATTAACGTCGCTGGCATCGATCCACACGGAACCATTACGTTCGACCTTGGTACCCAACTGGCTTAGCAGCTTCATGGTGGTATCAATGTCTTTCAGTTTTGGAACGTTTTGAATCTCAACTGGCTCTTCGGCCAACAGAGCAGCGAAGAGGATCGGCAGGGCAGCATTCTTTGCCCCGGAGATCGTTACTTCACCACTCAGTCGGGTTGGCCCCTGAACACGAAATTTATCCATTACAGCTGCTCTCTTTTAAATTCAAGTCGTTACAACCCGCCGTGGCGAATTGCTCAAAAACCATTAAGTTTACGATCGCGATCCCACTCTTGCGGAGTATAGGTCTTGATGGAAACCGCATGAATGCGGTTATCAGCAATCAGCTCCATCAATGGCGCATAAACTGTCTGTTGCTTCTTCACGCGACTTAACTCGGCGAATAACTCACCCACCGCAATCACCTGAAAATGGCTGCCATCGCCTGAGACGTGGACTTCCTGGAGGGGCAGTGCGTTCATCAGCACTGTCTGAATTTCATGATTTTCCATGGGATATAATTCGTCGGTTAATGAAACAAGCCACACATCTTAGAGGAAAGTGGCGCGAGCTTAAATAAGCAAAAAGCCCCTGATCTTAATAGATCAGGGGCAACGATAGTAACGCTATGAAAACACTAGCCTGCAAATGCAGGGAGGATGTCTTCGGGTAGGTTATAAAGTTTAGTCAGTGTCTGTAAGTTATCACTGGCTCCCTGGAGCTCCACCTCAACGTTTTGACGTCTGGAGAAAGCCACAAGATGAATCAACAACGCTAAGCCTGAGGTATCTACACGAGATAAGCCAGAAAGGTTAAGAGTCTTGATACCTGCCATGATTTGCTGACGTTGGCGCCATAAAGGCCCTACGGTATCGCTGTCCAGCTCACCCGTCAGGTGCAAGGTTGCGGCTTCACGCTGCCAGTTAAGCCCACCCGCCATTACTTTTTCGCTTCCAGTGTAATTGGCATGCGGGAGATAGTTTGCAGTTGCGCCGTCAAACCATCGATACCTTTGGTACGCAGGATATCGCTCCACTCATTTTGCTTGGTGGTGATCATACTGACACCTTCCGCAATCATGTCGTACGCTTGCCAATGACCGGTCTGGGTGTTTTTACGCCACTGGAAATCAAGACGTACCGGCGGACGACCGTTTGGATCGATGATGGTTACACGAATTGCAACGATAGTGGCATCACCCAGCGGCTGCTCAGGGGCAATTTGGTAGGACTGCCCGTTATACATGGCAAGAGCCTGGCCGTAAGCTTGTTTCAGGTATTCTTCGAATGCTTTGAAATAGGCATCACGTTGTGCAGGTGTCGCATCTTTATAATAACGTCCCAGAACCAGAGCCCCTGCGTATTTAACCTGCACATAAGGTAACAGTTCCTGGCCGACGACTTCGCGCAGATAGTCAGGATTTTGGCGAATTTTAGGTTGCTCATTTTTAAGACGGTCAAAAGTTTTTTGCGCCGCTTCGCCCATCAATTTGTAAGGGTTACTTTGATCCGCAGCATTTGCCAGCGGCGCGATGACCAGCATAGCAATCATAATAAGTCGTTTAAACATAACACTTTTCCTCTTAGATTAGTGCGTGGTGCCAGGCTGTGGCGCTGCACTATTATTCTCTGAATCCTGCGATGGGGTATCCCCTGAATTCTGATTATCACCATTTCCGCTCTTATACAGGAATTGGCCAATCAGGTCCTCCAGCACCAGAGCTGATTTCGTATCCTGAATCGTCCCGCCTTCTTTCAGGATAGATGAGCCGAGTTCTGGGTCATCAAAACCGAGGTTTAATGCCAGATACTGCTCACCCAGCAAACCCGAAGTGCGGATAGCCAGTGAACTGGTGTCAGGAATATGGTCATAGCGTTGTTCAATATCGAGGGTAACACGAGGTAAGTACGTTTTAGGATCCAGAGTAATATCGTCAACTCGCCCGATCACCACACCGCCAAGGCGCAACGGAGAACCCGTTTTCAGGCTGCCAATGTTATCAAAGGTCGCATAAATCCGGTAAGTTGGCTCGTTGCGCAGCGAGGTAACGTTCGCCACTTTCAGACACAAGAATACGATGGCTGCCAGCGCAATAATTAAAAATGCTCCAACCCCAGTTTCAAATTTCTTAGTTTGCATGAACTTAATTCCCAAACATCAGTGCTGTGAGCACAAAATCCAGACCTAAAACGGCCAATGAAGCGTGCACAACGGTTCGTGTTGTTGCCCGGCTAATCCCTGCGGACGTTGGAATAGCATCGTAGCCGTTGAATAACGCAATCCAGGTTACTGTTATCGCAAACACGACACTTTTGATGACACAGTTAACCAAATCAGTACGCCAATTGACGGCATTTTGCATTGCAGACCAGAAGAACCCTGAGTCGATGCCCTTCCAGTTCACCCCCACCAGCGCGCCACCCCAAATACCCACTGCGACAAAAATAAGTGTCAGCAATGGCAATGAAATGACACCCGCCCAAAAACGAGGTGAAACGACTCGACGTAAAGGATCAACTGCCATCATTTCCATACTGGAGAGTTGTTCTGTTGCCTTCATCAGGCCGATTTCTGCGGTCAGCGCTGAGCCAGCGCGCCCGGCGAACAGAAGTGCTGCGACGACAGGACCAAGCTCTCGCAGTAAAGACAAGGCGACCAACATGCCGAGGCTTGATTCCGCACTGTAGGTCGTCAAAACTAAGTAGCCTTGCAGACCAAGCACCATGCCGATAAACAAGCCAGAAACAATAATGATAATCAGCGAAAGAACGCCGACGTTATACAGTTGGCGAATAAGCAACGGTGTGTGTTTGCGGAATTCAGGCTTCCCCACCACCGCATTGAAAAGCATTATCCCAGCCCGGCCAAATGACGCGCAGGTTTTCAATCCCCGCCGTCCGAATGATGCCAGTGCATTAAAGAACATGAGCAACTTAACTCCCTGTTTCTGATAATAAGTCATTCCGATAATCCATCGCCGGATAGCGGAACGGTACTGGCCCATCGGCAATACCATCGAGGAACTGGCGCACCCGCGGGTCGCAATTTTCACGCAGAGCCGCAGGGGTTCCTTCAGCCACAATGTGCTGATCCGCTGCAATATAGGCGTAATCGGCAATACTCAGCACTTCAGGTACGTCGTGAGAAACCACAATACAAGTCACACCCAGAGCGCTGTTCAATTCTGAAATCAGTTTGACCAACACCCCCATAGTAATAGGATCCTGGCCAACAAATGGCTCATCAAACATGATCAAATCGGGTTCGAGCGCGATGGCGCGAGCGAGGGCTGCACGTCGAGCCATGCCGCCAGAGAGTTCGTTCGGCATCAGTTTAGCGGCACCGCGTAATCCCACCGCCTCAAGCTTCATCATCACGGTGCTGCGCAGCAACTCTTCCGGCAAGCGGCGATGTTCACGCAGTGGATAGGCCACATTTTCAAAGACATTCAGGTCAGTAAACAGCGCACCAGACTGGAACAGCATACTCATGCGTTTACGAACAGTGTATAAACGCGAGCGCGACATGGCCGGTACGTTTTCACCGTCAAACAGGATTTCACCGCTGTCAGGTTGAATTTGACCGCCTATCAACCGCAATAAAGTTGTTTTGCCAATACCTGACGGCCCCATTATGGCGGTAATTTTACCCCGTGGCACGTTCAGAGAAATATTGTCAAAGATGCGCCGACTACCGCGAGTAAAAGTCACTCCGCGAATTTCGACCAGATTCGTCTGCGTCTGGCTCATCGTATTTCCTTTTATCAAGTTCACGGACGAAGCATTAATTGGAAACTCAGTTCCAACCTAATATCCTTACAGAATATTACCTGTCCATATTAGCGAAAACTGGCATTTGTTTTACTTTTCTGCCACATAAAGTCAGAATTAAGAATCTTGCCCGGCCCTACAGATCTGTATGCTCTGCCGGTACTTTCACAGCACAAGACCGGCGATTATACCTGAATTAAGGATTTTGCATGCTGTTAGCTACAGCTCTGTTAATTATTGGTTTGCTTTTGGTCGTCTATGGTGCCGACCGACTGGTGTTTGCCGCATCAATACTTTGCCGCAGTTTTGGGGTTCCCCCGCTGCTGATCGGCTTGACGGTCGTCAGTATCGGCACTTCGTTACCTGAACTCATCGTTGCCAGTTCTGCGGCCTTTCATGGCCAGTTAGATTTAGCGGTAGGAACGGCCTTAGGCTCAAATATCACCAATATTTTGCTCATTCTTGGCTTAGCCGCCCTTTTGCATCCATTTACCGTGAATTCCGATATTCTTCGGCGCGAATTACCCCTAATGTTAGTCGTCAGCGCCATTATTGGCTGGCTACTTTTTGACAACCAGTTAAGCGTTGTTGATGGTGTTATTTTAATTACTGTAGCGGTGGCGTATCTGCTGTTTACGATTAAAATAGCGCGCCTTGCCGGAAATGAAGGTGCCGACAAACTGACGCGTGAGCAGTTGTCAGAGCTTCCTCGTGAAGGGAGCCGCCCCGTCGCATTTTTGTGGCTCGCCGTTGCCCTCATTATTATGCCAATGGCCACGCGCATGGTTATCGATAACGCCAGCGTGTTGGCACATTACTTTGGTGTAAGTGAGTTAGTGATTGGCCTGACGATTATTTCGGTTGGCACTAGCCTGCCTGAGCTTGCAACAACCATAGCGGGTGCGCGTAAAGGCGAAGATGATATTGCGATTGGCAATATCATTGGCTCGAACATTTTCAATATTGTTCTGGTACTGGGTATTCCTGCGTTAATCGCACCGGGCGAAATCAACCCTCTTGCTTTTGCACGAGACTATTGGGTGATGTTGGTAGTCAGTGCCATTTTCGCCGTACTTTGCTGGCGTAAGTCTCGCTCTATCGGCAAGACGGTCGGTGCTCTGTTAACATGTAGCTTCTTCGTATGGATTGTGGTGCTGTGGTTTGTTGCATCACCGGTCGTTGGGTAAAACGGAACGGAAATTATGTCACAGATAGATTTACAACCGGGTTTTGACTTTCAACAAGCAGGCAAAGAAGTCCTGAAGATCGAACGTGAAGGCCTGGATCAACTTGAGCAATACATCAACACAGACTTCTCTGCGGCCTGTGAAAAAATGTTTTATTGCAAAGGTAAAGTCGTCGTTATGGGCATGGGCAAGTCCGGCCACATCGGTAAGAAGATGGCAGCGACCTTTGCCAGCACCGGCACACCGTCATTCTTCGTCCATCCAGGTGAAGCAAGCCACGGCGATCTCGGGATGGTAAGCGCACAAGATATTGTTATCGCGATTTCAAACTCCGGTGAGTCAAACGAAATTTTGGCACTGATTCCGGTTCTCAAGCGCTTACAGGTTCCACTCATCTGCATCACCAGCCGCCCGGAAAGCTCCATGGGCAAAGCGGCTGATGTCCATTTGTGTGTCAAAGTACCGCAAGAGGCCTGCCCACTTGGCCTGGCCCCAACCTCAAGCACCACAGCAACTCTGGTGATGGGTGATGCTCTTGCCGTTGCGTTGCTTAAAGCTCGAGGCTTTACCGCAGAAGATTTTGCACTTTCTCACCCAGGCGGCGCATTGGGTCGTAAACTGTTACTACGCGTTAGCGATATCATGCACAGCGGTAATGAGATCCCTCATGTCAGTAAAGATGCGTCATTGCGCGATGCATTACTGGAAATTACGCGTAAAAATATGGGGATGACCGTGATTTGTGACTCTTTGATGAAAATCGAAGGGATCTTCACGGATGGCGATTTACGCCGTGTCTTTGATATGGGCGTGGACCTCCACTCCGTGAATATCGCAGATGTCATGACTCCAGGCGGAATTCGAGTTCGTCCGTCACTACTGGCGGTAGATGCTCTCAATCTGATGCAGTCTCGCCACATTACCTCAGTATTGGTTGCAGATGGCGACCAATTACTCGGTGTGGTACATATGCATGACATGCTACGCGCTGGCGTGGTTTAACAAAGGATTAGCCTTAATGAGTAACCATGAAGCGTCACTTGCCACCTGTTATGGCCCGGTAAGCACGCGCGTGATGGAGCGGGCCGCAAACGTGCGCCTGCTTATTTTAGATGTTGATGGTGTGATGTCTGATGGCCTGATTTACATGGGTAATAGCGGCGAAGAACTGAAAGCATTCAACGTGCGTGACGGCTACGGGATTCGCTGCGCGCTGACTTCTGATATCGAAGTTGCGATTATTACTGGCCGCAAAGCAAAGCTTCTTGAAGACCGATGTGAAACGCTGGGTATTACCCATCTCTATCAAGGGCAATCTGACAAGCTTGTGGCTTTTGATGATCTATTAGAGAAACTCGCTATCCCAGCGGAGCACGTCGCTTATGTTGGTGATGACTTAATCGACTGGCCAGTTATGGCTAAAGTGGGTTTGAGCGTTGCGGTTTCCGATGCTCATCCTTTGCTTATACCTCGTGCCGACTATGTGACACGCATTGCTGGCGGGCGTGGGGCGGTTCGCGAAGTGTGTGATCTCCTGTTACTGGCACAAGGAAAGCTTGATGAGGCCAAAGGGCTATCTATATGAGTAATACCAGACGTTGGGTTATCATCCTGCTTTCATTGCTGGTATTGATATTGATTGGCGTAAATCTGGCCGATAAAGATACCGTTGTTCAACCGACGGTAAGCAGCAACGAGCCAACCTATCAAAGTGAACATTCCACGACCCTCGCCTACAGTCCGGAAGGGGCTCTGAATTATCGGTTGGTTGCGGAACACGTTGAATATTTTTCCGATACCGCCATTTCGTGGTTCACCAACCCAGTGATGACGCAGTACGACGAAAACAAAGTTGCAACCTGGTCATTACGAGCAGATCGCGCCAAACTTACTAACGATCGGATGCTGTATTTGTATGGGAATGTGGTGCTGACCGCTCTTACACCAGACTCTCAGCTACGCAAAATTACCACGGACAATGCGCAGGTTAATTTAGTCACTCAGGATGTTGCCTCTGATGACCAGGTAACCTTGTATGGAACCAGCTTTAACTCCACCGGCCTCAAAATGCGTGGAAACTTACGCAGCAAAAATGCCGAGCTGATTGAAAAGGTTAGAACATCCTATGAAATCCAAAATAAACAAACTCAGCCGTAATTTAGTACTAACCAGTACGCTTTTAGCCGCCAGTTTTTCGGCATTTGCGCTGACCGGTGATACCGACCAGCCGATTCACATTGAATCTGACCAACAGTCGCTGGATATGCAAGGTAACGTCGTCACCTTTACTGGCAATGTGATCGTGACGCAAGGCAGTATCAAAATTAACGCCGATAAAGTCGTTGTGACTCGTCCTGGCGGTGAAGAAGGCAAGGAAGTCATTGATGGCTATGGTAATCCTGCTACTTTCTATCAGATGCAGGATAGCGGTAAGCCAGTTAAAGGCCACGCGTCTACCATGCACTATGAGCTACAAAATGATTTCGTCGTGCTGACCGGAAATGCATATCTGGAACAATTGGATAGCAATATCAAAGGCGACAAGATTACTTACCTGGTAAAAGAACAGAAGATGCAGGCCTTTAGCGAAAAAGGTAAACGTGTCACGACCGTTCTGGTCCCATCTCAGTTGCAGAAAAAAGACGGCCAGGCTCCGGCACCAGCCCCTGCGCAGAAAAAGAGTAACTAATTCATTATGGCTACTTTAATTGCAAAAAATCTCGCCAAAGCCTACAAAGGCCGCCGCGTCGTAGAAGATGTCAGCCTGACTGTTAAGTCTGGTGAAATTGTGGGATTACTTGGCCCAAACGGTGCAGGGAAAACCACAACCTTTTACATGGTGGTTGGCATTGTGCCGCGTGATGCAGGCAACATCATTATTGATGATGAAGATATTAGTCTGCTGCCATTACATGCTCGTGCTCGTCGAGGAATCGGCTACTTACCGCAAGAAGCATCGATTTTCCGCCGTTTAAGTGTGTTCGATAACTTGATGGCAGTGCTGCAAATCCGTGACGACTTGTCTGTTGAGCAGCGTGAAGACCGCGCCAATGAGCTGATGGAAGAGTTCCACATCGAACATTTGCGCAATAACCTCGGGCAGTCATTGTCTGGTGGTGAGCGCCGTCGTGTCGAAATTGCCCGCGCACTTGCGGCTAATCCAAAATTTATTCTTCTGGATGAACCTTTTGCTGGTGTTGACCCGATTTCTGTCATCGACATCAAGCGAATCATTGAGCACCTGCGCGACAGCGGGCTCGGAGTGCTGATTACTGACCATAACGTACGTGAAACGTTGGCTGTTTGCGAACGCGCCTACATCGTAAGCCAGGGCCATTTAATCGCCCATGGCACTCCAGCTGAAATCCTGGAAGACGAGCACGTTAAGCGCGTGTATCTGGGCGAAGAGTTCAGACTCTGATAGGGTAGGAATAATTAACGACTATACCCAAAATAATTCAAGTTGGGGGAAGGCGGCAAGAGAACGAATCACGATGAGCTTACTACAGTAAGTGATTCGGGTGAGTGAACGCAGCCAACGCATCAGCAACTTGAAGTATGAAGGGTATACACCTGAGGAAGTTCGCTCTGAATATGAAGCAAGGTTTGCAATTAAGGCTTAGCCAACAACTTGCTATGACCCCCCAGTTACAGCAGGCAATTCGTCTGTTGCAACTGTCGACGTTAGAGCTACAGCAAGAACTTCAGCAAGCACTGGAAAGTAACCCACTGCTTGAGCAAACCGATCTGCATGAAGAAATTGATACTCAGGAAGTTCGTGAAGATGAAGCGTTAGACACTCGTGAGGCACTTGAACAAAAAGAGATGCCCGACGAGTTACCACTGGATGCCAGCTGGGATGAAATCTACACCGCGGGCACGCCATCAGGAACCGGAACAGATTACATTGACGATGAACTGCCGGTTTATCAGGGTGAAACGACACAAACGCTGCAAGATTATTTGATGTGGCAGGTCGATCTCACCCCGTTTTCAGATACCGACACAGCGATAGCTACGTCTATTGTCGATGCCGTTGACGAAATGGGTTACCTCACGGTCTCTCTGGAAGAAATTCTGGAAAGCATGGGTGATGACGAAATCACCCTCGACGAAGTGGAAGCGGTTCTCAAACGCGTACAACGTTTCGATCCTGTTGGTGTCGCCGCACGCGATCTGCGCGATTGCCTGCTTATACAGCTTTCGCAATTTGCCCGCGAAACACCGTGGCTAACGGAAGCCCGCTTGATTGTCAGCGATCACCTTGATCTGCTCGCCAACCATGACTTCCGCAGCCTGATGCGCGTCACGCGTCTGAAAGAGGACGTATTGAAAGAGGCAATGTGCCTGATTCAATCTCTTGACCCGCGCCCAGGACAATCTATTCAGACCAGCGAACCGGAATATGTCATTCCGGATGTGCTGGTGAAAAAAATACAGGGTCGCTGGACGGTAGAACTGAACGCTGACAGCATTCCACGTTTGAAAATAAATCAGCAGTATGCTGCGATGGGCACCAACGCCCGCAATGACAGCGACTCGCAGTTTATTCGCAGTAACTTACAAGAAGCAAAATGGCTGATTAAAAGTCTGGAAAGCCGGAACGACACGCTGCTGCGCGTCAGCCGCTGCATTGTAGAGCAACAGCAGGGCTTTTTTGAACTTGGCGAAGAACACATGAAACCGATGGTTCTCGCTGATATCGCCCAGGTGGTCGAAATGCATGAGTCGACCATTTCCCGTGTGACCACGCAGAAATACCTGCATAGCCCACGCGGTATATTTGAATTGAAGTATTTCTTCTCAAGCCACGTAAATACCGAAGGTGGGGGTGAAGCCTCCTCGACGGCAATTCGTGCATTGGTGAAGAAATTAATTGCTGCGGAAAACCCTGCGAAACCACTGAGTGATAGCAAGTTAACGACTATGCTATCCGATCAGGGGATCATGGTGGCACGCCGCACCGTTGCGAAGTACCGAGAGTCTTTATCCATACCTCCGTCAAATCAGCGTAAGCAATTGGTTTGACTTAACCGATAAGGAAGACACTATGCAGCTCAACATTACAGGACATAACGTCGAAATCACTGACGCACTACGCGATTTTGTGAGTACGAAGTTTGCCAAACTGGAGCAGTACTTCGAAAGAATTAACCAAGTCTATATTGTGTTAAAAGTGGAAAAAGTCACGCATATTGCCGATGCGACGCTACATGTAAATGGTGGTGAAATTCATGCCAGCGCGGAAGGCCAGGATATGTATGCGGCGATTGATGGTTTGATTGATAAACTGGCACGCCAGTTAACCAAACATAAAGATAAACTAAAACAACACTGATAATCCGGGCAACTGTACAAGCATATATCCATTAGCATTCGAGTTGCAGGGGTGTTGGCTGCAGCTTGAAGGATGATGGATATAGACGGCTCGTTGCATGGCGTAACGGGCCGTTAGCATAACAGGGTGCTTAGGTGAACTTATGATGAACAACGATTCTGCTCTACAACTTAGTAATGTCCTGAACAAGGAATGTACCCGTACCAATGTACATTGCCAGAGTAAAAAACGTGCGCTGGAAATCATCAGTGAACTGGCAGCTAAACAGCTCGGCCTGCCACCACAAGTGGTGTTTGAGGCAGTGTTGACGCGCGAACGCATGGGTAGTACCGGTATCGGTAATGGTATCGCCATTCCCCATGGAAAACTGGAAGAAGATACCACTCGTGCTGTCGGGGTCTTTATTAAACTGGAAACCCCTATCGCCTTTGATGCTATCGATAATCAGCCGGTTGACCTGATGTTTGCGCTGCTTGTTCCTGCGGATCAAACAAAAACGCATTTGCATACTTTGTCTTTGGTAGCGAAACGTCTGGCTGACAAAACGATTTGCCGACGCCTGCGATCCGCACAGAGCGATGAAGAGCTTTATCAGATCATTACCGAAACAGAACAAGGTAGTGAAAGTGAATAATCTGGCTGCGGTCATGCGAAAGCCACAGCAAGAGAAGTTGGGGGAGTGATGACATGGTGCTGATGATTGTCAGCGGCCGCTCTGGTTCAGGGAAGTCTGTAGCCTTGCGTGCATTAGAAGATATGGGATTCTACTGTGTAGATAACCTGCCAGTGGTACTGTTGCCTGATCTTGCCAAAACTCTCGCAGAGCGCCAAATTTCTGCGGCAGTCAGCATTGATGTGCGTAACATGCCGGAAAACCCAGAAATTTTTGAACAGGCAATGACTAATCTGCCTGATACATTCTCGCCGCAATTGTTGTTCCTTGATGCCGATCGCAACACGCTGATTCGTCGTTATAGTGACACTCGCCGTCTGCATCCGCTTTCAAGTAAAAATCTATCGCTGGAAAGTGCGATAGATGAAGAAAGTGATTTGCTGGAGCCATTGAAATCAAGAGCCGACCTGATCATTGATACTTCTGAGATGTCAGTGCATGAGCTCGCGGAAATGTTGCGTACCCGTCTGCTTGGTAAGCGTGAACGCGAACTGACCATGGTCTTCGAATCTTTTGGCTTTAAACACGGTATTCCGATTGATGCGGATTATGTGTTTGACGTACGCTTCCTGCCAAACCCACACTGGGACCCGAAACTGCGTCCGATGACGGGTTTGGATAGACCAGTGGCTGCGTTCCTCGACCGTCATACCGAAGTGCACAATTTTATCTACCAAACACGTAGCTATCTTGAGCTATGGTTACCCATGCTGGAAACCAACAATCGTAGCTATCTGACGGTGGCGATTGGATGTACCGGCGGTAAACACCGTTCAGTTTATATTGCTGAACAGTTGGCAGATTATTTTCGCTCGCGTGGCAAGAATGTGCAGTCCCGCCACCGTACGCTGGAAAAACGCAAAACATGACCGTAAAACAGACCGTTGAAATAACCAACAAACTGGGCATGCATGCACGCCCAGCAATGAAGCTGTTCGAATTGGTACAAAGCTTTGATGCTGAGGTGATGTTGCGTAACGAAGCCGGTACTGAGGCAGAAGCCAATAGCGTCATTGCACTACTGATGCTGGATTCTGCCAAAGGTGGCCACATTGAAATTGAAGTCACCGGCCCAGAAGAAGAACAAGCATTGAACGCGGTTATCGCTTTGTTTAATGCCGGTTTTGACGAAGACTAATTCACTTCAATTCATTCTGCGCCAGGAATGACTCGCCACCCAGTTGGCGCATCTGGCGCAAAATCCATTGCTGACGTTGGCGTACATACCCGGAAGGCGCATTTGCTTTAAAACGAATGGGATTCGGTAATACTGCCGCTAGTAAGGCAGCCTCAGATGCAGTCAGGCGGCTTGCTGGTTTATGGAAATAACGCTGCGAAGCTTCTTCAACACCAAAAATCCCGTCACCAAATTCAGCAATATTCAGATAAACCGTCAGGATGCGACGTTTCGTCCAGACCACTTCCATACCGAGAGTTAATCCTGCCTCAAGACCTTTGCGCACATAGCTACGTCCGTCCCAAAGAAACAGGTTTTTTGCGGTTTGCTGTGAAAGCGTTGACGCACCGCGAACACGATTTTCATTACGTTCGTTATGAGCAACGGCTTTCTCTATAGCGGCAATATCAAAACCCCAGTGGTCAGGGAATTTCTGATCTTCCGCAGCGATAACCGCAAGCCCCATCCACGGCGAGATCTCATCCATGCTCACCCAATCCGAATGCGCAACATAACTGAAGTCACCGCTGAACCAGGCACTGAACTGACGCTCGACCATCACCGCTGAAAACGGCACTGGCATAAAGCTAAACAGAATTATTCCCGCCAGCCAAATTCCGACCAGCGCCAGCAAGCAACGTAGCACCCAGCGCTTGAAGTAACTCAAGAGCGCGATACGCCCTTTCTTCATTCAGTCATATCCACAACACGAGCCACCAGCTTTTCTATGCCCAAAGCAGCCTCGTCAATGCGTGTCGCTAACATGTACGCAGGTGTCGTCACCACTTTATGTTCTTCATCGACCACAATATCGTCGACCGGACATGGAACATGTTCGGCTCCCATCTCTTCGACTATCTCGGCAGTATCGATATCAGTACCAATGGTCAAACGCACCGGTACATCAAGAATCTTTGGCAACATTACAGGGGCAATACAGATGAAACCGAGTGGTTTACCCTGGGCATGGCAATCCCGGGCCAGGCGACGCAAATCGCCATCAATCTGGCACTCGCTGCCTTTACTGGCAAAATTGCACAAGTTTTTAGCCGCTCCGAAACCACCGGGGACTATCAATGCATCGAGTTCGTTAGCATCAGCCTGAGCCAATGGCATTACCGCACCGCGAGTGATTCGTGCCGCTTCGGCCAGTACATTACGATACTCAGTAGACTCATTATTAGTAAGGTGATTGATTACATCTGCTTGAGTTTTATCGGGTGCGAAGCATACCGCTTCAGCACCTGAGCGAGCGATAGCAAGCAAGGTAATGACAGCTTCCTGAATCTCGCTTCCGTCGTAGACCCCGCATCCACTGAGCACAACACCAATCTTCTTCATTTGGCCATTCCTTTTCATCATGCAATTTTTATCATCAGTTATGACAATTTGATCGCTATGCTTCACACATTTTACTGAATCATGTAACAAACTATTTAAGATTTGCTATCTTAATGCCTGAGCAGCACACGAGATTATCGGCTGCGCCATTTGGATAATGACTTATAACTCAACGGCGCAACCTACTTTTTCCCTGGTGTTGGCGCAGAATTCGCGCACCCCGGTTTATCCGGGGTCATTTTTTGGGAGCGTTCGCCACCCAAGCCTTCAGAACATCAACATCGTGTTGCCATTCTTGTTTCAGCTCTTCAATCCACTCACCCACATTTTCTGACCACGCAGGTAAATCCGGCGATTGAATTTGCTGAGCGACTTGCTGCAAATGACGTAGCCCGACAGAGCCCGCGGCCCCTTTAATTTTATGCCCTTCTTCCACAACCCCTTTTTGGTCGCGGGCGGTCATATTAGAGTCCAGTACACTCAGGTAACCCGGCATCATTTTTTCAAACATCGCCAGTCCATCGGTAATCAGTTTTGGCCCGACGAGGTCCATATACTGCTCAAGCATCGGAATATCGAGCAATGCTTGCTGCTTCTCACTATTAACTTGAGGCACTTGAGACTCCTTCTTAGACTCTGACTGTTGGTTGTCCCAGAATTTTTGGATCATCGCCATTAACGCCGGAACAGAGAGGGGTTTGCTCAGCACATCGTCCATGCCAGCATCCAGATACTCTTTTTTATCTTTCAATACGTTAGCAGTCAACGCCACCAGCGGTGGTAAATCTTCACGCGCATAACGCGTGGTCAATTGCCGGGAAATATCCAGGCCGGTCATATCAGGCAATTGGATGTCCAGCAGCACCAGGTCATATTCCCCTGGGGTGAATTTTTCCAGCGCTTCTTTACCCGTCATGGCGACATCTACGCTATTGCCGAGTTTCTCAAGTACCGAGCGCGCAACAATGACATTGAGCTCAATATCTTCCACCAGCAAAACGTGCAACGCAGGCAGAGGCATTTCGTCATCATCAAGAGTGTCTTCGACTTCATCCGCAACGCGAGGTGCCTGAATCGTCAGGGTAAACAGCGAGCCTTCACCTGGCGTACTGCTAACGGTTATATCGCCGCCCATACTCTTCGCCAGACGACGTGAAACCGCCAACCCAATCCCTGTCCCAGTAGCCGGTTTACCACCATGACTGTCTTTCACCTGGTAATACATGGCGAAGATCTTGTCTTGTTCGTCCTGAGGAATACCAATGCCGGAATCCTGAACTTCAAAGCGCAGTACGTTTTCTTCTTCATAACACACGCGCACAGCAACCACGCCGCCTTTAGGGGTGAACTTCACGGCATTACTGATGAGATTCCATAGGATCTGACGCAAGCGCGTTCCATCTGTCACCACTTTATGCGGCAGTGGCAACGTAGGGTTCATTTCCAGCTTCAGCCCTTTTTGTTGAGCCTGTAAACCCGAGAGATTTTCTAAATCGGCGAGGAAACTGGTGAAATCAATTGGCTGGTTATCAAGCTGAACTTTACGGCGCTCGAGTTTATCCATATCGATGATATCGTTGAAAATATTACCGAGTGTAATAGCCGAGACATGGATAGTTTTGAGGTAGTTGGTTTGTTCAGAATTCAGCTCTGTATCCAGCAGGATACGACTCAATCCGACGATACCATTAAGCGGCGTGCGCAACTCATGGCTGATGGTTGAAATGAAGGTGGTTTTATCCCGGCTGGCGCGCTCAAGCGCATCTTGATACCGCTTACGCTCGGTAATATCGCGACCAAATCCCATTAAACCGTGGCGTTTACCAACGCGGTCATAGTACGGCACTTTACGAATTTCAAAGCAGGCTTTGCGGCCATCAGGATAATCCAACCATTGTTCATAGGTCAGAGACACGTTATGACGAAATACTTTTTCGTCGGTTTCAATCACCTTCAGGGCCGCTTCTGGCGAATACACATCTGCTGGCTTCAGGCTGATTAACTGCTTCTCACTTTTGCCCGTCAGCAATTCCATGGCTCGGTTACAGCCTGAAAACTCTTTATCTTCATTGCGATAAAAAACGAGATCCGGTGAGGCATCAAGGAAAGAGCGGAGAAATGAGGATTGCTGCTCCAGCTGGATTTGCGTTTCCTCGCGCTCTTGCATCTCAACCTTAAGCTGCTCAAGCATGGCCTGACGCTCATCCTCAGCTTTAACGCGAACGGCAATTTCCTGATTCAATTGTGCAATATTGTCTTTAAGCTGCACATTGAGTTTCAGATCCCTTTCGCGCATCTCTTCGAGTTTCTCCACAAGCTTTGACAGCCTTTGGCGCGACTCTTCGAGTTGTTCAACCACCACAGAAAGGAAATAGACGGCCCAGGGAGTAATTAACAGACCAAAAAAGATCGAGCGAACAACATCAATACTTTCAACCTGACCGCGTAACAGCATTGTCACGGCCATTTGCACGACAATAGCCAGCACCACCAATGCGGAAGCCAGCAACAAAGAGAAGCGCACTAATCCGAGCTTCACCATCAAATCAACGTAATACTGCGCAAGTAACCGGATTTGCTTCATGGAACGTTTCCTTCGCCTTCAATCTGCTAAATATACCGCAAAAAGATCACACGCTCAGGAATTACAACAGAAATGTCGGGTCCCACGGCGTTCCGAGCGCCGAACCCTGAGTACCATGGCTTGTCAGATACTTATCGATCTCCCCCATTCCGGTCCAACGATTTTCACACCATAACGGTGCCAACAAGGTGGGACGGCGGGCGTTTGCAGAAATGCGATGATAGACAATATCGAGTGGCGTATGGCGAATCATCTCGCCGGCGGTCGTCGCGTACTCCTCCAGTTCAATGCCCTGCAAGCGTCCAGCCTGCCAACTTTTAGCCATCGTACTGCCGCTAACAATATGGAGAGGGTGGAGTTTGATGCCGTCTACACCGGTCTCAACAACTTTTTCCAGCGTTTGCAGGCAATGTTGCTGGCCTTCACCTGGCAGACCAACAATCAGGTGGCTGCACACTTTCAAACCGCGTGCACGGGCACGACGTGTGGTTTCCTGATAACAGGCAAAATCATGCCCGCGATTGATACGATGCAGTGTTTTGTCATGTGCCGTCTGCAAGCCCAGTTCTAACCAAACTTCATAGCCTTTGTCATGATATTCACTTAACAAATCGAGCACGCTATCTGGCACGCAATCCGGGCGTGTGCCGACACATAAGCCGACAATACTGGCCTGGCTGACGGCTTGCTGATACATCGAACGCAACACCTGCACTTCTGCCCATGTACTGGTGTATGCCTGGAAATAGGCGAGATAGTGCTTAGCTCGGTTAACCAACTGCGCCTGCCGCTCGAGTTGTTCGGCGATGGAATGATGTTGTTGCGTTTCATCAGCAAAAGACGCCACGTTGCAGAAAGTACAACCGCCACGGCCAATGGTTCCGTCACGGTTTGGGCAGCTAAAACCTCCGTGCAGCGTGAGTTTATGGACTTTATGACCATAACGGCGCTGAAGATCACCACCAAACATATTGACTAATTTCTGTAACTGCATAATCTGATGGGCCGCCCTGTAAAAGGGATGTAGCCTGCCATTTTCTGCCCATTTTAGCGATGACCTGGATCAATCGCTCTGGCGCAGCTTTACCTATTGCATATAAATGCAAAATTAATGCAATTTTACGCACCCACCAGATGATTACTTTTCCTTATATCGACCCTCTATTTTTAAAGAATCTGTGACCCTGCGAAAAACAGTGGCATACAACACGCCGAACCCCATTGATAGCATAAGATCCTGCCAATACCAGCATTTCCAGTATGGTCTGGAATTTTGCAGCCCCTCAGATAGTGAGAGAGATCACATTAACCTGGTGATTATCTTGCCGCTTAAATACGATAAAAATGATAATAAAATTATTATTTTCAATACGTTAAATGGCATTTAGCACATATTCGTATAAATAAGAATGCCATTTGACCTGTGTGCGCTTTCCCGATAACTTGGAAATCCGCTGGAAGCTTTCTGGATGGGTTCTGTGCCCATCATATTTATGCAGTAATTAAGATTCCCTCAAAAGCAAGTCCTCAACACTTGTGAAATCGGATGCGTTAGACATCAAGAGGGCGACACGCGAGGAATGCGTAGATGCGCAAACCCCGTCGCCATGCCCTTGTTGCGTCTGGACGCAAACGGTTGGTAGGGAGTCACGTAGAGCCTGGGGAGGTTCACTGATATGTTGTACGATAAATCCCTTGAGAAGGATAACTGTGGTTTCGGCCTGATCGCCCACATAGAAGGCGAACCTAGCCACAAGGTAGTGCGTACTGCTATTCACGCACTGGCCCGAATGCAACACCGTGGAGCAATCCTCGCCGATGGTAAAACCGGTGATGGTTGTGGCCTGCTGTTGCAAAAGCCTGACCGTTTCTTCCGAATCGTTGCGGAAGAGCGTGGCTGGCGTTTGGCAAAAAATTATGCCGTCGGCATGATTTTCTTAAATAAAGATGATGCGTTGGCGAATGCAAGCCGCCGCATTGTTGAAGAAGAGTTGCAAAACGAGACCCTGTCGATTGTTGGCTGGCGCGAAGTGCCCACTAATGAAGACGTACTCGGTGAAATCGCCCTCTCCTCAAAACCTCGCATCGAACAAATTTTTGTTAATGCTCCGGCCGGCTGGCGCCCACGTGATATGGAACGTCGCCTGTTTATCGCCCGTCGCCGCATTGAGAAACGCATTCAGGATAAAGACTTCTACGTTTGTAGTCTCTCCAACCTGGTAAACATCTATAAAGGTCTGTGTATGCCGGCAGATTTGCCGCGTTTCTACCTGGACCTGGCGGACTTACGCCTGGAATCTGCAATTTGCCTGTTCCACCAGCGTTTCTCCACCAACACCGTACCACGCTGGCCGCTGGCTCAGCCGTTCCGCTACCTGGCACACAATGGTGAAATCAATACCATCACTGGTAACCGTCAGTGGGCACGCGCACGTACTTATAAATTCCAGACCCCGCTGATCCCGGATCTTCATGATGCAGCGCCGTTCGTCAACGAAACCGGCTCTGACTCCAGTTCAATGGATAACATGCTGGAATTGCTGCTGGCAGGGGGTATGGACATCGTTCGTGCCATGCGTTTGCTGGTACCACCAGCCTGGCAGAACAACCCGAACATGGACCCAGAACTGCGGGCCTTCTTCGACTTTAACTCCATGCACATGGAGCCGTGGGATGGCCCGGCCGGTATCGTGATGTCCGATGGACGCTATGCTGCCTGTAACCTGGACCGTAATGGCCTGCGTCCGGCACGCTATGTCATCACCAAAGATAAGCTGATCACTTGTGCTTCCGAAGTCGGGATCTGGGATTACCAGCCTGATGAAGTGATAGAAAAAGGGCGCGTCGGTCCAGGCGAGTTGATGGTTATCGACACGCGTATTGGCCGTATTCTGCATTCAGCTGAAACCGATGCCGATCTGAAAAGCCGCCACCCGTATAAAGAGTGGATGGAAAATAACGTTCGTCGCCTGGTACCGTTTGAAGATTTACCAGACGAAGAAGTCGGCACTCGTGAATTGGACGACGATACGCTTTCAAGCTTCCAGAAACAGTTCAACTACAGCGTCGAAGAGCTGGATTCTGTGATTCGCGTGTTAGGTGAAAATGGCCAGGAAGCCGTCGGTTCAATGGGGGATGATACCCCGTTTGCCGTACTTTCCAGCCAACCACGCATTATTTACGATTACTTCCGCCAGCAGTTTGCGCAGGTAACAAACCCGCCAATCGATCCGCTGCGCGAAGCGCACGTGATGTCGCTGGCAACCAGCATTGGCCGTGAAATGAACGTCTTCTGTGAAGCAGAAGGCCAGGCGCACCGCCTGAGCTTCAAATCACCGATTCTGCTGTGGTCTGATTTCCAACAGCTTACTTCGCTTGAAGAGCAGCACTACCGTGCCGACACACTGGACATCACATACGATGTTTCCACGCAGTCGTTGCACGAAACAGTGACTGCGCTGTGCGATGAAGCGGAACGCATGGTTCGCAACGGTACTGTTTTATTGGTGCTTTCTGACCGTAACATCGCTAAAAATCGTTTGCCGGTTCCAGCTCCAATGGCGGTTGGCGCGATCCAGACCCGCCTGGTTGAAAAGAACCTGCGTTGCGATGCGAACATTATTGTTGAAACGGCAAGTGCGCGCGACCCGCACCACTTCGCTGTACTGCTCGGTTTTGGCGCCACCGCCATCTACCCATACCTCGCTTACGAATCCCTGGCGAAGTTGGTCGACAACGGTGCAATTGAAAAATCTTACCGTGCAGTGATGCAAAACTACCGCAATGGCATCAACAAAGGGCTCTACAAGATCATGTCCAAAATGGGCATCTCGACTATCGCCTCTTATCGTTGCTCGAAGCTGTTTGAAGCGGTTGGCCTGCATAAAGAAGTGTCTGAGCTGTGCTTCCAGGGCGTTGTCAGCCGTATTGGTGGTGCAGGTTTCAACGACTTCCAACAAGATTTGTTGAATCTGTCCAAGCGCGCGTGGTTAGCACGCAAGCCGCTGGATCAAGGCGGGCAGCTGAAATACGTCCACGGTGGCGAATATCACGCTTACAACCCGGATGTGGTGCAGACGCTACAAAAAGCGGTAAACAGCGGCGAGTACAAAGATTATCAGGAGTACGCGAAGCTGGTTAACGAGCGTCCGGTGGCAACACTGCGCGATATGCTTGCTCTGAATCCGCAAGGTGAAACGGTCAAAATTGAAGATGTAGAGCCTGCCTCTGAGCTTTACAAACGCTTCGATACTGCCGCGATGTCTATCGGTGCATTAAGCCCAGAAGCGCATGAATCACTGGCTGAAGCGATGAACAGCATCGGCGGGAACTCCAACTCTGGTGAAGGTGGCGAAGATCCTGCGCGTTACGGCACCAATAAAGTGTCCCGTATCAAACAGGTGGCTTCTGGTCGCTTTGGTGTGACCCCTGCTTACCTGGTAAACGCTGATGTTATCCAGATTAAAGTCGCTCAGGGTGCTAAGCCTGGTGAAGGCGGTCAGCTACCGGGCGATAAGGTCACACCGTATATCGCGAAACTGCGTTATTCAGTACCGGGCGTGACCCTGATTTCCCCTCCGCCGCATCACGATATTTACTCTATCGAAGATTTGGCGCAGCTGATTTTCGACCTCAAGCAGGTCAATCCGAAAGCGATGATTTCAGTTAAGCTGGTTTCTGAACCAGGTGTTGGTACCATCGCAACCGGCGTGGCTAAGGCTTATGCCGACCTGATTACTATCGCCGGTTACGACGGTGGTACAGGCGCAAGCCCGCTGTCTTCTGTGAAGTATGCTGGCTGTCCGTGGGAACTGGGTCTGGTGGAAACACAGCAGGCTCTGGTTGCGAATGGCTTGCGTCACAAGATTCGTCTGCAAGTTGATGGCGGCCTGAAAACGGGCTTAGACATCATCAAAGCCGCGATTCTCGGCGCGGAAAGCTTTGGTTTTGGTACCGGCCCAATGGTCGCGCTGGGTTGTAAATACCTGCGTATTTGCCACCTGAACAACTGCGCAACCGGTGTTGCAACCCAGGATGAAAAACTGCGTAAGAACCACTATCACGGCCTGCCATTTAAAGTGACGAACTACTTTGAATTCATCGCCCGTGAAACACGTGAGTTGATGGCGCAGCTTGGCGTTAAGCGCCTGGTTGACTTGATTGGCCGGACTGAACTGCTCAAAGAGCTGGACGGTTTCACGGCTAAACAACAAAACCTGGATTTGTCTAATCTGCTGAAAACAGCGGAACCGATGCCGGGCAAAGCGGTGTACTGCACCGAAACTAACCCGCCGTTTGATAAAGGCGACCTGAACGCGCAACTGCTGAACCAGGCGAAGCAGTATGTGGATGACAAACAAAGCAAAACGTTCTGGTTTGATATCCGCAATACCGATCGTTCAGTAGGTGCAACGTTGTCAGGTTACATCGCGCAACATAACGGCGATCAGGGTCTTGCAGCCGATCCGATTAAAGCGCATTTCAGCGGTACTGCTGGACAGAGCTTCGGTGTGTGGAACGCCGGTGGCGTTGAACTGCACCTGACTGGCGATGCGAACGACTATGTGGGTAAAGGTATGGCCGGCGGTTTGATCTCTTTGCGTCCTCCGGTAGGTTCCGCCTTCCGCAGCCACGAAGCGACCATTATCGGTAATACCTGTTTGTACGGTGCAACGGGCGGTAAACTTTACGCTGCTGGCCGTGCGGGCGAGCGTTTCGCAGTGCGTAACTCCGGTGCGATTACCGTTGTTGAAGGCATTGGCGATAACGGTTGTGAATACATGACGGGCGGTATTGTCTGTGTCATCGGTAAAACTGGCGTCAACTTCGGTGCAGGTATGACCGGCGGTTTCGCATACGTACTGGATGAAGACGGTGATTTCCGTAAACGCGTTAACCCTGAGCTGGTAGAACTGCTCAACGTTGATGAGCTGGCCATTCACGAAGAACACCTGCGCGGTATGATTACCGAGCACGTGCAACTGACGGGCTCCCAGCGCGGTGAAGAAATTCTGGCTCACTGGCCAGAGTTTGCGTCGAAATTCACGTTGGTTAAACCGAAGTCCAGTGATGTCAAAGCATTGTTGGGTCACCGTAGTCGTTCCGCAGCTGAGCTGCGGGTGCAGGCGCAGTAAGGGGTCACGATGAGTCAAAACGTATACCAATTTATCGACTTACAGCGCGTTGATCCGCCAAAGAAACCGCTCAAGATCCGTAAAATTGAATTTGTAGAAATTTACGAGCCATTCTCAGAAGGACAGGCCAAAGCACAGGCAGACCGCTGCCTGTCCTGCGGTAACCCATACTGTGAATGGAAATGCCCGGTTCATAACTACATTCCTAACTGGCTGAAGCTAGCCAACGAAGGGCGCATTATCGAAGCGGCTGAATTGTCACACCAGACAAACAGCCTGCCGGAAGTGTGTGGCCGTGTTTGCCCACAAGACCGTTTGTGCGAAGGTTCTTGTACGCTGAATGATGAGTTTGGTGCCGTCACCATCGGTAACATCGAGCGCTATATCAACGATAAAGCGATTGAGATGGGTTGGAAACCAGACCTGACCGGCGTGAAGCAAACCGGCAAACGTGTTGCCATCATCGGTGCTGGCCCTGCTGGGCTTGCGTGTGCCGATGTGTTAGCGCGTAACGGCGTAAAAGCGGTGGTTTATGACCGCCACCCAGAAATCGGTGGCCTGCTGACCTTCGGTATTCCGGCGTTCAAGCTGGAAAAAGAGGTGATGACAAAGCGCCGTGAGATCTTCAGTGGCATGGGTATTGAGTTCAAACTGAACACTGAAGTGGGTCGTGATGTGCAGATTGACGACCTTCTGAAAGAGTTTGATTCCGTATTCCTGGGTGTCGGCACTTATCAGTCGATGCGTGGTGGTTTAGAGAATGAAGATGCGACGGGCGTTTACGATGCCCTGCCATTCCTTATCGCTAACACCAAGAAAATTATGGGTTTCGGTGATTCCCCGGAAGAACCGTATGTAGATATGGCTGGCAAACGTGTTGTGGTACTTGGCGGTGGTGATACCGCAATGGACTGCGTGCGTAGTTCGGTTCGCCAGGGCGCAACGCATGTTATCTGTGCTTATCGTCGTGATGAAGAGAACATGCCTGGTTCTAAACGCGAAGTGAAAAATGCGCGTGAAGAAGGTGTGGAATTCCAGTTCAACGTGCAGCCGCTGGGCGTAGAAGTTAATGCCAATGGTCGCGTATCGGGTGTGAAAGTTGCTCGTACCGAGCTGGGTGCACCAGATGCACATGGCCGTCGTCGTCCAGAAATCGTTGCAGGATCAGAGCACGTGGTGCCTGCTGATGCAGTGATTATGGCGTTTGGTTTCCGCCCACATGCTATGCAGTGGCTGGAAAAACACAGCGTTGAACTCGACAGCCAGGGCCGTATTCTGGCACCGGAAGGTAGCGATAATCCGTTCCAGACCAGCAACCCGAAAATCTTTGCCGGTGGCGACGCCGTTCGTGGTTCTGACCTGGTAGTTACCGCTATCGCCGAAGGCCGGAAAGCCGCTGACGGGATCATGAACTTCCTCGAAGTGTAAAAAACTGAAATGCAAAAAAGCCCGGTGTTCTCAAAATCACCGGGCTTTTTTATGCTCTTTTATTTCACCGCTTTTTGCATGATACGACTCTTAACCGTGCCCATCTTAACGGCTCCACTAAATGGTTTACCGTCAATGGCATCGTGCGTTCGCACCGCGTCTGGATGAATCCAGCGCTGAACTCTCGACGGCATATCCAGACCAATCAATAAAATAACCACAAATGTAAGGCTAAACGAAAGCGAGGCCAATGCTGTACCTAAATCAAGACGCTGAGCGATGGTTGCTCCAATCACTGGAGCCAATGCACCACCCAGTGCGCCAACGTTATAGGTAAAACCAAGCCCCGCCGCACGTTGTTCAGTATCAAAGTACCCGCCAATCAACTTAGGCAAAATCCCTGAAATCCCCTGACCTAGCATCTGTTGGAAGAACAGCAGTAAACCCAGAACCCAGATATTTCCGCCACCGATCGCAAAGACAGGAATGATCAGTAATTGAGACACCAGCAGGCTACAGACATAGGCTTTACGTGTGCCTAACCAATCTCCCAGGAATCCCCCCACGCAACAGCCGACAGCTGCACCAAATCCGCTAAAGAACAAGACATGCGCCACTGTTGCAGGGTTGTAGGCCAGTTCAGTTTTCAGATAAGTTGGTAACAATGCCTGAATGGGCCAGGAATAGAGGAAAGCAAAGAAAACGACGACCATCAACGTTACGCCTGTCGGCCAGCGTTTACCGCTACTTTGAACCATGAAGCTAATGAAAATCGCCGCGCATATTAAACCGAGGACAGCGACAAGCGCCGCATTGCCGAGATTGCCAGCAAAACAGAAGTAAAGAGCTGCCGCGACTACAATCGTCAAACCCATGTTGATGAGGCGGTGTTCGCCACGGTACAAAATGTCCACCATGGTTTTGGTTGGTTTTTTATCAGCAAACTTCTCTTTCCAGTCTTCTGCCTCTGGAATATTTTTACGCAACCACAGCGCGAATATGATCGGTAAAATGCCGATGAAAAACAATGCTCGCCAGCCCCAGGCAGGGACGACAACGCTATACACCTGTGCCGCAATCACCGCGCCCACAGAGAAACCAGAAATCAGAAAACCGCTCGCTTTATTACGCAGATGCCTTGGCCAGCTTTCGATGACATAAGTCGCACTCGAGCCGTACTCACCTGCCATCCCCATACCAATTAGCAGCCGTGCAAGAAACATGGTGGTAAAACCAGGCGCGAAACCACACGCCAGCGTACCGAAAGAAAACAGGACGATGCTGGTTATCATGGCGAGTTTACGGCCATAACGGTCGCCCATTGCACCTAAAACCAGACCACCAAACCAACGTGAAATAAATGCTGCGGAAATTAAACTCGCAGCCTGGATCGTCGTCAGCCCAAATTCACTTTGAATTTCAGTCAGTACTAACGCTATCAGGACAAAATCAAAACCATCCAACAAGTAGCCAATCCATGCAGCTGAAAATGCTTTCCATTGCGGCTTAGTCAAATGGCGATACCACGGGATCTGTTGGGCAGTGTTATTCATAAAGCACTCCCGGTACGGGTTCAGCGGAACCCGCCCTTTGGTTAGGTCAGATTAGGTATTCTCAATGCTGGTATTCAGCATCATGATTCATGTACATCATTCAGAACGCAGTGCGTTCATTCTGAAGTTGCGCGGCAAGCGCTTTAAGCTCAGGCAGATACTGCTCATCAACCGCTGCAAACGGCTTGCGGCACAGGGGTACAGCAACGACATCCATGTAATGCAGTAAGGTTTTGAGACCCCGGAAAACACCGACTTTTATGAGCAAATCAATGACCTTGTTGCACTCACTCTGTAGCTGGCTAGCGCGCTGGAAATTGCCTTCCTGCACAGCCTGTTTAATTGCCAGATACCGCCAACCCATTACGTTGTAAGTGCTGCCAATGCCACCATCAGCACCAGCAAGCAAACCAGATGCGAAAATTTCATCGTAACCGTTGTAGAGCACCAGATCCGGATGAGCACGACGGATCTGTTCCATCTGGTAAAGATCGCCAGAGGTTTGTTTCAATGCACCAACACCAGGCAAATTGATCAATGTATCAATCTGCTCAAGTGAGAGCTTAACGCCGCTCAGCGCCGGAATGTTGTATACCACCATTGGCAAACCGCCTGACGAATCAATCACCGCGCGATAGTGATCGCAATGTTCGTCAAAGCTGAATGGGTAGTAAAAAGGGGTCACTGCGGAGACTGCGTCAAATCCGTAGCGGTGTGCGGCATTCGCCAGTGTTTGGCTTTCATGTGTGCTAATGCCACCCACGTGAGCAATTAAAGTCACTTTTCCTTTGGCTTCTTCCGCAACGATTTCCAACACCTGCTCACGTTCCTGAGTGCTCTGCAAGAAGGCTTCCCCGGTAGAGCCTCCAACATAAAGGCCATCAACACCCTGTTCAATATTAAAACGAACCAGGCGGCGTAGGCTGTTGGTATCCACCTGCTGTTGCTGGTTGAAAGGTGTTAGCAGTGCTGGCATCACACCCCGAAGTTTCTGTGTCATAAACGCCTCTTTGTTGTCTGGTTTCTAAAAATAACGATATACCTTTATACCTGTTATACCAGATCAAAAAGTAAACATTGCATCTCAAAGGCGTAAGGATGCGATCTTGTTCATATGAAATTATGATGGTTGTTCAGGCGTTACTTAGAAAGTCGTGCGTTAGATCTCAGATTAACGCAGGTTACTTTTTGGATGAGCGTTTGCGCGGTGTCGGGTAATAGGATGCAAACACACTCTTCAGGTGGGCCTTTAGCGCCGCGTCAGCAGCATCGGGATCGCGTGCTTTAATCGCGTTGAAAATTTCAATATGCTGCTGATAGCTAACGGTATTATGTGCGTGAAGTGTATCTTGAGAAACCGCAGGGCGTGCGGCAATGAGCCAGTCCAACAATGCGACATGCACTGCCATGAAAATCGGGTTATCAGGTATTTCCGCCAGTTCCCGATGGAATTCGATATCGGATCGAATGAACAGATCGTTATCATCAAGAGCCTGGTTATTCATCTCCAGCGCCTGGCCTAAACGCGCGATTTGCTCATCTGTAGCAAACTCTGCGGCATAACGAACCAGACTGGATTCAAAGAACATGCGCAGTTGTTCAAAGTGAGCAATGCCGCCAGGACGGGATAGGAAATCCTTCGCCACACCAGAAAGCTCGCCAATAATCGTGTCTGCGGAAGGACGTGAAACACGGGCACGTTCGCCGTTGCTGATTTGCACCAGCCCTTTACGTTTAAGCGCAGCAAGCGCTTCGCGCACCGAAGGACGACCGACATTGAAAAAAGCCATCAGCTCGCGTTCCGAAGGCAATTGCTCGCCTTCAGCAAACTCGCGCCGGCGAATCATCTGCTCAAGCTCTTCTTCCACCATTTCTGAGAGTTTTTTACGCGCAAGCGGGCGACGGCGCATCGTATGCCCGATAGTGTCAGTCATCTCAGGAGGCTGCTCGTCAAATGTGCTCATCGCGTCAGAATCTGGCCATTAAATGGAAGGAAGATCGCAAATAGTATTGTCGAATCATAACACAGCAAATCTTGGCATACGTAAAGATGCCACCCATGCGTTTATTTAAGCAAGAAAAAGCCAGTCATTAGACTGGCTTCGATTTGCATTTTAATTGCATGAATTCGCGTGCTACTTCACTACACGTAGGGCTGGGCGGCCGCCACGTGGAGGAGGATCATCATCCGGGTTGTTATCGTCTTCGTCGTGATCAGGGCGATCACCATCGATCACCTGCATCACCATTTCTGAATCAGATGGCAACTGCTCAATATCGTTATGACTTTCGCCTTCTTCGTCATAACTGGCTTCAGGCTCGAACATGGTGCCTGCACCATTTTCACGGGCGTAGATAGCCAGAACCGCGGCCATAGGAACAAATACCTGACGCGGCACACCACCGAAACGTGCATTAAAGCGCACTTCGTTGTTAGCCAGTTCGAGGTTTCCTACTGCACGCGGTGCAATATTCAGGACAATTTGCCCATCACGTGCATATTCCATCGGGACATGTACGCCAGGCAATGTCACATCCACCACCAGATGCGGAGTCAGCTGGTTATCCAGTAGCCATTCGTAGAAAGCACGAAGAAGATACGGACGACGTGGTGACAATTGTGACATATCCATTAATTAGCCCCGAGTCTGCAGACGCATTTCGCGCTCAGGTTCGGTTAGAGAAGCGAGGAATGAATCACGTTCAAATACGCGAGTCATGTAGCCTTTCATCTCTTTAGAACCTGCGCCTGCCAGTTCAATGCCCATTTGCGGCAAACGCCACAGCAACGGTGCCAAGTAGCAATCTACCAGACTGAACTCATCACTCAGGAAGAAAGGTTTCTGAGTAAATACAGGTGCGATAGCCAGCAATTCTTCACGTAATTGCTTGCGAGCAGCATCAGCTTCTTGAGCAGAACCATTCATCACGATGTGCATCAGTGAGTACCAGTCTTTCTGGATACGATGCATGTACAGGCGACTTTCACCACGAGCAACCGGGTAAACCGGCATTAATGGTGGATGCGGGAAACGCTCATCAAGATATTCCATGATGATGCGGGATTCCCACAGAGTAAGTTCGCGGTCAACCAGGGTCGGTACGCTGTGATTTGGGTTGAGGTCAATCAGATCCTGAGGCAGGTTATCCGTTTCCACATGCTCAATTTCAACGCTAACACCTTTTTCAGCCAGTACGATACGTACCTGATGGCTATAGATGTCAGTAGGACCGGAAAACAGCGTCATCACCGAACGTTTGTTGGCAGCGACAGCCATGAAAACCTCCAAGTTTATTCAGAATAATTACTGCTAATAGCCGCAAGCGGCAACTAACCTGACCGTTTGATACCCAATACGCCGGAAAGCCACCAGTCGCCAGAAAACGAGGCGAAAACAAACTGATGCCGACCTTAGGGCAGAAAATTGGTTGATAGTTTACCAGATTTTACGGGTTTTGTGGGGGGCGGATCTAGAATTTGACTGAAAAGTGATTGCTATCATTATGTTAGCAACACTAAATATAATTTCAGGCATAAAAAAACCCGGTACAAGACCGGGCTTTTCGCAAATTGTATTCTGCATAATGCAGATGACAATTAACGCTTGGAGAACTGAGGACGACGACGTGCTTTACGCAGACCGACTTTCTTACGTTCAACTTCACGAGCATCACGAGTAACGAAGCCAGCTTTACGCAGTTCGCCACGCAGGGACTCGTCGTACTCCATCAGAGCGCGGGTGATACCGTGACGGATCGCACCAGCCTGACCAGAAGTACCACCACCTTTAACAGTGATGTACAGATCGAATTTCTCAACCATATCAACCAGTTCCAGCGGCTGACGAACTACCATGCGGGCAGTTTCACGACCGAAGTACTGTTCCAGAGAACGTTGGTTGATAACGATTTTGCCGCTGCCCGGTTTGATAAACACGCGAGCTGCGGAACTTTTGCGGCGACCAGTGCCGTAGTATTGATTTTCAGCCATTGCCATAATCCCGATTAAATGTCCAGAACTTGCGGTTGCTGTGCCGCGTGGTTGTGCTCGGTGCCCGCGTAAACTTTCAGTTTACGGAACATAGCACGGCCCAGCGGGCCCTTTGGCAGCATGCCTTTAACCGCGATTTCAATCACACGCTCAGGACGGCGGGCAATCATCTCTTCAAAGGTCGCTTGTTTGATACCACCGATGTGGCCGGTGTGATGGTAATAGATCTTGTCAGAACGCTTGTTGCCGGTTACAGCAACTTTTTCTGCGTTCAGAACGATGATGTAATCACCAGTATCAACGTGCGGAGTGTATTCCGCTTTGTGCTTACCGCGCAGACGGCGAGCCAATTCAGTAGCCAGGCGACCTAAGGTCTTACCGTCAGCGTCAACAACGAACCAGTCGCGCTGTACGGTTTCTGGTTTAGCTGTAAAAGTTTTCATTAAAAGCTTACCCAATATATAGTTACACGTAGGTGTTCACCCAAACGTTTAAAATCAGTTCAAGGTTCACACGACAAAGTCCGGCAAACCTACCCCTTCGAATAGCCAATGCCAGCACGACCAAGTTTTGGGAAAAAAACTATGGTTGTAACGTGGGGTCGCAAGATTATAGGGAAGTCGCCCCTAAAGGTCGAACCTTTTTGTAGTTTTTGTCACACTTTGTGGTCACTCTGCATTCAAACTGTGGTTCACGGCATATGCGGCAATCGTAAATACTCTTCACTTTGCATTTCCTGTAGACGCGACAAGCAGCGCTGAAACTCAAAGCGTAATCTTTCACCCTGATAAATCTCAAACAGGGGAACATGCGCCGAAACGACTAGCTTGACGTGACGTTCGTAAAACTCATCCACCAATGCAATGAATCGCCGCGCTTCATTTTCGTTACGTGTGTTCATTACCGGCACGTTAAACAGCATCACCGTATGAAAGAGGCGTGACAACGCAATATAGTCGTGTTGGCTACGGGCATCGACACATAAGGTGGTAAAATCTACCGCCAGCGTTTGATTGGCTAGACCAAGAGTCGCTAAAGGACGATGGTTGATTTCCAGTACCGGTTCCCCTTTGCGTACCGTGCCAGCCAGTGCGGTATAGAGTTTATCCATCTGCTGTGCGGTTTGGTCATTAAGCGGAGAAAGCCACAGGTGAGCCTGAGTCAGCGTTCTCAGGCGGTAATCAATGCCTGCGTCGACGTTCATGACTTCACAATGGCGTTTTATCGCATCAATTGCAGGCAAAAAACGTGCGCGCTGTAAGCCATTACGATATAGCTCATCAGGTGGAATATTCGAGGTGGCGACAAGAGTAATTCCCCGCGCGAACAGGGCTTGCATCAGCGATCCAAGCAACATCGCATCGGTAATATCTGAAACAAAAAACTCATCAAAACAGAGAATATCTGTCTCCGCTTTAAACTTATCGGCAATCAATTCCAGAGGATCGGTTTGCCCTTGAAGTTGACCCAACTCTTCATGGACTCGCAGCATGAAGCGGTGAAAGTGCAGTCGCAACTTACGCTCGCCAGGCAGACTCTGAAAAAACATGTCCATTAACCAAGTCTTTCCGCGCCCCACTCCGCCCCACATATATAGCCCGCGAACCGGGTCCTGAGCCATCGAGGCGCTACGTTTACCAAACAGTTTGCTAAAGAAACCGCTGCTTACAGCCACTGCAGGTGTTTTGCTGTTTAACGCCAGCCAGATCGCATCCAGCCTGGCTACGGCCTCACGCTGAACATCATCAGGTTGATAGCTGCCCTCATCCAGGGCGTGTTGGTAGAGCGATGCAGGAGAAAGATTTTGCATGGTATTATGGTATTCCCTTAAAAATCGGATTGCCGTTTACTTAGTGCTCAAAAAAGGACGGTTGTCGAAAAAAAGGCCGTTCTACCCTAAGCGATGCTGCGTCAGGATTCCACTTCTCTTAGGTTAACGGTTATAGTGGCTACATTACCCTACGGAAACACAAGACAACGGGAGAAGTTCATGACCTGGGAATATGCGCTAATTGGGTTAGTTGTTGGCATCATCGTTGGTGCAGTTGCTATGCGTTTTGGCAACCGCAAGCTGCGTCAGCAGCAGGCCATGCAGTACGAAATTGAGAAAAACAAAGCAGAACTTGAAGAGTATCGTGAAGAGTTAGTCAGTCATTTTGCCCGTAGCGCAGAGTTGCTGGATAATATGGCTCATGATTATCGCCAGCTTTATCAACATATGGCGAAAAGCTCTAGCAGCCTGTTGCCGGAAATGTCAGCCGAAGCGAACCCGTTCCGCAACCGCCTCGCTGAATCAGAAGCCAGCAACGATCAGGCTCCGGTTCAAATGCCGCGTGACTACTCTGAGGGTGCATCCGGTTTGCTGCGTACCGAGCGCGCAAAACGCGATTAATCACAAATGTAGAATTTTTTTCAGGGGTACAGCTTCCGTGCCCCTAATCTCTCTCCAGCACAGCTATCATTTACTAGTAACTCTTCACTCTATAACAACATTGTTACCCGGCTGATATTTCAATAACATCGGAATGTCATCCGCTTTAGATTTCAGGTTGCAGCCAACGCCTATGCGGCTTGAAAGATGACGGGTAAGTCGGGTTTTCCTTTTCCAGGTCACGAGAGCAAGCCATCAATGAAGAAACAAACACTGTTGTTGAGTGCCTTAGCGCTAAGTGTCGGACTAACGTTCGGTGTTGCATCGCAGGTGAATGCGTCGTTACCTGCGCAAATCCCGGGTCAGCCGGCGTTGCCAAGTCTTGCGCCAATGCTGGAAAAAGTATTACCCGCCGTGGTCAGTGTTCAGGTTGAAGGAACGGCCGCAGCCCCAACCCAGAAAGTCCCTGAGGAATTTAAAAAGTTTTTTGGCGACGACATGCCTCCTTCAGAAGCTCAACCGTTTGAAGGCCTGGGTTCTGGGGTCATCATTAACGCTGAGAAAGGCTACGTACTGACCAATAATCACGTCATCAATCACGCCGAAAAAATCAGCGTGCAGCTAAACGATGGGCGCGAGTTTGATGCCAAATTGATTGGTGGCGATGATCAAAGTGATATTGCGCTGATTCAAATCCAGAATGCGACCGGGCTGACACAAATCGCGGTGGCGGATTCAGACAAATTACGAGTAGGTGATTTTGCGGTTGCCGTAGGTAATCCATTCGGTCTGGGCCAAACGGCGACTTCCGGTATTGTTTCAGCTCTGGGCCGCAGCGGTTTAAACCTCGAAGGGCTGGAAAACTTTATCCAGACAGACGCCTCCATTAACCGTGGTAACTCCGGCGGCGCATTGCTGAATCTTAATGGCGAGCTCATCGGCATTAACACCGCAATCCTCGCGCCGAGCGGCGGCAGCGTCGGTATCGGTTTTGCTATCCCGAGCAATATGGCGCAAACGCTGGCGAAACAATTGATGGAGTTTGGCGAGATTAAGCGCGGTTTGCTTGGCATTAAAGGCACTGAGATGAGTGCTGATATTGCCAAAGCATTTAATCTGACCACTCAGCGCGGTGCGTTCGTCAGTGAAGTATTGCCTCAATCGGGTTCGGCTAAAGCAGGTGTCAAAGCCGGTGATGTGATTACCAGTCTGAACGGTAAAACCATCGGAAGTTTTGCGGAGCTTCGCGCAAAAATCGCCACAACGGAACCTGGAACTGTGGTGAAAATTGGATTGCTGCGCGATGGGAAGCCGTTAGAAGTCAGTGTGACTCTTGATAAAAGTACCGCGTCCTCGGCCAATGCGGAACTGATCATGCCAGCGTTGCAAGGTGCAACATTGAGCGACGGTCAGTTAAAAGATGGCACCAAAGGCATCAAGCTGGAAAGCGTTGATAAAGGCACTCCAGCCGCACAAGCCGGATTGCACAAAGATGATTTCATCGTTGGTGTAAACCGCGAGCAAGTCACAAGCATTGCCGAGATGCGTAAGGTGCTGGAAAGCAAACCAGACGTTATTGCGCTGCATGTCGTGCGTGGCGAAGAAAGTATCTATCTGTTAGTACGCTAATCTGTTCAGTAATCGGACATCGCGGTACGATGTCCGATTAACTCATGCTATCCTGCACCCGGTTTATTATTGACTAACTCAAATACATGTTTCTGAAGATATTACGCTCGGTGGTGCTTGGCCTGATTGTGGCAGGATTGTTGTTGGCAGTAATGCCTACGCTTCGCCAGAAAATCATCCCCTTAGCTCCCTCGACCTTTGACAGTGCCGATGAAACTCCGCTGAGCTATAACTCGGCGGTGCGCCGTGCTGCACCTGCTGTGGTGAATGTTTATAACCGTAGTGTCGGCAGTAATACCCATAACCAGCTAGAAATTCGAACCCTCGGTTCCGGCGTCATCATGGATGAACGCGGCTACATTATTACCAATAAGCACGTCATTAATGATGCAGAGCAAATTATCGTTGCACTGCAGGATGGTCGTGTTTTTGAAGCGTTGCTCGTGGGGTCTGATAGCCTGACCGATTTGGCCGTGCTGAAAATTAATGCCACCAGCCTACCGGTTATTCCTATCAATAATAAACGTGTGCCGCATATTGGCGATGTCGTGATGGCGATAGGCAACCCGTATAACCTGGGGCAGACGATTACTCAGGGGATTATCAGTGCCACGGGTCGTATCGGCTTGAGCCCGTCTGGCCGTCAGTCTTTCCTGCAAACGGATGCCTCAATCAACCACGGGAACTCCGGTGGTGCATTGGTCAACTCCTTGGGCGAGCTCATGGGTATCAACACCCTTTCGTTTGATAAAAGTAACGATGGTGAAACACCTGAAGGCATCGGCTTCGCTATTCCCACCCAACTCTCTACTAAAATCATGGATAAGCTTATCCGTGATGGTCGCGTGATTCGTGGCTACATTGGGATTGGCGGGCGTGAGATAACGCCATTACATGGCCCGGCAACCGGAATTGACCAAATTCAGGGGATCATCGTCAACGAAGTGACGCCTGACGGCCCGGCGGCAAAAGCAGGCCTGGTGGTTAATGACGTGATTATCTCGGTGAACCACAAGCCTGCAATATCTGCTCTGGGTACCATGGATCAGGTCGCGGAGATTCGTCCAGGTTCTGTCATTCCAGTAGAAGTCATGCGTGATGATAAGAAGCTCACGCTGCAAGTGACAATTCAGGAATACCCTGCCACAAACTAATAAACATCAGGCGAAAAAAAACCGGAATATCAATTCCGGTTTTTTTATCTCTTAAACTCAGGTTTTACTTGTTAACAAACTCTTCGCCAAGGGTAATATCTTTCTTCAGGGTATCCAGCATTCCTTCCAACGCCTGGTGCTCAAAAGCACTCAGTTTGCCGTAGGATTTGTGCTCTGCGATACCGTTTTTGCCCAGCAGCAATGGCTGAGAGAAGAAACGAGCGTGCTCGCCGTTGCCTTCAACATACGCGCATTCAACAACATTGCTTTCGCCTTGCAGTGCGCGAACCAATGACAGACCAAAGCGTGCAGCAGCCTGGCCCATTGACAGGGTTGCAGACCCGCCACCAGCTTTAGCTTCTACAACTTCAGTACCCGCATTCTGGATACGCTTAGTCAGGTCAGCAACTTCTTGCTCAGTAAAGCTTACGCCCGGGATTTGAGACAGCAGTGGCAGAATGGTCACACCAGAGTGGCCACCAATCACAGGAACGTCGATCTCAGTCGGCTGTTTACCTTTCAGTTCCGCAACAAAAGTGTTGGAGCGGATGATGTCCAGCGTAGTCACGCCAAACAGTTTGTTTTTGTCGTATACACCTGCTTTTTTCAGCACTTCCGCAGCGATAGCAACGGTGGTATTCACTGGGTTAGTGATAATACCAATACAGGCTTTCGGGCAAGTTTGAGCAATCTGTTGAACCAGATTTTTCACGATTCCCGCGTTGACGTTAAACAGGTCTGAACGATCCATGCCTGGTTTACGTGCCACACCAGCAGAGATCAGCACCACATCCGCACCAACCAGTGCTGGTGTTGCGTCTTCACCGCAGAAACCTTTGATTTTCACATCAGTAGGGATATGACTCAGATCGACTGCAACACCAGGGGTTACCGGTGCAATATCATACAGGGAGAGTTCTGAACCTGAAGGCAGTTGGGTCTTGAGTAGAAGGGCAAGCGCCTGGCCAATACCACCTGCTGCGCCGAGGACTGCAACTTTCATCCTAAACTCCTTATTATGTTAGCAAATAGGTGCTGTAACTCCATGCGGTGGCGACCATAATCCAGAGAAGGGGTAATTACAATCTTCCCGCTTAAGGTTTGCGACGTTGAGCATCCCTGAAACGTTACTGCTGCATTTACTCACTGGGTGGAAACGACGCCTTCGCGCCCGGTCACAACCTGATGTTGTCACATCAACGGCGGTTACATTACCCCTCCCTTAGCAGCAAAACAACATCATTTTGATAACATTTAGTTTACTTACCAACTTATTTTCGAGTCGTGACGAAGGCATGTTTCTCGATAACAAAATTTGATAATATTCGCCCCTTTCATAACATTATTTCAGGCTTTCACCCAGCCAACCATTTGCATAAAAATTCATTTAAATGCATAATAATGTTATCTTCGTTGACCTGAATATGGGTGACATATGCGTATTTCCTCAAAACAAGAAGAATTAGTCAAAGCGTTCAAAGCATTATTGAAAGAAGAGAAATTCAGTTCTCAAGGCGAGATTGTGCATGCCTTGCAAAACGACGGCTTCGAAAATATTAACCAATCCAAAGTCTCTCGTATGCTGACCAAGTTTGGCGCGGTGCGTACACGCAATGCCAAAATGGAGATGGTGTACTGCCTGCCAGCTGAGCTTGGCGTGCCAACGACTTCCAGCCCACTGAAGAATCTGGTTCTGGATATTGATTACAACGATGCTGTGGTTGTTATCCACACAAGCCCTGGTGCGGCACAGTTAATTGCACGCTTGCTGGATTCTTTGGGTAAAGCTGAAGGTATTTTGGGCACTATTGCTGGGGATGACACCATCTTTACCACCCCTGCTAAAGACTTCACTGTAAAAGAGTTGTATGAAGCAATTCTGGTGCTGTTCGAGCAAGAGCTGTAAGCGTTAGTACCGCGTTCCCGTTGTTATTCAGCGGCGGGAACAATATCTCAAACCAATCACTCCCTCTGCCCTCACGCTTCCGTAAATCCCATTCAAAATGCACTGCACGCCTATAAAGCTCCATTTCATCAGCCGGTTACGCTAAGTAGCGCACAAAAAGTCAAAGTTCAATATCTTGTTGTTTTTACTTATATTTAACAAAAAAACAGCAATAAAAGATTCATTTTAATAACTTTACGAAATATCAGAAGCCTCTATTATTGTAAAGTTTCATAGATAATAATTAGCGTGGTATTAATTTTATTGGTTATTAGTGTATACTTGATTTTGTGATGAGGGTCACGAAATGAAGACCCCAATAAAAGGATACGACGAGGTAAAAATTATGAACATGAAATCAACTCTAGTTACCGCAAGCCTACTCTCGATGCTGTCATTTGGCGCTTTTGCTGCAACATCAATTAATGCCGATCAGGCGCAAAACCGTCAGGCGATGGGTACCATTTCTGTAAGCCAGGTAGGCAGTGCGCCAATGGATATGCGCCAAATGTTGAATGAAAAAGCTGAACAGAAAGGCGCTTCTTCTTACCGCATCATTGAAGCCCGCACTGGCGACCAATGGCATGCAACAGCTGAGCTGTACAAGTAACAGCCTGGCTGCAAGAAGCAATTATCTAAAACGATGACCCCAAGAACAATAAATGCAGTTAAGCCCTTCCGGTCGTTGATATAAACAATTCAGGAGTAAAGATTATGAAAACCAAACTCACACTCGCAGCACTGAGCCTTTTTTCCGTTATCTCTTTCGGCGCTAACGCAGCCGCACATCAGATAGACAGTGAACAAGCGCAGAATCTGCAATCTATGGGCACCATTTCCGTAAGTCAGGTAGGTAGTGCACCAATGGATATGCGTCAGGAATTATCACAGAAAGCGACTAAAGAAGGTGCCTCATCTTATCGTATTATCGAGGCGCGTTCTGGCGATACATGGCATGCCACCGCTGAACTGTATAAATAAACCCTCGTCGTCAAACAGGACGACTTTGCCCCCGTTCGCGGGGGCTTTTTTATGCCTTTAAATCGGGGATTATCCACGTACGTTAAAACGCAATTGCCCTTCCAGCTCCTCTTCTGCTTCATCAAAAAGCAAAATCAAAGCCCCATAACGCCGTCTTTGCATTTCTGGCAAATGAACAAATTCAATCTCCGCCGGGAGCGGTAAATTCCCCCCGACAACCACATCCCATAAACTGTCGAGATCGTGAACCTGTTTTTTCTCAAGCCTAAATTCCTGGATAAAGTGACGATAGAACTCCGGTTGATCTTCTATCTGACTAAAATCAAAGGTGTATTTTTTCATAGCTTGCCACCTTAACCAGATAACCGGTGTTAAATAACTCACTGCCCTGGAGTGCCTGGTTTGTCATAATTCTCTCTCGCTAAAATTTGCGCATCACATAAGTATAGATACAAAAAAGCCGACGCAAGGCGTCGGCTCGGGTTAGGCATCTATCAGTGCATGCTGGTATTTATGCAACACATGCGCCAGTCGTTTCACCGGTTCGGTGACTTGTAATGGCGCCTCCCAGACCCGCAACTTCTCCTGGTAAATATCTAGCTCATCCAATAACTGCTTAAAGTAGCGCCGTTTTTTATCATCACTTGATGCCGACGTAAGCTTATCTGCTGTGTTTCTCAACTGGCGATGGAATGCGGAAAGATCATCATTCACTGGTATCGGTGCATCACGCAATCGCTGGTGAGCAATAATCAAAGTCAGCGCCAGGCGGTAGCGATCGATATCTCCCGGAAACGTATTCAGCAGTAAGAAAAGCTGCTGATAAAGAGCGGGTAGATGATTCTCTTTGCGTCGCGCTTTATTGGTTGTCAGTGCGGAGACTGCTGCGGAAACAAACTGGTTCAGCAGTGTGCGGCCCGTGCGTTCTTTGGAGTTATCCCGGATAAGTAAGATAACCATCATCGCCAGGAAACAGCCCACTATTTGTCCCAACGCGCTCTCCAAAAACGTGCTGAAATGAAACGTCATCGGGTTATCCAACACAATGACGTTAATGGTTCCGGCAAGGGCCCCCATCGAACCAAGACGTCGCTTCTGTACTTCAATTCCCATAAAGAAGCCCAACAACGCAAGACTAATGCACAGTAACAACATGCTTTGTTGAGTCGAAGGTAGGATCACTAAAAAGTAGAAAGCCCCTAATGGGAGCGCGACTAACATACCGTATAAAAAGTCGAGGGAAACCATGCGTGGATTGGGTAAACGCATCGCCAGCGAAGTTACAACGGCAATCATGACCATCGCGCCACTGCCGGATGTCCATCCCGTCCATAACCAAAACAAGCAACCGAGCATGCAGGAAACCGTCGTCCGCCAGAAGTTAATCATCGCGTGATGCCCTTCCGCTGACTGCACTTTGATAACGACTTCCTGAGTTAAAACATCTTCTTCCACCGAGCTGATACGGGTGTTGCTGATGACTCCGCGTTTGAGCAACAGGTAGCGGCTAATCGCGCCAACCCAGCTGCTTATCGTGGCTGGCGTATTTTTATCGCCTGTATAAGAAATAGCTCTGCGGATCACTTTCACTTGTTTGTGAACGTCAGCCGCGGTTTCTACAGGCATCTCAAACAACATGCGGAACTCTGCGGTCATGTATTCCGGACGTGTGTTTTGAATCAGGAATGTTTCACAAGCCTGGGTGATGAGCGTCAGGGACAGTGTGTTGATCGCTTTCAGGCGACGGTTAGCACGATCCCAGCGTGAAGATTCAATTTTGAGATTCCCGCGCATCCCTTCCAGAGCGGTAGTACGGCGCACCAGGCCACTCCAGGCTTTATCGACTTCCTCTTTATCGCCATGCGCAACACACAGCTGCATCAGCCGATAGTGATCCACCAGCAGGTTATCCAGTTCGCGGTCAATTTCTTGCTTAATGGAGCGAGGGGAAAAAATTAAGTCGGCAAGAATCGCGCACACAATACCAATCACAATCTCACTACACCGTTCAACGGAAAATTGAGGAGTGACAAGCGGATTGGCCTGAATGGTGATAACAATGATTAACGCGGTGTAGCCAGAAAGCCCCCAGGCATAGGAGTTTTCAACCTTGACCAGTGAAGAAATCCAGGTACAAAAACCAGCCCAAATACAGCACACCAGTAACATCACGACAGGGGCACGAATCATCGTAGTGATAATGAACAGCGCGGCAATACAACCGATAAAAGTCCCGATGATACGCAGCATCCCGCGATAACGAATAGCGCCGGAATAGGGCTCTCCGCCCGCTGCAAACGCAGGGCCGGCGGCTACCAGTGCCGCTGTCAGTACGGCCCAACGCGGGGTTTCCAGTTGAAAATGGAAGCCCACAAACACCGCCAACACAATGGCGAAAGCCAGTTTGAAGGCAAAGCGCAAATGTAATCGCGAGATAAAATACATATCGACCTACGCTTAGCCGAACTCACGCAAGCGATGCATGAATTTGATGAATACCGAGTCATGGTTAACATCCCGGTCTTTATCGCCGGTAACGACGACCGTAGCCGTAGTCCCTGCGGGGAAGATATTTGCCTGTTGCTCGTCAAGACGGATACGAACCGGCACACGCTGCGCCAGACGTACCCACTCCAGATTGGAATCAACCGTCGCCATACCTTTGGTATCTCTGGTACTGCTGGCATTGGTTACGCCGGCAGAAATACTGTCTACCGTCCCACGCAGTACGCGATTACTACCAAGCGGTGTGATTTGTACCCGGTAGCCTGGACGAATACCGTCAAGCTTGGTTTCTTCCATGTAGGCCAGAATGTAAAAAGTACCGCGTTTTACCAGCGCAACGGCTGTAGAACCACGGGTAATAAATTCACCCGTATAAACATTCAGGTTGGTGATCCAACCTTCTGCTGGCGCACGAATAATCGTACGTTGCAGATCCAACTGAGCTAAATCTCGTGTCGCTTCAGCCCTGGATAACTGATGCATGACGGTCTGCAACACATTGTTGGACTGTTCAATTTCTTCACGAGACATGGCCTGCGTGCCTAACGAATTGCGACGCCCTGCTTCACGACGTTTCTCCCCGGCTAATGCCTGGTAATAAGCAACGTCCGCTTCAGCCTGCTCCAGCGCTTTCTGATAACGCGGCTGATCGATGGTGAATAAAACCTGATCTTTCTTCACCAGTTGATTGTCATGGACCTTCACATCGGTAATTAAACCGGACACATCTGGCGCAATCGCGACAACATCAGCGGTAAAACGAGCATCACGCGTCCAGGGGGATTGGGTATAAAATACCCAGGCACGGAAGATAGCGATGAAAGCCAGCAGCACCAGAATCAGCGTGATGGCAGTGCGGGTCATTTTTGTTGTAAGTGCTTTCACATCAACCTCAAACAAACAGGCGCGAGATCAGATAAAACAGGCAGCAATAAAGCGCTGTATTAAATAATGCCGGGTGCCAGACAAAATCATAAATCCCCGTCGGAATCAGCAGACGGCGGACTACCCAGAACAGCGCCAGCGAAAGAATTAGCTCGAAGAAAATCGGCGGAAAAGAAAGACCGAATATCACGATAACGGGAAATAGACTCATGTTAACCTTGCAGAAAATACAGAAGGCACAAGCCGTGACACAACAAAGAACGCTGTGCTAACAAGTATTACGGATTGTGTTAGTAATAATATATTAACGTAATTGTTAGCGAGTTATCTATAATCTGTGATCTAAATCACTTTTAAGTCAGAGTTAACAATGGAAAGACTTAAGCGCATGTGGGTTTTTGCCAAAGTTGTCGAACTAGGCTCATTTACCGCCACGGCCAGGCAGCTGGAAATGAGCGTATCGTCCATTAGCCAAACCGTTTCTAAGCTCGAAGACGAGTTGCAAGTTAAGCTTTTAAACCGCAGCACGCGCAGCATTGGGCTAACTGAAGCCGGTAAAATCTACTACCTTGGTTGCCGCAAGATGTTACATGAAGCGCAAGAGGTGCATGAGCAACTCTATGCATTCAACAACACCCCAATCGGGACGCTGCGTATCGGCAGTTCTTCAACTATGGCACAAAATGTCCTCGCGTCCATGACCGCCGATATGCTCAAAGAATATCCTGAGTTAACGGTTAACCTGGTGACCGGTATTCCCGCGCCTGATTTGATTGCGGACGGTCTTGATGTCGTGATTCGTGTGGGCGCTTTGCAGGATTCCAGCCTGTTCTCAACACGGCTCGGATCGATGCCAATGGTCATTTGCGCCGCTAAAAGTTATCTGCAACAAAATGGCACACCAGAAAAACCCGCCGATCTTGCCAGCCACTCATGGCTTGAATACAGCATTCGTCCGCATAATGAATTCGAGTTGATCGCACCCGAAGGGCTCACTACGCGAATGATCCCGCAGGGTCGGTTTGTCACCAATGATCCCATGACGTTAAGCCGCTGGCTAAAAGTGGGGGCTGGGATCGCTTATGTGCCACTGATGTGGGTGATCGATGAGATCAACGACGGAACGCTTGAGATCTTACTGCCGAGTTATCAGTCCGACCCGCGTCCGGTATACGCGCTGTATACAGAAAAAGATAAGCTGCCGCTGAAAGTACAAGTTTGTATTAACTATCTGACTGAATATTTCGTGAAGGTTTCGCACCTGTATCAAGGGGTACGAGATAAGAAAGGACGTGCGAGTGAAGACAGCCGGGATTAACCCGGCTGTTATTGTTTTATGCTGTGCCGCCAACCGTCAGGTTGTCGACTTTGAGCGTTGGCTGGCCGACACCAACAGGCAAGCTTTGTCCTTCTTTACCACAGACACCAACACCGTTATCCAACGCCAGGTCGTTACCCACCATCGAAATCTGCTGCATGGTTTCAATACCGGAGCCAATCAGCGTTGCGCCTTTCACCGGTGTGGTCACTTTGCCGTTCTCGATGAGATACGCTTCAGAAGTTGAGAACACAAACTTGCCGGAGGTGATATCCACCTGCCCACCACCAAAGTTAGGCGCGTAGATCCCGTACTCAACCGATTCGATAATCTCTTGCGGGGTTGATTTACCCGCCAGCATATAGGTATTGGTCATGCGCGGCATTGGCAGGTGCGCGTAAGATTCACGACGGCCATTACCGGTTGGGGCAACCCCCATCAAGCGAGCATTGAGTTTGTCCTGCATGTAGCCTTTCAACACGCCGTTTTCGATTAACACGTTGTATTGGCCTGGAACACCTTCGTCGTCAATCGCAACAGAGCCACGGCGGTTCGCCATGGTGCCATCATCAACGACAGTACAAAGTTCAGAAGCAACTAACTGACCCATTTGGCCACTGAATACGGATGTGCCACGACGGTTAAAATCACCTTCCAGACCGTGTCCCACCGCTTCATGCAATAGCACACCAGGCCAACCTGCCCCCAGAACCACCGGGAACATACCGGCAGGTGCCGCAACGGCTGAAAGAGTCACCAACGCCATACGCACGGCCTCTTTCGCCCATGCATCAGCGCGTACTTCACCGTCAATGGTTTCAAGGAAGTAGTCATAACCGAAACGACCACCGCCGCCGCTTGAGCCGCGTTCACGTTTGCCGTTCTCTTCTACCTGAACACTGACAGACAGGCGCACCAGCGGGCGAACGTCAGCCGCCAGCGTACCGTCAGTTGCAGCGACCAGAATCAATTCATAAACGCCCGTCAGGCTAGCCGTCACTTCCTGTACGCGAGCATCTGCTGCGCGGGCAACGCTATCGACACGTTTCAGGATGTCGAGTTTCTCTTCACGCGTCATGCTTTGCAGCGGATCGGCACTGGTATAAAGCGCGCTATGCTGCACGGCACCTAATGTTTGTACGCGGCCATTCCCTTTTTCTTGCACAATGCTTCGTGCGGCATGAGCACTTTGTTCCAGTGCCAACAAGCTGACCTGGTCGGCATAAGCAAAACCGGTTTTCTCGCCACTGATCGCGCGCACACCAACACCCTGATCGATGTTGTAAGAACCATCTTTAATGATGCGGTCTTCCAGCACCCAGGATTCGTGATAACTGGACTGGAAATAGAGATCCCCGTAGTCGAGTCGGCGCTCGGACAATTGTCCCAAAATGGAAAACAGATCTTGATGGGTTAAGCCATTCGCAGACAGCAACTGCTCACTTACCAGGTTCAGACTCATCGTTTCGTTACTCTTATTTGTCTATCAATTGGAGATATCTATTATATTGAGCTTGCGGCAATTAGCTCCCCGCGTCAAATCACTTAGCTTCCTTGAGCCTTGGCTGGCGAAGCACTTCATTGATTTGCGGTTTATCGACCGATCCGGTGATGTGGTAGCGCAGTAACGAAATTTTGCTCCACAACGGTCCTAACACTTTACTGGCGGCAAACACCGCAGCACCGATTATTGGGTTAACCACGAATGCTGTTGCCACGCCGACGGTAGCAGAAATTTCTGGTGCTATGACCGCTTCAACGTCGAGTTGACGTCGAACCAAATCGACCGAACCTTTCATGCCAATATCAGCTTCGAGCCCGTCCACCAGCGTATCCTCGCTGTGCAGTACACCGTCTTTAATCCAGGCCGTGCTACGGATGGAATCAAAGTAGAAACCTTCACCAAAAGTATCGCTGAAGTCAAAACGCAGTTTACGCATCAACGCATCGACACTCACCAATCGTAGCAATTGTCCGGCGTGACCGGTGCCCAGATCGGCAATTTGTCCTTTGCCCAATTTGGTATGAAGGATCCCGTTTAGTGAAGCAATATGCGGCTGCCACGGTTTGTCGCGCCAGTGCAAATCATAGTCCGCATCAAACGATGAACCTTGAATTGGCGTCTTGATACCAAAGAAGTTGGTCGCCGCATCAAGTTTGGAGCCGTGCAATTTGCCTTTTAAAGACGTGCGCTCTTCTGCCGGACTGTTCACCCACTGGCCACTGGCAGTCAACCTTGCAAACCCGGAATCGATTAAACCGTTTTCCAGTTCAAGCGTGTTCCCTTTAATGGCGAAATCACCGTCAATACGGCCATATTTTTGCCCCCAAAGCCAACATTCGGAGCAGCGCAGCTGCAAATCAGGCCAGTCTCGGAAATCAATCGAGTTATCGTCTCCCAACGGCGAAGCACCGGTCGATTTCGCGGTGCTATTTCCCCAGTCAGGGTTGAAATAGAGATACTTGATGGCAGCACGCCACGGCGCATTGTTCTGTATCGTCAACGAGCCATTCACTTCGCGCCCCTGGGCTTCAACGCGCGTGCCATTCGGAATAGCTTGGGAAACCAGACTCAGGTTATTCCATTGCTGACCAGCGAACGTCAGAGAAGGCGTGCGTAATGTTACATTAGTGGGGAATGAAGCCGAGTTACCCACACTTTCCACGGCCCCATGGCTGAACAAGGCTAACCATTGCGCACCATCCATCGCCGGAAGATCCAGTTCTAAGCCAGAGTTGTCAGGTAATGGTGGAACGGTGTGGCTATTGGTCGCCCAAATCGCCCGATCAAGGGTGAGTTTTTTATTCAGCAACCAACGACTGGAAAAATGATTTTTCGCACCGGCGTTACCCGTCAGATCGAAACTATTAAGATTACCCTTCACCGCGACATTCAACGGCAGCGATTGCCCCGCTGATTTATCGACTGGAGCAGGTAAGTGACTGCTTACATTTTTCAAGTCGGCAGCGACTTTGATCTGATAATTAGCCTCTCCGTGATATGGGAGAGAAATCGCCACATCACCTTTCCAGGGAACACTACCACTCAACTCTTTGCTGATTGGCTCAGGCACAATTCCCATTTTTGTCGGCTGCCAGTCACCTAATAAGTTGACCCCAATCTGGTAGTCTTTCTCACCCATTTTAGTATTGAAATCAATGCCTATGGGTTGATTGAACCAGGTAGCTTTTAGGGGATCGCTTTTCAGTTCGCCATTCACAAAGCTGAATTTACCGCTCAGGTTAGACAACTGGCTCGAGAGTGGCTTTATCAGCAATGTATTATTGTTGAGCTGAACGTCACCCGAGGCTGTCGTCATTTTGCCATTCAGCGGGATATCCAAATGTAAGCGAGCATTCACATCGCCTCCAATCTGGAGTTCATCAAGTGCTGCTGACAGAGAATCTTTGAGTGGCGTGTCTTTGAAGTAAGGGCCAACCGCACTACCAGGACCAGTGATGTCAGAATCAACCAACAGTTTTTGTTTCGCGTAATCCGGGATATTCGCCGTCAGTTTACGTCCGGTCACGCCGCCAAGTTTCACTGCATCCGATTTCATCCACAAACCGTTATTGATGAAATCCAGAGTGATATTCAGATTTTCAAGCGCAGGCCAGTCTGGCTGGAAAGCAAATTTAGCCTTGTACAACGGGACGTAAACCTGGAACTGCCCTTCGTTATGCACATAAGGGAATTGATGAGGATTCCCCCCGTAAACCAGGGTTGCGTTATCCGATTCGCCACCTTGAATCGCACCGCTGAGGTAATCAACCAGCTCTTTGCCCATCAGGTTTTCAGGGAAATAACGCCAGGCATCAGCCCCATTATGGGTACTGATTCCGGCCAGGATCCCCAGCCAGGGTTCATCGCCTGTCGGCTGGTAGTAGCGGAAATCACCCGCAGCCCACACAGAACGTGCTTTTACATCCAGGTGTTTGCCATCAAGCTGGAAACCTGCGGCATTTTTCTGCCATTCAAGAGTTGCGACTGCGCGTTCAACTTCCAGCGGGGCACGGAATACGCCCACGTAAGGCATTTTGGCATTAAGCACTTGCGCATTAAGCCGCCCGTGCCCGACGCCGCCCGTAACCGATCCAGAGAAGTGTTCAACGCCGGGTAACATTTTCCATTGTTTCCAGCTCACATCTTTCCAGCGCCCTTGCATACGGGTGTTTTCGGTCTGCTGAAGAGGAATATCCACTGCAAGAACATCAATGTGCCCTCGCGGTTGTAGCGTGTTCCAAATCTCACCAAAATCAGGCGAAATCTTTTCTGCAATCGGCGACAACCCCGTGAAGCTTTCCAGTTCCATATTGGTTGCACGCACGCGGAGCTCGTCGCTGCGCATGCTCTCTTTGCCCCCCACACTTTGAGGAGCAATCCACGCAAGCGATAACGAACCTTTAGGCCAAGTTTTACCATCAAGAGTGATATTGGTAGAAGGAATGGCAAGATCCCAACTCGCACCGGAACGATTAACTCGCGCCATTAAATTATCAACCGACAGCTGATGGTTGGTATTTTTCCCAGCCCAGCTTGCACCGCCTTGCTTCAACCAGACGCTGCCACCCGAAATATCGCCAGCTTTGACATCCATCCAGGCTTCGAGGGTGAACTCAGCTGTCTGTAAATCGATATTGTCTTTCATCCAGCGGCCAAGCCAGGGTTTCACGTCAACGTTTTCAGCCTGCAACCAGACTTTGCCAATGTTCAATAAACCATTTTCGTCGCGCAAATCCATCCTGACTTTCGCCAATCCATGCTGGCCAGTAAAGCTCGACAAGCTTACCAGCCCTTCGGCGCGGTGACGGTTTTTGGTATTAAGCCAGGTCAATTGCGGAATAGTGAGTTCGGCGCGCTGGCCGGAGATCGTCAGGAAACTAAGGGAGCTATCGCGCAGATCGAAGTGATCGAACTGGCGTAAAAAGAGATCGCTGATTTTACCCGGTTCGAGCTTTCTATCCCCTTTATTTCGACTTAACGGGGTGTTGGTTCGCACCTGTAATTGGTAAAAAGTGAGGTCGCGGAACTGCCAGCGGGCGTGCAAAATGCTCTGCCAGAGATCGAGCGCCAGCGTGACACGCTTGACCCTCAACTCACCACCATCTTTCAAGCCAGCTTTGATATCGCGGACATCAAGCGTTGGGCCAAAATTTTCCCAGTTTGCCTGGATCTGGCTGGCATCGACGGGCGCGCCCGTCATGGCTTCAATTTTTTCGAGCAGCGCTGGACGCCAGGCATCGAGATGCGGCAAAACCAGCCGCAAACCACTCACCAGCAGTGCGACGATAACGATCAACGTTGCGCCAGTGAGTAGCAGAATGCCGGGCAGTCGCCTCACGAAAATCTCCTTGTTTGCCGCCGGAGCGGAACTCAAATCGGCACTATCTGTGCAGTGAGTTACATCATAACGACGTCGAATTGCTCTTGATTATAGAGCGGCTCGATCTGAACTTTGACTTGTTTACCGACGAAAATTTCCACTTCAGCCAATGAATGGGACTCTTCGCTTTTCAGCGCTTCCCCCACGGCCGGTGAAGCGTAAACCAGGAAGCGATCGGAATCGTAGGCATGATGCACGCGCACAATTTCACGCATAATTTCATAGCACACGGTTTCCACCGTTTTCACGGTACCGCGACCATGGCATGTTGGACAATCGTTGCAAAGCACATGTTCAACGCTTTCACGCGTACGTTTGCGCGTCATCTCAACCAGACCGAGCTGCGAAAAACCGTTAATGCTGGTTTTCACGCGATCTTTGCTCAACGCTTGTTCGAGGGAATGCAGTACACGTCGGCGATGGTCTTCATTACTCATGTCGATGAAATCGATAATGATAATGCCGCCCAGATTACGCAAACGTAACTGGCGAGCGATCGCCTGCGTCGCTTCAATGTTCGTATTGAAAATAGTGTCATCAAGATTGCGATGGCCAACGAAAGCACCGGTGTTGATATCCACTGTTGTCATCGCTTCAGTTTGGTCGATAACCAGGTAACCACCTGATTTCAGCTCAACTTTTCGCTCCAGCGCGCGTTGGATTTCGTTCTCAACGTCAAACAGATCAAAAATAGGCTGGCGGCCGCTGTAGTGTTCGATTTTGCTGTGCATTTCCGGCATGTATTCTGCGGTAAACTCCAGCAGCATGTCGTAAGTAAGACGAGAGTCGACACGAATACGATCAAGAGCGGCATCTGCAAAATCACGCAGCACGCGTTGCGCCAGTGCCAGTTCACCGTAAAGTTGGCAGCGGGTTTTATTACGTTTTTTTCGCTCGCTAACTTTGGTCCAGACACGTTTGAGGTAAGCGGCATCTGAAGCTAAATCGTCTTCACATACGCCTTCGGCTGCGGTGCGAATAATAAATCCGCCTTGCTCATCGCAATAAGCATTAACCACACGTTTCAGGCGTTCACGCTCGGCTTCACTTTCAATGCGCTGGGAAACGCCTACGTGAGAAGCACCAGGCATAAAGACCAAATAACGCGATGGCAGCGTGATATCGGTAGTCAAACGAGCGCCTTTGGTGCCCAGCGGATCTTTCACCACCTGAACCATTAAGTCCTGGCCCTGACGTACCAGCTCGGAAATATCTCGTACGGTGAAGTTTTTCTGCTCTTCGCCCGCCACACATTCGGTATGTGGCATGATGTCAGAAGCGTGAAGAAACGCTGCCTTATCCAGGCCAATATCTACAAATGCCGCCTGCATCCCCGGAAGCACCCGGCTTACACGACCTTTGTAGATATTCCCTACGATCCCGCGACGTGCTTCGCGTTCAATATGAATCTCTTGCAGTATTCCACCGTCAATGTAAGCCACCCGAGTTTCCGATGGGGTCACGTTGACTAACAATTCAGCCGTCATGTTTTCCTCGTCCATCACGCAACGCGTGAAAATTACTCAGCAATTCATAGGTTTCAACTAGCGGTAGACCGACTACAGCATGGTAGCTGCCATTAATCTTCCTGACAAAACAACCACCAAGCCCTTGAATACCGTATGCACCTGCTTTATCCATGGGTTCACCGCTGGCAACGTAACCAGCGATATCCTGTTCTGATAATGCACGAAAAGTCACTTCAGTCGTCACAAGGCAATCCAGCAATGATTCACGATCCGCCAGCGCAACGGCCGTCATGACCTGGTGCTGGTTACCGGATAGCATCCGTAGCATCGCTGCAGCATGCTGTTCGTCTTTAGGTTTTTCCAACACATTGCCATTGTAGATAACAATAGTATCTGCACCCAATACCGGTAAGTCCTGCGCAGCCAAAGCAACGCCGGCACGCGCTTTATCACGCGCCAAACGCACCACGTACTGTTGAGCACTTTCGTGGCTAAGACGCTGTTCTTCCACATCAGTAATGATGCGTTCAAACGACACACCCAACTGAGTCAGCAATTCCTGACGACGTGGAGAACCCGATGCCAGATACAAAGATGTCATGTTCAATCCTATTGCACAGCAAATTGTTGGCGAATTTTACGCATCAACAAGAATATCCATGGCCACAGTACACCATTGACCACACTGCTCCAGAAAATTTCTGGGCGGAAAGAGACATTGATAACTAAAAATTCAGACCAGAAAACAATGACATCTGTCATCAATGACAAAAGCATGACCACTAAAGCCTGTTGCCAAAGCGCAAGATTACGGAATAGCTGGTACTTCAGCGCCACCAGATAAGCAACGATGCTCAAAGATAACGCCCGTACGCCAAGGGTTGAACCGCTGATCAAATCCAGTATGGCACCCACGATAAAACCTGTGCCGACATTTACGCGGTGTGGCAGAGCCAGTATCCAGTAAAGCAGGATCAGTAATACCCAGTCAGGACGATAGACTTTTAAATCGTCAGGCCAGGGCATTACTTGTAACAGCAAGGCGACGAGGAAAGAAAGCCAGATGACCCAACGGCCCTGGCTGCGGTAACTTCCCACTACTGCCCTCCCAGGCTTGCAGGTGCAGGAGAAGCGGTGTTCCCTGCTGGAGCCGGAGTCGTAATACCCGTCGCCGGAGGTGGAACGGGAGCCGGCGGCCCAATAGCATCAGCAGCCGGTAAAACCTGCGGCATCATTTGCATCAGGCGTTCATTCGCAACGCGATGAACTTCCTCAGGCGGCATTGGGGTTTTCCCTTCACGATCCGCACCCCACAACAGCAGCAAATAACGCAGACGTTGTAAGCCAGCAGTCGGACGAGCCTGAATAACGGTGTATGCGCGCTGAGTATCAAGTTTCACGGAAGAAACGACACCCACTGGATAACCTTCCGGGAAACGCCCACCTAAACCAGATGTCACCAACACATCACCGACACGAATGTCAGTATTTGCCGGTAAATGTTCCAGTTGCAGATCGTCGGTACAACCGTTGCCCGCCGCAATAATACGAATATCATTGCGCAGTACCTGAATCGGCAGCGCATGGGTCGCATCACAGATAAGCAATACGCGGCTAGTGAGTTTCGCTACCGCGACAACTTGTCCTACGACACCTTTATCACTGATGACCGGTTGGCCTTCATAGACCCCGTTCACACTCCCCTTATCAATAACCACCTGGTCACTGTAAGGATCGTTAACGGTTGAGATAACCTGAGTCACCATTTTTTGCTCGTCTTGACGCAACGGTGAACCCAGTAATTCGCGCAGACGTGCGTTTTCCTGACGATATTGACCCATCATCAGTAGTTCGCTGTTTTTCAGGATCAGTTCCTGACGCAGTGCACGATTTTCGAGTTCTAGCTGGTCGCGTGATGCCAGTGTTTGCGAGACGCTGTCGAGCAATTCACGGGGACCATTTGAGACAAAATAGAAAGGACTGACGGCAGTATCCATATACGTTCGAATCTGACTGAACGTACCCAGACGGCTATCGGCAATAATGACACCAATCGCCACCAGCACCGCCAGAATAAGGCGAAACTGCAACGAGGGGCCACGGCTAAAAATTGGCTTCATAGGCTATGCGTATTCCAGGGCCATCAAGAAAAGGCAGTGATAGTCACTGCCTTTTACGTGTGGCTGATTACTCTTCGCTGAACAAGTCGCCGCCGTGCATGTCGATCATTTCCAGTGCCTTGCCACCACCACGGGCTACGCAAGTCAATGGATCTTCTGCAACTACTACCGGAATGCCTGTTTCTTCCATCAGCAGACGGTCAAGGTTACGCAGCAATGCGCCACCGCCGGTCAGAACCATACCGCGTTCTGAAATATCGGAAGCCAATTCTGGCGGGCACTGTTCCAGCGCAACCATTACCGCACTGACAATACCCGTTAATGGTTCTTGCAGAGCTTCAAGGATTTCATTGGAGTTCAGCGTAAAGCCACGCGGTACACCTTCAGCCAGGTTACGACCACGGACTTCGATTTCACGCACTTCATCGCCTGGGTATGCAGAACCGATTTCGTGCTTGATACGTTCGGCAGTTGCTTCACCAATCAGTGAACCGTAGTTACGACGCACATAATTAATGATGGCTTCATCGAAGCGGTCCCCGCCAATACGGACGGAAGAAGAGTAAACAACGCCGTTCAAAGAGATAACAGCAACTTCGGTAGTACCACCACCGATATCCACAACCATAGAACCGGTTGCTTCAGAAACTGGCAGACCAGCGCCGATAGCCGCAGCCATTGGCTCTTCAATCAGGAACACTTCACGAGCACCTGCACCTTGCGCAGACTCACGAATCGCACGACGTTCAACCTGAGTTGCGCCAACCGGCACACAAACCAGTACGCGCGGACTTGGACGCATAAAGCTGTTGCTATGAACTTGTTTGATGAAGTGTTGCAGCATTTTTTCGGTCACGAAGAAATCGGCGATAACGCCATCTTTCATTGGACGGATAGCTGCGATGTTGCCGGGGGTACGACCCAGCATCTGTTTAGCATCGTGGCCTACGGCCGCAACGCTTTTAGGTGAACCGGCACGATCCTGGCGAATAGCCACGACAGATGGCTCATTCAGTACGATGCCTTGTCCTTTCACATAAATCAGGGTATTCGCGGTACCCAGGTCAATGGACAGGTCATTGGAAAACATGCCACGAAATTTTTTCAACATACTAAGGGATAATCCTGAAAGCTGGGGCGGAAACAAAATCCGCTTACTTTACCAACCACTCATTGCAGCGACAAGGCGCAAAAATGTTCTGCAATGGTGAAAAATTGTGCAGTTTACTACGACTATTACACTTTCGACACGTTTATCCTCGAACTGCCGAGGAAACAAACAAACGCTGTAGGTTAAACGAACAGTGCAAGGAAGCAAACCGGGTTCATTTCATGCTTCAACAATCTGGTCAGCAGGCGTATTAGCCCCCTTGAGATGCAGCGCGCGTTATTCTACGTGAAATATTTATAAACGGCAGGTTAAACCGAGTATCTTTGCGAATATTTTTTCACGTTGCTGTCTAGTGGTTGAGAGGCCGCAAAAAAATCCCCCTGAGCACCCGCCACGCCTTTCTCCACCAGTGTCTGCCATTCACTTCGAGTTCTGACTCCAACCGCAAAAACTTGCGTCTGAGTCCCGTTACACGCCTCAACCAGACTCTGAACAAATAGCTGATTTTCAGTTCGTTTCTCGATGTTATGCACAAGCCCTGGATGCAACTTTATAAGCTCTACATCCAACTCTTTAATATAAGAGGCGCTGACTACGGTCAAACCCGCCTGGGAGACAGCAACACGAGCCCCCAAAGCTTTAATCAAGCGAATCACAGGCTGCAAACGGCTGATGTGTTGACAAACATCTGCCTCTGCAAGTTCAAAAAGAATGCGTCGTCGAAGCGATTTTTCTGACTGCATCAACGCATCACGCAGCCAACGCTGGAACGGAGCACGAATCAGTGACTCTACTGACACCTGAATAGCCAGCGTTTCTTCGGGCCAGAAACTGGCTAACGGTAACAATCGGGCGATGGTCTGTCGGTCATATTGCTCTGATAAACCAAACTGTTTCACCATCGGCAAATATTCCGCCTCCAGCACTTCTTGTTCGCCGTCGAAAATTCGACACATGATTTCACGATGATGCACGTAGCCATCACGCATCACCGCCGGTTTTTGGTAAAAACGCGGGCCACCACGCTGTAGCACTTGCTCAATAAGCGTACGCCATTTCACATTGCCACGCCCTTTTTCCGGCAAACTATCGTCATAAACCGACCAACTGTTCGCCCCTTGCAAAGACGCATTCCGCGTTGCGACTTCCGCATTCTCCATGACCTGCTCTTTGGTTTGCCCGCTGCGCCATGCACAAATACCGATATGCATCATGTCATTACGATCGAGCATCCGCGTTGGAGGCAAAGTATCGACGGCTTTCAGTAGCTGGCTGGCAATACTGTCGGCTTCTTTTAATGTGCGATGCGGTAACAAAACCGCGAAATCACTGCGGAAATAACGTGCCAGTAAAGCGCCGGGATATCGCATCACAAATGTCGATAACATATTAATAATGGTAAACAAATACTCTTCTACCGCATTCCTGCCCCATGTTTCATGCAAGGTATCAAAATCCGGTAAGCGGATAATCATCACTACGCCATGGGCACCGACTTGCTCTTGTTCATCAAGCAAAGTCGCCAGTTGGTTATCGAAGAACAGGCGATTATTCAGACCTGTTTTTGCATCTTGCGCCGCATAAGCACGAATCAAGGTATCCATTCTGCTGCGTTGATCGCTTGCGTTTTGCAGCTCAGAAAGCAATAAATCCAAAGCGCTGCTGGCTTGTGGGGGCCATTCCAGCACCGAACCACGCACTTCAACACCTCTTTCACCATTCAGAATACGTCGTGCCCTGCTTTCCAGTAACTCCTGCCCAACGAGTTGCTTTTTCATCCAGCGGATAGCAAAAAACAGCACGATAAGCATGAAGCCAACCGTGAACGAAAGTGGAACTGTCGTGAAAAGTGAGTTGTAGTAATTTGCCACCGGATCGCGATAGGTGAGCGAGAGGAACATTCCCGGATGCTTCATTAACTCAACGGTCACGGTGCGAAAACTGTAGCTATTTCCAAGTAAACGATAAGTTTGACTCAGTTGCTGCTGGTAAACCGTATTTCCGCCCACTTTGAATGTCACTTCGGTGATATCAATGGGGACCATGACTTCGTTGAGGCGTTTGATCAGAGCTTCTGGGGAATTTGAAATCAAATCGTTATCAATTATGGTGGCAACCGCAACCACACGCTGATGAACTTTATAATGCATCGCATTAAAGAAGCTTAATGAACAACCGACCAGCGTCACAAAAATAGCGAGGCCAGTCAGCAGTGTCATAAAAGCAGAAAGTTTCGTCGTTAATCGCATCCTTGAGTTAACTCCGTTTGGTGAAGATAGACCAGCCTGACTTGATGCGGCATTACATAGCAAAAGAGCTATTCAGGCAAACACGCTGAACAGATTCTTATCCTTTGTTGCAAAGGATGCGTATATCCATCCGCCGAGTTTCAAGTATAGCCTTCATCAACTTTTATCCCATTAACCCAACCGCAGCAAAATATGCTCTTTGTTTAAGTTTCAATTTTTTGTGACATATTCGCAGGGTTCAGCGTTCTCCGTCATGCTTAGCCTATAAAGTCACGCAGGAGAAAAAGATGAAGAAGATCACTCGCTTTACAGAAGCCGATGTCACGCCAGAATCAGTCTTTATGCTGAAACGCCGCCAGGTACTGAAAGCACTGGGTATCAGTGCGGCTGCTCTCTCGCTTCCTCAAACTGCGCATGCCGATATTCTTTCCTGGTTTAAAGGGAACGACAGGCCGCCTGCGCCATCGGGAAACCCCTGCAATTTAGCCAACCTGAACAATGGCAGGCGAAACTCGCCATGACGCCGGAAGATAAAGTGACTGGCTACAACAACTTTTACGAATTTGGTCTGGATAAAGCCGACCCTGCGGCCAATGCCGGGAGCTTAAAAACCGATCCGTGGAAAGTCACCATTAGCGGCGAAGTAGCAAAGCCACAAACGCTCGACCTCGACGATCTTTATAAGAAATTCCCGCTGGAACAACGTATCTATCGCATGCGTTGCGTAGAAGCCTGGTCAATGGTGGTGCCGTGGATAGGTTTTCCACTCAGTAAACTGCTGGCGCTGGTCGAACCCACCAGCAAGGCAAAATATGTCGCCTTCGAAACGCTTTACGATCCGGAGCAAATGCCAGGTCAGAAAGACCGTTTTATCGGCGGCGGATTGCAGTATCCCTACGTAGAAGGGTTGCGTCTTGATGAAGCGATGCATCCTCTGACGCTCCTTACCGTCGGCGTTTACGGAAAAGCGTTGCCACCTCAAAATGGCGCTCCGATACGACTCACCGTGCCATGGAAGTACGGGTTTAAAGGGATAAAGTCGATTGTCAGTATCAAACTGGTTAGCGAGTTGCCGCCCACGACCTGGAATATGGCCGCGCCAAATGAATACGGGTTTTATGCCAACGTAAACCCAAATGTTGACCACCCGCGCTGGTCACAGGCCAGTGAAAGATTCATTGGTTCAGGCGGCGTATTGGATGTAAAGCGCCAGCCAACGCTGCTGTTTAATGGTTATGCCGACCAGGTTGGTTCGCTCTATCGCGGCCTGAATCTAAAGGAGAATTTCTAACGTGAGATTAACAGCAAAGCAGATCACACTGTTGAAAGTGGTGCTACATCTCGCAGCCTTCTTGCCTTTTATCTGGTTATTTTATGCCGCAAATCAGGGGCTTTTAAGTGCTGATCCGGCAAAAGATATCCAGCATTTTACCGGCAGGATGGCGCTTAAACTCCTGCTGGCGACACTGTTAGTCACGCCTTTAGCGCGGTACGGGAAGCAGCCGCTGTTAATTCGAACCCGTCGGTTGTTGGGATTATGGTGCTTTGCGTGGGCAACACTCCATTTAGTCAGCTACGCCATGTTGGAATTGGGAATCAACAATTTGGCACTGCTTGGTCGGGAGTTGGTCACTCGCCCATATTTAACTTTAGGAATTATCAGTTGGTTGGTGCTGTTATCATTGGCGGCTACATCGACACAATCATTACAACGAAAATTGGGTCCACGCTGGCAAAAACTGCATAACTTCGTCTATCTTGTCGCCATCCTTGCCCCGATTCATTATCTCTGGTCAGTGAAGGTTATCTCACCGCAACCCTTACTGTATGCTCTGGGTGCAATCATCCTGTTAGCCTTGCGCTACAAGAAATTTCGCCAATGGCGACGTTAACGAAAGATATGTGTTGTTCCCCGCAGAAAAGTGATCAACCTTACCCCGTTAAGGGATATCAGTTGATCATCTTCCCTGATAAGACCAGTATTTAGCTGCCAATTGCTACGAAATCGTTATAATGTGCGACTTTGGTTTTTCTGACAGGCCATTTTCTGGCTCTGAAGGTGACAACCGAGCAACTTAGGTATATTTTGTAAAATACCTACAAATTGCAGGAGATGGCAGCACGATGTCGGCTAATTTTCACATTTTGCTTTTGAACGGCCCGAATCTTAACATGCTGGGTACACGCGAGCCTGAGAAGTACGGCACGCTGACTTTAGCCCAAATTGTTAACTCGCTCGAAGAAGAAGCAAAAACGCTAAATGTCTCGTTCAGCCACCTGCAATCAAATGCGGAATATGAATTGATCGACCGTATTCATCAGGCTAAAGACACTGTTGATTTTATTCTGATTAATCCGGCCGCGTTTACTCATACGAGCGTTGCACTGCGTGATGCCTTATTAGCGGTAGATATTCCGTTTATCGAGATACATCTGAGCAATGTGCATGCGCGTGAACCGTTCCGCCATCATTCATATCTTTCTGATAAAGCTGTTGGTGTCATCTGCGGATTAGGCGCTGACGGCTATTCATATGCACTACAGACTGCGGTAAAACGCTTGTCAAAATCCATCTAAACAAGAGTACGGAACCCACTCATGGATATTCGTAAGATAAAAAAACTGATCGAGCTGGTTGAAGAATCAGGCATTTCTGAACTGGAAATTTCTGAGGGCGAAGAATCTGTACGCATCAGCCGCGCACCGGCAAACACCGGTTTCCCAATGATGCAACAGGCTTATGCCGCTCCAATGTACCAGCCACAGCCGCAGCCCGGTCTGTCTAACGTTGTTGCACCTGCCGCTCCGGCAGAAGCACCAGCGGCTGCTGAAATCAGTGGTCACATCGTGCGTTCCCCAATGGTCGGTACTTTCTACCGCACCCCAAGCCCGGATGCTAAAGCATTTATTGAAGTTGGCCAGAAAGTTAACGTTGGCGACACTCTGTGCATCGTTGAAGCGATGAAAATGATGAACCAGATCGAAGCTGACAAAGCCGGTGTGGTAAAAGCCATCCTGGTTGAAAATGGCCAACCGGTTGAATTTGACGAGCCGCTGGTCGTCATCGAGTAACGAGGCGATTATGCTGGATAAAATTGTCATCGCTAACCGTGGCGAGATTGCTCTGCGTATTCTTCGTGCCTGTAAAGAATTGGGCATCAAGACTGTCGCTGTGCACTCCACTGCGGATCGCGATTTAAAACACGTATTGCTGGCGGATGAAACCGTTTGTATCGGTCCGGCTCCGTCTGTAAAAAGCTATCTGAATATCCCGGCAATCATTTCTGCGGCAGAAATTACTGGTGCGGTTGCGATTCACCCGGGTTATGGCTTCTTGTCTGAAAACGCTAACTTTGCTGAGCAAGTTGAGCGTTCAGGCTTCATCTTCATTGGCCCGCGTGCTGAAACTATCCGTCTGATGGGCGATAAAGTTTCTGCTATCAACGCAATGAAGAAAGCTGGCGTACCTTGCGTACCAGGTTCTGACGGCCCGTTAGATGGCGATATGGATAAAAACCGTGCCCATGCTAAACGCATCGGCTACCCGGTAATTATCAAAGCATCTGGTGGCGGCGGCGGTCGCGGTATGCGTGTAGTACGTAGCGATGCCGATCTGGAACAATCCATTAATATGACCCGTGCGGAAGCAAAAGCTGCTTTCAACAACGATATGGTCTATATGGAAAAGTACCTGGAAAACCCACGCCATATCGAGATCCAGGTATTGGCCGACGGCCAGGGCAAAGCGATTTATCTGGCAGAACGCGACTGCTCCATGCAGCGTCGTCACCAGAAAGTTGTTGAAGAAGCGCCAGCACCGGGCATCACGCCAGAGCTGCGTAAATTCATCGGCGAGCGCTGTGCCAAAGCCTGTGTTGATATCAACTATCGCGGTGCGGGTACTTTCGAGTTCCTGTTCGAAAACGGCGAGTTCTACTTCATCGAGATGAACACCCGTATTCAGGTTGAGCACCCGGTAACAGAAATGATCACCGGCGTTGACCTGATTAAAGAACAGCTGCGTATTGCTGCTGGTCAGCCACTGTCTATCAAGCAAGAAGACGTTCATGTTAACGGCCACGCGGTAGAATGCCGTATCAACGCCGAAGACCCGAACACCTTCCTGCCAAGCCCAGGCAAAATCACACGCTTCCATGCGCCTGGTGGTTTTGGTGTGCGTTGGGAATCACACATTTACGCCGGCTACACTGTACCGCCGTATTATGATTCCATGATCGGCAAACTGATCTGCTACGGTGAAACCCGCGAAGTCGCGATTTCTCGTATGAAAAATGCGCTGGCTGAGCTGATCATCGATGGCATCAAAACCAACGTTGATTTGCAGACTCGCATCATGAACGATGAAAACTTCCAGCACGGTGGAACTAACATCCACTATCTGGAGAAAAAACTGGGTCTTCAGGACTAAGTTTTCTCACGTTACATCGCTAAAAGGCCGGTTATCCGGCCTTTTTCTTTTTTGATCCTCATCACGCCGCTATGCGTTACAATCGCCGCTTTCCGCTAACTCAAGGGACAATAATGGACGCGCGTTTTGTTCAGGCCAATAAAGAAGCCCGCTGGGCGCTTTGGCTAACCCTTCTCTATCTTGCAGCATGGTTAGTGGCTGCTTACTTACCGGGTAATGATATTGGCCTGACAGGCCTGCCACACTGGTTTGAAATGGCGTGCCTGCTGGTACCTTTGCTGTTCATTTTACTGTGCTGGGCCATGGTGAAATTTATCTTCCGTGATATTCCTCTGGAGGATGATCATGCAGCTTGAAGTGATACTGCCACTGGTCGCTTATCTGGTGGTGGTTTTTGGCATTTCGATGTATGCCATGAAACGTCGTACTACAGGTAATTTCCTCAACGAGTATTTCCTGGGCAGCCGTTCAATGGGTGGATTCGTATTGGCGATGACACTCACTGCGACCTATATCAGCGCAAGTTCGTTTATTGGCGGGCCCGGTGCTGCCTATAAATATGGGCTCGGTTGGGTTCTGCTGGCGATGATTCAGCTACCTGCTGTGTGGCTGTCTTTGGGGATTCTGGGCAAAAAGTTCGCCATACTTGCGCGCCGATATAATGCGGTGACGCTAAATGACATGTTGTACGCCCGTTATCAAAGCCGTCTGCTGGTGTGGATGGCAAGTATTAGCTTGTTAGTCGCTTTTGTTGGTGCAATGACCGTGCAGTTCATCGGTGGAGCGCGCCTGCTGGAGACTGCGGCCGGCATTCCTTACGAAACAGGCTTGTTGATTTTTGGCATCAGTATCGCTCTTTACACCGCTTTTGGTGGCTTCCGCGCCAGCGTGCTTAATGACGCGATGCAAGGAATGGTGATGCTGATTGGTACGATTTTGTTGTTAATTGGCATCGTTCATGCAGCGGGTGGATTGCACAGCGCGGTAGATAAACTTCAGCATATCGACCCTAAACTTGTTTCTCCACAGGGCGCGGATAACATTCTTTCGCCAACGTTTATGACCTCGTTCTGGGTGCTGGTCTGTTTCGGGGTGATTGGTTTGCCTCACACCGCAGTGCGCTGTATCTCTTACAAAGACAGCAAAGCCGTGCATCGTGGCATTATCCTCGGCACAATTGTGGTTGCCATTCTGATGTTTGGAATGCATCTCGCCGGGGCGTTAGGCCGCGCAGTGATACCTGATTTGAAAGTACCAGACCTGGTTATCCCAACGTTGATGGTCACGGTATTACCCCCGTTTGCTGCGGGGATCTTCCTTGCTGCGCCGATGGCGGCAATTATGTCGACAATTAATGCCCAATTGCTGCAATCCTCCGCTACGATCGTCAAAGATCTTTATCTGAACATGCGCCCGGAACAGATCCACAACGAACGACGCCTGAAAAGAATGTCATCGGTGATCACGCTGATTCTGGGAGCGTTACTGCTGCTCGCCGCCTGGCGTCCACCAGAGATGATCATCTGGCTGAACTTGCTGGCATTTGGCGGACTTGAAGCGGTGTTCCTGTGGCCGCTGGTGCTGGGTCTGTATTGGGAACGCGCCAATGCAGCAGGTGCGCTGAGCGCGATGATTGTTGGTGGCGGGTTGTATGCCGTGCTGGCGAGCTTCAATGTCCAGGTGCTTGGCTTCCACCCAATTGTGCCATCCTTATTACTAAGTTTGCTGGCGTTCCTTGTGGGCAACCGTTTCGGTCAGCCGCTGCCTGTTCCAGCACTCGTTTCAACTACTGATAAATAAAGAGTTTCGCTATGCCATGGATTCAACTGAAAATTAATACCTCTGGCGGCAACGCTGAAGAACTCGGCGATGCGCTGATTGAAAGCGGTGCGGTTTCCGTTACCTTTCAGGACACCCATGACACACCAGTATTCGAGCCATTACCTGGCGAAACCCGTTTATGGGGCGATACCGATGTGATTGGCCTGTACGACGCAGAAACAGACATGAAAGAAGTCGTGGCAATCCTTGAAAATTGCCCACTTCTGAGCGTGGGTTTCCCGCACAAAATCGAACAGTTGGAAGACAAAGACTGGGAACGCGAGTGGATGGATAACTTCCACCCAATGCGTTTTGGTCAACGCCTGTGGATCTGTCCAAGCTGGCGTGATGTTCCCGATGCAACTGCGGTGAACGTGATGCTGGATCCGGGCCTTGCGTTTGGTACCGGAACTCACCCAACCACATCTTTGTGCCTGGAATGGCTTGATGGTCTGGATCTGGAGGGTAAAACGGTAATCGATTTCGGATGTGGCTCAGGTATTCTTGCCATTGCCGCTCTGAAACTGGGTGCGGCCAAAGCGATTGGTATTGATATCGATCCCCAGGCTATTCAGGCCAGCCGTGATAACGCGGAACGCAACGGTGTTTCTGAATGTCTGGAACTGTATTTACCTAAAGACCAGCCAGAAGCCATGAGCGCCGATGTCGTGGTCGCAAACATACTGGCAGGCCCTTTACGTGAGTTAGCACCGTTAATCAGCGTGCTGCCGGTCCAGGGCGGTTTTCTGGGGCTTTCTGGCGTTTTGGCAAGCCAGGCTGAAGGTGTTTGTGAAGCGTATCAGGACAAATTCACCCTCGATCCTGTTGCCGAAAAAGAAGAGTGGTGCCGCATTACCGGTTTCAAACGCTAAAAAGTGCACACCAGTAACGTGGTCCTTTGACCACGTTACTGAATCAGTTTCTTACCCATCTTCATGCTCATCAGAACAATTCATCACAGTGATATAACGCAACAAAATGAGATACCGATCGCAGAAAAGCACTGATTTTGGTGATTTAACCAGCACTTTATCGCGTATCTATCGAGTTAATAATCATGAATTACTACTGATTATGGCGAAATTATAAAAGCGCACAAATCAACCAAATTAATGCAATGCATTGAAATTAATGATTAATTTATTTTTTCCACTGTGCGGGATGAGGATTCATTGATCTACGACAGCTGATTGTTCAAAGTTTGGCCTTTCATCTCAGGCCAAAAATGCGTAATATACGCCGCCTTGCAGGCAAGTATGGTCATTTCTTAACTCATGCGCATTGGACACCACCAGCTCAGAAATCGACTGATTGCAGCACCTATGGCTGGCATCACTGACAGACCATTCAGGACGCTGTGTTACGAGATGGGAGCCGGACTCACTGTTTCCGAGATGATGTCCTCTAACCCTGAAGTTTGGGCGAGTGATAAATCACGTTTACGTATGGTGCACGTGAATGAACCAGGTATTCGCACCGTGCAAATTGCCGGTAGTGATCCTGATGAGATGGCAGAGGCCGCACGCATTAACGTGGCTAATGGCGCCCAGATTATTGATATCAATATGGGATGCCCGGCGAAGAAAGTGAATCGTAAACTCGCAGGTTCCGCTCTGCTGCAATACCCAAGTCTGGTGAAGTCTATCCTGACAACGGTTATTAACGCAGTTGACGTACCTGTTACGTTGAAAATTCGCACTGGCTGGGATACGGCGCACCGTAACTGTGAAGAGATTGCCCAACTGGCTGAAGACTGTGGCATTCAGGCTCTGACAATTCATGGACGCACACGCGCCTGTTTATTTCAGGGAGATGCTGAATACGACAGCATTCGGGCAGTTAAGCAGAAAGTTTCCATTCCGGTAATCGCGAATGGTGACATTACTGACCCGCTTAAAGCCAGAGCCGTACTCGACTATACAGGGGCAGATGCTCTGATGATAGGACGTGCAGCTCAGGGAAGACCCTGGATCTTTCGGGAAATCCAGTATTATCTGGACACTGGAGAGCTGCTTCCTCCACTGCCTCTGGCAGAGGTGAAGCGCTTACTTTGCGGACACATTCGCGAACTTCATGGCTTTTATGGTCATGCAAAGGGATACCGAATTGCCCGTAAACACGTTTCCTGGTACTTACAGGAACACGCTCCAAATGACCAGTTTCGGCGCACATTCAACGCCATTGAGGATGCAAGCGAACAGCTTGAGGCGTTGGAGGCATACTTCGAAAATCTTGCGTAATTAGAAATAAAGAGCTGACAGAACTATGTTCGAACAACGCGTAAATTCTGACGTACTAACCGTTTCAACCGTTAACTCACAGGATCAGGTTACCCAAAAACCTCTGCGTGACTCCGTGAAACAAGCACTGAAGAACTATTTTGCTCAACTGAATGGTCAAGATGTTAATGATCTGTATGAGCTGGTATTGGCTGAAGTAGAGCAGCCATTGTTGGACATGGTGATGCAATACACCCGTGGCAACCAAACCCGCGCTGCCCTGATGATGGGCATCAACCGTGGCACGCTGCGTAAGAAATTGAAAAAATACGGCATGAACTGATACTAATCAGTTAACTTGTTGTTTAAAAAGGCGCTACTCGGCATGGGGAAGCGCCTTTTTTAACGAATGGATTCCCACATTGATAGTGAAAGCGCCTGGAGTGGTAAACAGTTAGCTATCGGTCAACTCACACAGAGCCCGGAGTTCTTCTTGCATGTATGAAGAAAAGTACTCAGGATTTTTAATAACAACACGGTCACCAGACTGAATTTTATCAGCCCACCCGGCCACTTTTTTCGTGAATCCGGTATCCCATCCATCCTGAATACCTCGTGCAGTAACATCGGCTGCGCTAGCCGGCACACCTAATTCTTTTAAATACTTCAGCATCCCCTTAGCGGTGCTTTCATCCATGGAATGTGGCGTGGATGCAGATGTATTCATACCGCCAATGAAATCCAATGCTTTATCAATTACTGCTGGCATATTCTTATCCTTAAAATTAACCATGTAATAATCAAGACTATAATATGCCCCGAGATTAACCGTAATATCAAAGAGATCATTATCTTTTTTTCTACCCGCTCAACTTTCGGGGCGAAGTCTTTCTGCTCCATTGGTATAGCGCAGAAGTGGATTGAAAAGAACGCCTGAATCTATGTCATAGTCGCCGCGCCTTGCAGAATGGGGAAGCGCCTTTTTTAATGTCTGAAAAATAGTTAACTTCATTTTCTCTCCACATTTTTTTGCCTATCTGCACTTTTCTCCACTTTGTTTACACAGCACATGAATTGCAATTATTCCCGACTCCTCGTCAGGCTTATCACGGTGATAAAATCACCACATTCACACCGGACCAGGTTTTTAGATAACTTTGTGGCCATAGCGCACAAGTCATCCCTGGGCGGGGTTTGCGTTAACGAGGTTCCATATGAAAAAGCTCATTGCCGCTGCGTTGCTTTCTACACTTCTGGCAGGTTGTGCAACCAACTCACCTTGTGTGCCGGTCTATGACGACCAGGGACGTTTGGTGCACACCAATACCTGCATGAAAGGGACAACGCAAGATAACTGGGAAACGGCGGGGGCTATCGCCGGTGGTGCCGCAGCGATTGCCGGATTAACCCTGGGTATTGTGGCCTTAACTAAATAAGCAAAAACATATTTTTGAAAAGCGCGCCCTGATGATGGCGCGCTTTTTTTTGGATTTCTCGAACAGAACCTTTGCATTGTTAAAGTGCAAATCGTCACAACCTCCCTGTTTTTTAGTTTTACTCCCTCCGCCGCCAAATCTTTTTAGCGTGAAACAAATCACTCAGTTCTTTTAGGTTTTGTTTTATTGCAGCACAAGTCGTGATTCCTCTCACACTCCACTCTTCATACTACTCACGCTAATGTTAACCCCTGAAATTACTTCTTTTCACATGATCAAAAACTGAAACTTTTTTGCGCTGAAATGTGGCGTAGGTTTCAGTTTTGCACCGTTACAGGGCGCTGAGAGCCATTTTTACTGTCTACACTCTGCTTACTGCGTCGAGCGGTACACGCAAACCCTCGTTCGCAATCCTGGCACTCCCTTTGCTTTATCCAGACTGGCAGATGCCACAGACAGGACAATTGGCGCCACCCGGACGCCAACACTTATAACGATAATTTCGCCACACAGGATGCATTATGAAAAAGACATTGATCTCCACTCTGGTCGCAGCCGGTGCATTATTCGCGGTTGTTAATCAGGCCCATGCTGGTTCCACGTTTGAAGCGGTAAAAAAGAAAGGCTTTGTGCAGTGCGGAATCAGTGACGGCTTGCCTGGTTTTTCTTATGCCGATGCAAACGGTAAATTTACCGGTATTGATGTGGACGTTTGCCGTGGTGTTGCAGCTGCGGTATTTGGCGATGCCTCGAAAGTGAAATACACCCCACTGACGGCGAAAGAGCGTTTCACTGCTCTGCAATCCGGTGAAGTAGACATTTTATCGCGTAATACCACCTGGACTTCCTCCCGTGATGCAGGCATGGGTATGTCGTTTACTGGTGTCACTTATTACGACGGTATCGGCTTCCTGACCCACAACAAAGCGGATTTGAAAAGCGCGAAGGAACTGGATGGCGCAACGGTTTGTATTCAGGCAGGCACGGACACTGAACTCAACGTTGCCGACTATTTCAAAGCCAATAACATGAAATACACCCCAGTGACTTTCGACCGTTCTGATGAATCAGCTAAAGCGCTGGAATCCGGTCGCTGCGATACCCTGGCTTCCGATCAGTCGCAACTCTACGCTCTGCGCATAAAACTGAGCAATCCAGGTGAGTGGATTGTTCTCCCAGAAGTTATTTCAAAAGAACCTTTAGGCCCCGTTGTCCGTCGTGGTGATGAAGACTGGTTCTCCATCGTGCGCTGGACTTTGTTCGCTATGCTGAATGCTGAAGAGATGGGTGTTGATTCTAAAAACGTTGACCAGATGGCCGCTAGCCCAACAACGCCAGATATGGCGCACCTGTTAGGTAAAGAAGGTGATTTTGGTAAGGACCTAAAACTCGACAACAAATGGGCATACAACATCGTCAAACAAGTGGGCAACTACGCTGAAATTTTCGAGCATAACGTTGGCTCTGAAAGCCCGCTGAAAATCAAACGTGGACAAAACAACTTGTGGAATAAAGGCGGCATTCAATACGCACCACCGGTTCGCTAAGCGATACGTCAGAAATGGGCACTACAACGGTAGTGCCCAAAAGTTTGAGTTCATGTCACTGAGGTTCGCTTATGTCCCATCGCCGCCCAATCGTAAAAGGTGATATTTCCTTTTCTAACCCAGCGGTTCGTGCCTGGCTGTTTCAGATTATTGCTGTCGTCGCCGTAGTCGGCATCGCTATTTACCTGATACTCAACACCGTCACTAACCTTAACAATCGTGGCATTACCTCAGGTTTTGCATTCCTTGACCGTAGCGCCGGCTTCGGTATCGTTCAGCATCTTATTGATTATGAACAGGGTGATACCTATGGCCGTGTGTTCATTGTTGGTCTGCTGAATACCTTATTGGTTTCAGCGCTGTGCATACTGTTTGCATCATTTATTGGCTTTTTCCTCGGGCTGGCTCGGCTTTCCGATAACTGGCTACTGCGCAAGCTGTCTACTTTTTACATTGAGACGTTCCGCAATATCCCCCCTTTATTGCAAATCTTCTTTTGGTATTTTGCCGTACTGCGTAACCTTCCAGGCCCGCGCCAGGCGGTCAGCGCATTCGATCTTCTTTTTCTGAGTAATCGCGGGCTTTACATCCCATCACCACAGATTGGCGAAGGTGCGCTGGCCTTTTTGGCCGCAATTATCGTGGCACTTATCACATCAGCAGGTCTGTATCGTTACAACAAAATGCATCAGATCAAAACTGGGCAATTACGTCGTACCTGGCCGTATGCGCTGGGCCTATTGATATTATTGCCGATGCTTGCTCAGTGGATTTTCGGTTCTGCACTGCACTGGGATATTCCAGCGTTGCGCGGCTTTAACTTCCGCGGAGGGATGGTTCTGATTCCTGAGCTGGCGGCATTAACCCTGGCGTTATCGGTTTATACCTCGGCTTTCATTGCTGAAATCATCCGTGCAGGTATTCAGTCCGTGCCTTACGGCCAACACGAAGCGGCACGTTCGTTAGGGATACCGAACCCGGTCACATTGCGTCAGGTCATCATTCCGCAGGCAATGCGCGTGATCATTCCACCGCTCACTAGCCAGTATCTCAATATCGTTAAGAACTCATCGCTGGCAGCCGCTATTGGCTACCCGGATATGGTTTCACTATTTGCAGGTACGGTCCTCAATCAGACAGGACAAGCGATTGAAACTATTGCCATAACGATGTCGGTGTATCTGGTTATAAGCCTGACGATTTCGCTATTGATGAATATCTATAATCGGCGAATTGCCTTGATAGAGCGCTAAGGAATTACGATGGCAAAAGCATTGATGTCACATCACACGCGCCCAGCAGTGGTTCGTTTAGGGGCCGTACAGTGGGCTCGTAAAAATCTCTTTTCCAGCTGGTCTAACAGCTTACTGACTATTTTCTGTTTGTGGATGATGTGGGAGCTTATCCCCCCATTGTTAAATTGGACGATATTCCAGGCAAACTGGTTTGGTGAGACCCGCGCAGACTGTACTAAAGAAGGTGCGTGCTGGGTGTTTATCCACGCACGGTTCGGGCAGTTTATGTATGGGTTGTATCCGCATGACCTGCGTTGGCGCATTAATCTCGCACTGCTTGCTGGGCTCGTATCGATAATCCCAATGTTCTGGAATGCCATGCCGCACCGCGGACGATACATTGCTGTGTGGGCTGTCATCTATCCATTGGTTGTTTGGGGCCTATTGTACGGTGGCTTTTTGGGGCTGGATCGTGTCGAAACACGCCAGTGGGGCGGGCTCACATTAACGTTGATCATTGCTTCGGTAGGGATCGCTGGTGCCTTACCTTTGGGGATCTTACTGGCATTAGGTCGACGCTCAACCATGCCAGTGGTCAGAATTTTGTCCGTGGTATTTATCGAGTTCTGGCGCGGTGTACCGTTAATTACGGTGTTGTTCATGTCATCAGTCATGTTGCCATTGTTTCTTTCAGAAGGAACAAGCATCGATAAACTAATCCGCGCGCTCGTCGGGGTGATCTTATTCCAGTCAGCTTATGTCGCTGAAGTGGTCCGTGGAGGCTTACAGGCCTTGCCAAAAGGACAATATGAAGCCGCGGAGTCTCTGGCGCTCGGTTACTGGAAAACACAAGGGCTGGTTATCTTACCCCAGGCACTGAAAATGGTGATCCCAGGCCTGGTCAATACCATCATTGCGCTGTTTAAAGATACCAGCCTGGTGATCATTATCGGCCTGTTTGATCTGTTCAGCAGTGTACAACAAGCCACTGTTGATCCTGCCTGGCTTGGCATGTCGACTGAAGGCTACGTCTTTGCCGCTCTCATCTACTGGATTTTCTGTTTCAGTATGTCGCGCTATAGCCAGCATCTTGAAAAACGTTTTAACACCGGACGAACACCGCATTGAGGATGAATAAATGAATCAAATTACTATGCGCCCCGCTGATGCGATGATCATGCTGGAGAATGTCAATAAATGGTACGGGCAGTTTCATGTGCTAAAAGATATCAATCTGAAGGTGCAGAAAGGTGAGCGCATTGTATTGTGCGGCCCTTCCGGCTCAGGTAAATCCACAACCATACGTTGTATTAATCACCTGGAAGAACATCAGCAAGGGCGTATTGTCGTTGATGGTACTGAGCTAAACGATGATTTGCGAAATATTGAGAAGGTTCGAACCGAAGTAGGAATGGTATTCCAGCATTTTAATCTTTTCCCGCATCTCACCGTGTTGCAGAACTGTACGCTGGCTCCAATTTGGGTGCGAAAAATGCCCAAGAAAGAGGCTGAAGTGCTGGCAATGCATTATCTGGAAAAAGTACGAATTGCCGAGCATGCGCATAAATTTCCGGGGCAAATATCCGGAGGGCAGCAGCAGCGAGTGGCGATTGCTCGCTCGTTGTGTATGAAGCCAAAGATCATGCTTTTTGATGAACCCACCTCTGCACTTGATCCAGAGATGGTAAAGGAAGTGCTCGATACGATGATTGGCCTTGCAGAATCAGGGATGACCATGCTGTGTGTGACACATGAAATGGGCTTTGCGCGAACGGTAGCAGATAGAGTGATCTTCATGGATCGAGGGGAAATTGTTGAGCAGGCTCCTCCAAATGAGTTCTTTGCTCATCCAAAATCAGAACGTACACGCGCATTCCTGTCTCAGGTTATTCATTGATATTTAAAGATAAAAGCCACAGAGGTGGCTTTATTTCTTACAACGATACAAAACAAAAAGGCCATCCTTTCGGATGGCCTTTTTGTTTATTTGGAGCCTGGCAGTTCCCTACTCTCGCATGGGGAGACCCCACACTACCATCGGCGCTACGGCGTTTCACTTCTGAGTTCGGCATGGGGTCAGGTGGGACCACCGCGCTACTGCCGCCAGGCAAATTCTTTTATCCAGCGCCGAACATTAACCTAAAAACTGGTGCTGATACCCAGAGTCGAACTGGGGACCTCACCCTTACCAAGGGTGCGCTCTACCAACTGAGCCATATCAGCACACTTTAATTTGGAGCCTGGCAGTTCCCTACTCTCGCATGGGGAGACCCCACACTACCATCGGCGCTACGGCGTTTCACTTCTGAGTTCGGCATGGGGTCAGGTGGGACCACCGCGCTAGTGCCGCCAGGCATATTCTGTTTTCATTAACCGTCATATTTTCATATGACCATTAACTTAAAATCTTGGAATTAAGCTGAAAATTAAAGTGTCTTTCTCATTATTCTTAAAACACCTTCGGTGTTGTAAGGTTAAGCCTCACGGATCATTAGTACTGGTTAGCTCAACGTATCGCTACGCTTACACACCCAGCCTATCAACGTCGTAGTCTTCAACGTTCCTTCAGGAGACTCAAGGTCTCAGGGAGAATTCATCTCGGGGCAAGTTTCGCGCTTAGATGCTTTCAGCGCTTATCTTTTCCGCATTTAGCTACCGGGCAATGCCATTGGCATGACAACCCGAACACCAGTGATGCGTCCACTCCGGTCCTCTCGTACTAGGAGCAGCCCCCCTCAATTCTCCAGCGCCCACGGCAGATAGGGACCGAACTGTCTCACGACGTTCTAAACCCAGCTCGCGTACCACTTTAAATGGCGAACAGCCATACCCTTGGGACCTACTTCAGCCCCAGGATGTGATGAGCCGACATCGAGGTGCCAAACACCGCCGTCGATATGAACTCTTGGGCGGTATCAGCCTGTTATCCCCGGAGTACCTTTTATCCGTTGAGCGATGGCCCTTCCATTCAGAACCACCGGATCACTAAGACCTGCTTTCGCACCTGCTCGAGCCGTCACTCTCGCAGTCAAGCTAGCTTATGCCTTTGCACTAACCTCACGATGTCCGACCGTGATTAGCTAACCTTCGTGCTCCTCCGTTACGCTTTAGGAGGAGACCGCCCCAGTCAAACTACCCACCAGACACTGTCCGCAACCCGGATCACGGGTCTACGTTAGAACATCAAACATTAAAGGGTGGTATTTCAAGGTTGGCTCCACGCAGACTGGCGTCCACGCTTCAAAGCCTCCCACCTATCCTACACATCAAGGCTCAATGTTCAGTGTCAAGCTATAGTAAAGGTTCACGGGGTCTTTCCGTCTTGCCGCGGGTACACTGCATCTTCACAGCGATTTCAATTTCACTGAGTCTCGGGTGGAGACAGCCTGGCCATCATTACGCCATTCGTGCAGGTCGGAACTTACCCGACAAGGAATTTCGCTACCTTAGGACCGTTATAGTTACGGCCGCCGTTTACCGGGGCTTCGATCAAGAGCTTCTCCTTACGGATAACCCCATCAATTAACCTTCCGGCACCGGGCAGGCGTCACACCGTATACGTCCACTTTCGTGTTTGCACAGTGCTGTGTTTTTAATAAACAGTTGCAGCCAGCTGGTATCTTCGACTGCCTTCAGCTCCACGAGTAAATCGCTTCACCTACCGACAGCGTGCCTTCTCCCGAAGTTACGGCACCATTTTGCCTAGTTCCTTCACCCGAGTTCTCTCAAGCGCCTTGGTATTCTCTACCTGACCACCTGTGTCGGTTTGGGGTACGATTTGATGTTACCTGATGCTTAGAGGCTTTTCCTGGAAGCAGGGCATTTGTTACTTCAGCACCGTAGTGCCTCGTCATCACACCTCAGCGTTAGATAAGAGTCCGGATTTACCTAAACTCTCCGCCTACATGCTTAAACCGGGACAACCGTCGCCCGGCTAACATAGCCTTCTCCGTCCCCCCTTCGCAGTAACACCGAGTACAGGAATATTAACCTGTTTCCCATCGACTACGCCTTTCGGCCTCGCCTTAGGGGTCGACTCACCCTGCCCCGATTAACGTTGGACAGGAACCCTTGGTCTTCCGGCGAGCGGGCTTTTCACCCGCTTTATCGTTACTTATGTCAGCATTCGCACTTCTGATACCTCCACCAGACCTCACAGTCCAGCTTCAACGGCTTACAGAACGCTCCCCTACCCAACAACACCTAAGTGTCGCTGCCGCAGCTTCGGTGCATGGTTTAGCCCCGTTACATCTTCCGCGCAGGCCGACTCGACCAGTGAGCTATTACGCTTTCTTTAAATGATGGCTGCTTCTAAGCCAACATCCTGGCTGTCTGTGCCTTCCCACATCGTTTCCCACTTAACCATGACTTTGGGACCTTAGCTGGCGGTCTGGGTTGTTTCCCTCTTCACGACGGACGTTAGCACCCGCCGTGTGTCTCCCGTGATAACATTCTTCGGTATTCGTAGTTTGCATCGGGTTGGTAAGCCGGGATGGCCCCCTAGCCGAAACAGTGCTCTACCCCCGAAGATGAGTTCACGAGGCGCTACCTAAATAGCTTTCGGGGAGAACCAGCTATCTCCCGGTTTGATTGGCCTTTCACCCCCAGCCACAAGTCATCCGCTAATTTTTCAACATTAGTCGGTTCGGTCCTCCAGTTAGTGTTACCCAACCTTCAACCTGCCCATGGCTAGATCACCGGGTTTCGGGTCTATACCCTGCAACTTAACGCCCAGTTAAGACTCGGTTTCCCTGCGGCTCCCCTATACGGTTAACCTTGCTACAGAATATAAGTCGCTGACCCATTATACAAAAGGTACGCAGTCACCCCATAAAAGAGGCTCCCACTGCTTGTACGTACACGGTTTCAGGTTCTGTTTCACTCCCCTCGCCGGGGTTCTTTTCGCCTTTCCCTCACGGTACTGGTTCACTATCGGTCAGTCAGGAGTATTTAGCCTTGGAGGATGGTCCCCCCATATTCAGACAGGATACCACGTGTCCCGCCCTACTCTTCGAGTTCACAGCAAGTGCATTTTTGTGTACGGGAGTATCACCCTGTACCCTGCGACTTTCCAGACGCTTCCACTAATGCACAAACTGATTCAGACTCTGGGCTGCTCCCCGTTCGCTCGCCGCTACTGGGGGAATCTCGGTTGATTTCTTTTCCTCGGGGTACTTAGATGTTTCAGTTCCCCCGGTTCGCTTCGTTAAGCTATGTATTCACTTAACGATAGTGTGACGAATCACACTGGGTTTCCCCATTCGGAAATCGTCGGTTATAACGGTTCATATCACCTTACCGACGCTTATCGCAGATTAGCACGTCCTTCATCGCCTCTGACTGCCAGGGCATCCACCGTGTACGCTTAGTCGCTTAACCTCACAACCCGAAGATGTCTCGTAAGACACAATCGATATTGTGAAAATTTGAGAGACTCGAACACACCGATACTTCCTTTCTTATTACGGAGAAAGGAAACAGTGTGTCGTTTCAATTTTCAGCTTGTTCCAGATTTTTAAAGAGCAAATATCTCAAACGTGACTGTTAAGTCAGTTTTGAGATATTGAGTGAGCATGAAATAATGGTGGAGCTAAGCGGGATCGAACCGCTGACCTCCTGCGTGCAAGGCAGGCGCTCTCCCAGCTGAGCTATAGCCCCATCGATTTCGTAAAACCTTTGATTTACCGTGAATTCGTCACTGTTCAAGGCGCAACTTCGCGACGCATAATGAATTATGCGAGCCGGAGGTGCAACGCAGAACAGGGGGGAATTTGGTAGGCCTGAGTGGACTTGAACCACCGACCTCACCCTTATCAGGGGTGCGCTCTAACCACCTGAGCTACAAGCCTATAAGGTTTTACTGCTCGTTTTCTATCAGACAATCTGTGTGAGCACTACGCAAGTTCGTATCTTTTAGGTAAGGAGGTGATCCAACCGCAGGTTCCCCTACGGTTACCTTGTTACGACTTCACCCCAGTCATGAATCACAAAGTGGTAAGCGCCCTCCCGAAGGTTAAGCTACCTACTTCTTTTGCAACCCACTCCCATGGTGTGACGGGCGGTGTGTACAAGGCCCGGGAACGTATTCACCGTAGCATTCTGATCTACGATTACTAGCGATTCCGACTTCACGGAGTCGAGTTGCAGACTCCGATCCGGACTACGACGCACTTTATGAGGTCCGCTTGCTCTCGCGAGGTCGCTTCTCTTTGTATGCGCCATTGTAGCACGTGTGTAGCCCTACTCGTAAGGGCCATGATGACTTGACGTCATCCCCACCTTCCTCCAGTTTATCACTGGCAGTCTCCTTTGAGTTCCCGGCCGAACCGCTGGCAACAAAGGATAAGGGTTGCGCTCGTTGCGGGACTTAACCCAACATTTCACAACACGAGCTGACGACAGCCATGCAGCACCTGTCTCAGAGTTCCCGAAGGCACTAAGCTATCTCTAGCAAATTCTCTGGATGTCAAGAGTAGGTAAGGTTCTTCGCGTTGCATCGAATTAAACCACATGCTCCACCGCTTGTGCGGGCCCCCGTCAATTCATTTGAGTTTTAACCTTGCGGCCGTACTCCCCAGGCGGTCGACTTAACGCGTTAGCTCCGGAAGCCACTCCTCAAGGGAACAACCTCCAAGTCGACATCGTTTACGGCGTGGACTACCAGGGTATCTAATCCTGTTTGCTCCCCACGCTTTCGCACCTGAGCGTCAGTCTTTGTCCAGGGGGCCGCCTTCGCCACCGGTATTCCTCCAGATCTCTACGCATTTCACCGCTACACCTGGAATTCTACCCCCCTCTACAAGACTCAAGCTTGCCAGTTTCAAATGCAGTTCCCAGGTTGAGCCCGGGGATTTCACATCTGACTTAACAAACCGCCTGCGTGCGCTTTACGCCCAGTAATTCCGATTAACGCTTGCACCCTCCGTATTACCGCGGCTGCTGGCACGGAGTTAGCCGGTGCTTCTTCTGCGAGTAACGTCAATCACTGCGGTTATTAACCACAATGCCTTCCTCCTCGCTGAAAGTACTTTACAACCCGAAGGCCTTCTTCATACACGCGGCATGGCTGCATCAGGCTTGCGCCCATTGTGCAATATTCCCCACTGCTGCCTCCCGTAGGAGTCTGGACCGTGTCTCAGTTCCAGTGTGGCTGGTCATCCTCTCAGACCAGCTAGGGATCGTCGCCTAGGTGAGCCATTACCCCACCTACTAGCTAATCCCATCTGGGCACATCTGATGGCATGAGGCCCGAAGGTCCCCCACTTTGGTCCGAAGACGTTATGCGGTATTAGCTACCGTTTCCAGTAGTTATCCCCCTCCATCAGGCAGTTTCCCAGACATTACTCACCCGTCCGCCGCTCGTCACCCAAGGAGCAAGCTCCTCTGTGCTACCGCTCGACTTGCATGTGTTAGGCCTGCCGCCAGCGTTCAATCTGAGCCATGATCAAACTCTTCAATTAAAAGCTTGATTTGCTTCAACTCGTGAAGCGGTGCTCAAAAATTAACTTTCGTAATAATTCAACTAAATGAATTACTGCTTGGTCACTCTTCAAGACTTGATATTTTTTTGATACCCGAAGGTATCTGAGATATCAATCCTGCGAGTGCCCACACAGATTGTCTGATAAATTGTTAAAGAGCAGTGAGTTACGCGCTTTCGCTTGCTAACTCGAGGTGGCGTATATTACGCTTTCCTCTTTCAGAGTCAACCCTTAATTTCAGGATATTTGACTCTCATCGCCGCCGTTACTCTGTGATGTTGTTCACATGTTCCGTGTCGATGGAGGCGCATTATAGGGATCTCTTTTTATTGCACAAGCCTTTTTTCGATCTTTCCTGCTGACTGTTTAGTTTTCGCCCTTTTCGCTGCGATCGTGTTCGATCTGGCCTGTTTTCGATGCTTTACCTCCTTGCCATCGGTTCAGAAAGCAGCCAGAGTCTATCTACGAAGAGAACTTTCAGAGGTGTTTATGTCCGCAGTATTACGACCTTTCCAAAAAACTTATCCTGAAATTGGCCAACGCGTGATGCTTGATGATTCAAGTGTTGTGATTGGAGACGTACGTCTTGCCGATGATGTGAGCATTTGGCCGCTAGTCGCCATTCGCGGAGACGTTAACTATGTGGCAATTGGCGCACGTAGCAATATCCAGGATGGTAGCGTGTTACATGTCACACACAAATCATCCTATAAACCCGAGGGAAATCCGCTTGTTGTCGGCGAAGATGTGACGGTTGGGCACAAGGTCATGCTACACGGCTGCACTATTGGTAATCGCGTTCTTGTCGGAATGGGATCAATTTTGTTGGATGGGGTAGTAATAGAAGATGATGTCATGATCGGGGCGGGAAGTCTGGTACCGCAAAACAAGCGTCTTGCAAGTGGCTACCTTTATCTTGGCAGCCCCGTTAAACAAATTCGCCCTCTTACACCTGAAGAATTAGAAGGCTTAACATATTCTGCGAATAACTATGTTCGCTGGAAGGATGAATATCTCGCTCAGGAAAGCCAAATCCAGCCTTGAGCATCTTCCTGGCCTTTTTCAATCAACGCTTCAGCCTCTTCTTCAAGATCCCAACGATTTAGACGAAAGAGCTCGAGCCATTTATCTTTATTATCGCCACCATAACGGCTGGCGATAATCTCGGCGGTAATACCGCACATCACTTGAAAGCCATTGACTAAAGCAGGGAAGCAAATAGCATGACGCTGATCGTCCCATTCGTCACGATCGGGAAATTGGATGGCCTGGTTCACTGTGACATTTCCAGCTTTAGCTTCTCTATTACTGGTGTGATCTCAGGTAATACACCATGCCACAAGAAAAATGCATGTGCAGCCTGGCCCACCAGCATTCCTAAGCCATCAGCATAATGCTGAACGCCGTGCTGTTTGCACCAACTCAAGAAAGGTGTTTCGCCTTTTTGATAAAACATGTCATAGCAATAGACATTATGAGAAAGCACAGACGCAGGGATTGAGGGAGTATCGCCAGCTATTCCGCTCGAAGTGGCATTAATAATGAGGTCAAATTCGTGGCCATCCAATTCAGTCTGCTCTAATGCTTGAACACTTCCCATATGGTTAAACAACTGAGCGAGTTCTTTTGCCCGCGAATAAGTTCGGTTGGTTATCGTCACAGCGCAGTCTAGCGAAAGCAATGGCAGCAATACTCCCCTGGCAGCACCACCAGCGCCAAGCAGTAAAATGCGGTAGCCGGATTTAATTAAAGACAGACGCTCCAAATCGGTTAACAGTCCAATCCCATCGGTGTTATCACCCAACAGACGACCATCTTCCAGGCGCTTAAGGGTATTTACCGCTCCCGCTAACGCGGCACGTTCGGTCAACTCATCTGCACGCAAGTATGCTTGTTCTTTGAAAGGAACCGTAATGTTGATTCCTTTACCGCCCGATTGAAAAAACTGCTCAAGCGTTTCTATAAATGCATCAACAGGTGCAAGGACACGACCATATGGATGCTCAATGTTTAATTGCTCAGCAAACATCTTATGGATTTGCGGTGACTTACTGTGCTGAATTGGGTTACCAAATACGGCAAAGACTTCCATTATTTACCCCTGGCGGAACAGTTCGCCGGTCAAAGCGTCGCGAATTTCTGAAGGATTCTGCCGGCCTCCGGTATCCCCTCGCAGTACCGGGAAGTCATCGCCAAATTGCGTGAAGACTTCATCCGCAGTACGACACGGTGGCAAACCAGATAGATTGGCACTGGTAGAAACCAGGGGCTTGCCATAAGCAAGGCATAGCTCACGTACCAAAGGATGATCCGTCACTCTCACTGCTAAGGAATCAAATCGCCCGGTTAACCAACGCGGTGTTGAAGGCAGAGCAGGAAAGACAAAGGTCACCGGTCCTGGCCAGCAAGAAAACACCTCTTCTCGCTGCTTTTGCGTCAGAACGGCGCTATCTATATAAGGAACAAGTTGCTCATAAGACGCAGCTATCAGAATCAGGCCTTTATCTACAGGCCGATGTTTTAAATCAAGCAAGCGCGTGACTGCCAGTTCACTGTCAGGATCACAACCCACGCCAAAAACAGCTTCGGTTGGATAAGCGATGACTTGTTGTTGTTTCAGGGCGGCAACGATCTCTTGGAGTTGCTCTATTTGCAGGTTTGTCTTCACAAGCTTTATTCCGCCGTTACCGGCTTTCCACATTGTTTGCTGGCACAGAATTGTTTCAATCCTTGCGCCGTTTTCTTTTCGATAAGTAAAGGATAGTGACACGCAGGGCATTCGCCTGCCACTGGTTTGCTATTAATGACGAACTGACATGTCGGAAAGCTATCGCATGACCAAAAGGTTTTGCCAAACCGAGAACGTCGTTGGACTAATTGCCCTTGTTGGCATTGCGGACAACTGATAGCCGTTTCATCGGGTTTGTCGATAACTTCAGTGTGCGCACATGTTGGATAGTTACTGCAGGCGATAAACATCCCAAAGCGGCCCTGCCGCAAGACGAGGTTTTCCTGACATACAGGGCAGAGTTGGCCTTCAAGCACTTTGACCACATGGCCATCTGCCAGGCTTTTTAACGGGCGCACATAATCACATTCCGGATAATGGGAACAGCCAAGAAAAGGGCCGTGTTTACCGGAACGAATGACTAACCCTGCCCCGCATTGGGGACAGGGTTCATTTTTAGGCACAGTGAACAGTGCTGATTTGGTCATAACATCTCATGCTGCGACTTTTATTTAGTGCAGCATACCTTCATTTACTTCGAAGAGTAATTCTTCCATTTGCTGATAAGCGTTTTCACAACCCGGAATATTGAATAGCACCATAAGCACGACCCACTTTAAATCTTCCAGCTCGAACTCGGCAGTGTCTAATGCTAATACTCTTTCAATGACCATTTCACGGGTTTCGAGGTTTAGCACCTGAATCTGTTCCAGGAACAGTAAAAACCCCCGACAAGATGCATCAAGTCGCTGACATTCTTCTGCGGTATACATACGCATAGAAAGCGGGTCAGCAGCCAATTGCATGGGTTCAGCAAGACCATCTTGATAGTCAGCCAACTTTTCAAGCCACACAAGCGCGTTATAAATGTCTTCGTGATCAAAACCAGCATCGGAGAGATCACGCGTCAATTTATCTTGATCAACTCGCATTTCCACTTCGTTATGGATGTAGGTTTCAAATAAGTACATTAGTACGTCGAACATGGCATGCCCTCCTTAATCGGACATAGCCGCCGGGTACAGCTGCGATCCACCCTGCTAACTCCAATTCGAGCAGTTGAGCTACTGTCACTGGCACAGGTTGGCCGGCACGTTCAGCGACGACGTCAACAGGTGTAACCTCATCTCCTACGTTAGCCAACAGCTCAGGAAATGGCAATGTACGATCCCCTTCATTCTGTGAATATATTAGTGCTTTGTGAGGAAAAGGGAGCCAATGCAGTTCACTTTCCAGATGCTCGAGGATGTCTGAGGGATGGCTCACCAGTGTTGCGCCCTGCTTTATCAACCAGTGTGGCCCCTCACTACCTGGGCTTCCGACCGCCCCCGGTAATGCAAATAATTCCCTACCTTGTTCAATTGCATAACGAGCAGTGACCAGTGATCCACTCCGCTCGCTGGCTTCCACAACAAATACAGCTCGACTCAACCCACTGATAATACGGTTTCTGCGAGGGAAATTACCCGGCCATGGCGTAGTTTCGAGGGGGAATTCTGAGATGACCGTGCCACCTTCAGCAACAATCTGCTCGGCCAATGATTTATGGCGTTTAGGATAAATACTGGCCAGACCATTTCCCAATACCGCCACTGTCTTTCCGTGACAACTCAACGCCGTGCGATGAGCAACTGCATCTATGCCCAGCGCCAAACCACTGGTTATCGTCAATCCTGCGATGGCAAGGGGTTCACAAAACATCCTGCACCAACGCTCCCCATACAAAGAAAGATTACGGCTGCCCACCACAGCGAGTTGATTACTGGAAAGAAGCTCAATATTGCCCGCGACAAATAGCGCTGCGGGGTAACAATCTATTGCCCGCAACTGTTCAGGGTAATTGTCGTCATCTGCTGTGAGAAGATAGTGGTTGGGTTCTTCAAGCCATAACAACCCTTTTTCTATTTCCCTGTCACTACACTCCCTAAATTGGGCAATCTGGCGGGTTGATAAACCGGCTTGAGTTAGCGAAGCAATCGAGCATCCTGGCTCGTTCAATAAGAAATGGGCAATTTTTAATAACTTATCACCGCTCAAATTTTGCACTGCCATCAGGCGTAACCAGATCTCTTTTAATGGCACAGCATCCTCCTGCCATAAGCGATAAATGCAATCCTTGCGATTGGTCACTGATGCTGTCAATCAGGCCTGGAAATGTCTAGAATAGAGGTATTAATCTTTCTATCAATTGAACACAGCTCTGGATATTTATGTCAGTTTTGCAGGTATTACATTTTCCGGACGAGCGCCTTCGCACTGTAGCGACGCCGGTCAAAGAGGTGAATGCGGAGATTCAGCGGATTGTCGATGACATGTTTGAGACAATGTACGCTGAGGAAGGTATTGGCCTTGCAGCAACGCAGGTGGATATCCATCAACGTATTATTGTGATTGATGTTTCTGAAAACCGCGATGAGCGCCTGGTTTTAATCAACCCTGAGCTGCTGGAAAAAAGCGGTGAAACGGGTATCGAAGAAGGTTGTCTTTCTATTCCAGAACAACGTGCGTTAGTTCCTCGTGCAGAGCGCGTCAAAATTCGAGCGCTGGACCGTGAAGGCCAACCGTATGAATTGGAAGCTGACGGTCTACTCGCTATTTGTATTCAGCACGAGATGGACCACTTGGTTGGCAAACTGTTCGTCGATTATCTGTCACCGTTGAAACGTCAGCGCATTCGTCAGAAACTGGAAAAAATGGCTCGTCTGAACAAGAGCGCCTAACCCATCATAAAAGGGAATAATGTGTCTGATTCACTGCGTATTATTTTCGCGGGTACTCCTGACTTTGCAGCGCGTCATCTTGACGCGCTGTTGTCTTCTCAGCACCAGGTCGTTGGCGTATTTACACAGCCAGACAGACCTGCGGGGCGCGGCAAAAAGCTGATGCCAAGCCCGGTGAAGGTGCTGGCGACAGAAAAGAATATCCCCGTTTTTCAGCCCGCCTCGTTGCGCCCTGTAGAGAATCAGGAATTGGTTTCCAGCCTGAATGCCGATGTGATGGTCGTCGTGGCTTACGGTTTGATTCTTCCAAAAGCCGTCCTCGATATGCCACGCATGGGCTGTATAAATGTGCATGGTTCGCTGCTGCCACGCTGGAGAGGTGCGGCACCGATTCAACGTTCATTGTGGGCTGGTGATGCCGAAACAGGCGTCACCATTATGCAAATGGATGTTGGTCTGGATACGGGCGATATGCTGTTAAAACTTGCCTGCCCAATTGAAGCCACTGATACCAGTGCAACACTATACGATAAGCTGGCAAACCTTGGCCCTGAAGGTTTATTGGAAACGTTAAACCAACTGGCAACTGGCTGTGCACATCCAGAAGTTCAAAACGAAGAGTTGGTGACTTACGCCGAGAAACTCAGCAAGGAAGAAGCGCGTATTGACTGGACACTTTCTGCTGAACAGCTGGAACGTTGCATTAGGGCATTTAATCCATGGCCAATGAGTTGGTTGGAAATCGATGAGCAACCGGTAAAAATCTGGCAAGCTTCAGTGATTAATCAACACACTAAAGCTACCCCCGGAACCATTATCGAAACCAATAAACAAGGTATTCAGGTGGCGACTGGTGAAGGGATTTTAAATCTGGAATCACTTCAGCCCGCTGGAAAGAAAGCGATGAAAGCTCAGGATCTCCTGAACTCTCGGAGTGAATGGTTTAAGCCAGGTACACTCCTCGCGTGATAAAAGAAATTCTTTGCGCCCAGGCCAAACACCTGGGCATTTTTGTTTTTAAGCGCCGGAAAACCAGAGCGTGGTTATGAAAAAAACACTAAATCTTCGCAGTATGGCCGCCCAAACGATTGAACAAGTTGTGGAACAAGGTCAATCGCTCAGCAATGTACTGCCAGCGATGCAACACAAAGTCTCTGATAAAGATAAAGCACTACTTCAAGAGCTCTGCTTTGGCGTATTGCGCACATTACCGCAACTTGAATGGCTGGTCAGTAAGTTGATGTCCCGCCCAATGACCGGCAAGCAACGCACCATCCACTATTTGATTATGGTGGGTTTTTATCAGCTGCTTTATACCCGTATTCCGGCCCATGCTGCTTTGGCGGAGACGGTTGAAGGGGCGGTTGCTATTAAGCGTCAGTCACTAAAAGGTTTGATTAACGGTGTCCTGCGCCAGTTCCAGCGTCAACAGGAAGAATTGATGGCTGAAGCTTCGAAACACGAAAGCCGTTTCTTACACCCCGCCTGGTTGCTGCAACGTCTGAAAAAAGCTTATCCAAATCAATGGCAATCCATTGTCGAGGCCAATAATCAGCGCCCACCAATGTGGCTGCGTGTTAATCGTCAGCACAAGACGCGTGAAGAGTGGTTAGCATTACTGGCTGAAAGCGGGCTGGAAGGCCATGTTCATCCGCAGTATCGCGACGCGGTCCGCCTTGAGACTCCAGCCCCCGTCCATGCCTTACCGGGATTTGAGCAAGGTTGGGTTACTGTTCAGGATGCCTCAGCGCAAGGTTGTGTTGATCTGCTTGATCCACAAAATGGCGACACGATCCTCGACTTATGTGCGGCACCTGGCGGCAAGACGACCCATATTTTGGAAGCAGCACCTAAAGCTCGTGTATTAGCTGTAGACATTGACGAACAACGTCTGAAGCGAGTGCATGAAAACTTGCAGCGCTTGGGTATGACGGCTGAAGTTAAATCAGGAGATGGGCGTTTTCCTGAACAATGGTGTGGTCAGCAACAGTTTGACCGAATTCTTCTTGATGCACCTTGCTCAGCTACCGGTGTTATTCGCCGCCATCCCGATATCAAGTGGCTGCGTCGTGACAGGGATATTGCTGAATTAGCCGCATTGCAAAAAGAGATTCTCGAAGCTATTTGGCCAAGACTCAAATCAGGCGGCACACTGGTTTATGCGACTTGCTCTATTCTGCCGGAAGAAAACTCGCAACAGGTAGCTGCATTCCTGGCGCATCATCCTGAAGCGAAACTGGTTGAAACCGGGACGCCTGAAAAACCAGGGCTCCAGAATCTCCCCTCACAAGAAGAGGGTGATGGCTTCTTTTACGCTAAGCTAATTAAAAGCTGATTCAGTCATGCTGAATCTTAGGTTTCATCACCACTGAAGCTATAAACAATGAAAATAATAATTCTGGGTGCGGGCCAGGTTGGCGGTACCCTGGCAGAAAATCTGGTGGGTGAAAACAACGATATTACGGTTGTGGATACTAACCAGGATCGCCTACGCAGTTTGCAAGATAAGTTCGACTTACGCGTCGTACAAGGGCACGGCTCGCATCCTCGCGTTTTACGGGAAGCGGGCGCGGATGATGCTGATATGTTGGTCGCAGTGACCAGCTCAGACGAAACGAATATGATTGCCTGTCAGGTTGCATATTCGCTTTTTAATACTCCAAACCGTATTGCACGTATCCGTGCCCCAGATTATGTACGGGATGCAGAACGTTTATTTAACGCTGAAGCAGTGCCAATTGACCATCTTATCGCACCTGAACAATTGGTTATCGATAATATTTATCGTCTTATTGAGTACCCAGGTGCACTACAGGTTGTCAATTTTGCCGAAGGGAAAGTCAGCCTGGCCGTGGTGAAAGCCTATTATGGTGGCCCGCTTGTAGGCAATGCACTATCAACTATGCGTGAACATATGCCGCATATTGAAACCCGTGTTGCTGCAATTTTCCGACACGACAGGCCTATTCGTCCGCAAGGTTCAACCATTGTTGAAGCTGGAGATGAAGTATTCTTCATTGCCGCTTCGCAGCATATCCGAGCGGTAATGAGCGAATTGCAGCGCCTCGAGAAACCCTATAAACGCATCATGCTGGTCGGTGGTGGGAATATTGGGGCCGGTCTCGCGCAGCGACTTGAAAAAGATTACAGCGTAAAACTCATTGAACGTGATGCGCAACGCGCCGCAGAGCTGGCCGAAATGTTGCAAAACACCATCGTTTTCTACGGTGACGCCTCCGATCAAGAGCTGCTAGCCGAAGAACATATTGAACAAGTCGATTTGTTTATTGCCGTCACCAACGACGATGAAGCAAATATTATGTCCGCGATGCTGGCAAAGCGCATGGGGGCCAAGAAAGTGATGGTGCTCATCCAGCGTAAAGCCTACGTGGATCTGGTTCAAGGCAGCGTGATTGATATAGCAATATCACCGCAACAAGCCACTATTTCGGCTTTACTCGGCCACGTACGTAAAGCCGATATCGTCGGTGTCTCCTCCTTGCGTCGAGGTGTAGCTGAAGCGATTGAAGCCGTTGCTCATGGTGATGAAAGCACTTCGCGTGTTGTCGGTCGTTCAATCGATGAAATAAAACTTCCTCCAGGGACCATTATTGGCGCGGTTGTTCGCGGCAATGACGTCATGATAGCTAATGACAATTTACGCATTGAACAGGGCGACCATGTAATTATGTTCCTGACAGATAAGAAATTTGTCAGCGATGTAGAACGTTTGTTCCAGCCAAGTCCTTTCTTCCTGTAATCTATTTGGGCGGAGAATTTCTCCGCTCCATTATTATCACCATCAAAAACCATCATATTATTAAGGAATTGGCGCTAAATTCTTATTACCTGATGTAATGGCAATCGAGTCATCATTTGTTAGACTTATTAGCGTCAGCCAGTACAAGGAGAGAAAAATGAACATGTTAAAAGAATTCCGCGAATTTGCGATGCGCGGAAACGTTGTGGATTTGGCAGTGGGTGTAATTATCGGGGCAGCATTCGGGAAAATTGTTTCGTCACTTGTAGCGGATATTATTATGCCGCCACTGGGATTGCTGATTGGTGGGGTTGATTTTAAACAATTCGCTTTAACCCTACGACCTGCAGCAGGTGATATTCCAGCAGTAGTTATGCATTACGGTGTCTTTATTCAGAACATCTTCGATTTTGTGATTGTTGCCTTCGCCATTTTCCTGGCAATCAAAGCAATTAACCAACTGAACCGTAAGAAAACAGAAGAACCTGCAGCACCACCGGCACCAACTAAAGAAGAAGTATTACTCAGCGAAATCCGCGACCTGCTAAAACAGCAGAATGAGCGAATTTAATTGCGCTAATTAAAAGAGGAAGGCCAGTGGTAAAAAAGCTATTTGCTTGTTTACCACTGGCCTCCCAGTTATCCTTTTTGCCATATTTTGCAGTACGCTGATAACTTCCCTTTCCTTTCTTGTTCTTCTCAACTCGTTGACGAAACAGCGGATCATGTAACAAAGCCTCTATGGCATTATCCTTTATGGTCCCTTTCTTATGCTGATACTTACTCATATAAACTCCAAATGATTAAAATAACGGCGCAAGTGTATGCCTGCCGTTGGTGGATCGCAATTATTCTTTACGCTGACTCGCCCCTTGCTCAAGTGCCTCAAGAATTGAACAATATGCGCTGCTGTGGGCACTTCCACAACATGCATCATTCAGCCTCTGCAACGATCGTCGCATATGCTGAAGTTCTTTTATTTTGGACTCCACTTCTACGAGTCTCGATTGCACGATACTCTTTGATTCCTGACACGTGTGATGTTCGGGATCAATTCGGATCGATAGCAATTCACGAATCGTTTCTAGTGTAAAACCTAACTGTTTTGCGTATCTAATGAACTTTAGACGCTGCAAATCACTTTCAGTATAAAGCCGAAAACCACCCTCCGTTCTGACCTCATGATCCATCATTTTCTGCTTTTCATAATAACGTATGGTATCGGGCGTAACATCCGCCAGTCTGGCCAACTCTCCAATACGAAACATGATCATTTAATCCTCATCAATTTTATGAAGTAATTTGTCTGCATACTCTCCGTGCAGAAAATCAGTGCTCATACCAGCCTGCTGCAGTTTTAGCTCAAGTAATGACAGTTTCTTGCTTATAGCCTCGTACTCAGAATCTTCGCGGTCAATAGTCCGGAGAAGGTCATTGAGTTCAATGGCATCTTTCCGCTGTTGGAGAGCTGGAGGCAAACAACCTGCATTTTTCAAAATGCGCCAGGCGACTCGCAGTTCAGGCGGTATAAATGAATCATCATCAAGTTTTAGAGGAGCACCAGAACCCGCCAGCGAGTCAAACTCACCATTGCGTTGTGCATCGAGAATATGACGTTCTGACAATTGATCAAGTAACCACATAATGTATGTCAGCGTTTACCAAAGATGAAACTAAGATACGATGAATTGGTGCAGGAAGGGAAATTACAGATATAAAAAAACCGGGCAAGCCCGGTTTTTTCACGTTACTACAGATTACTCTGCAGCAGCTTCTGTTTGAGACTCGGCGCGATCAACCAGCTCGATGTAAGCCATCGGAGCATTATCACCTGCACGGAAGCCACACTTAAGAATACGAGTGTAACCACCAGTACGGGCTGCAAAACGCGGACCCAGTTCATTAAACAGTTTTGCCACGATCTCGTTATCACGAGTGCGGGCGAATGCCAGACGACGATTAGCAACGCTATCAGTCTTGGCAAGAGTAATCAGCGGCTCAACTACGCGACGCAGCTCTTTCGCTTTAGGCAGAGTCGTCTTGATGATCTCATGACGAACCAGTGAACCTGCCATATTGCGGAACATAGCCTGGCGATGGCTGCTGTTGCGGTTCAGTTGACGACCACTCTTACGATGGCGCATGACCTTATCCTTCTCAGTAAAACCTTAACCTGTGATCCGGTTACTCGTCAGCGATGCTTGCCGGTGGCCAGTTTTCCAGGCGCATGCCCAGAGACAAACCACGGGAAGCCAGCACGTCTTTAATCTCGGTAAGAGATTTTTTACCCAAGTTAGGCGTTTTGAGCAGCTCAACTTCGGTACGCTGTACCAGATCACCGATATAGTGGATAGCTTCTGCCTTAAGGCAGTTAGCAGAGCGGACAGTCAATTCCAGATCGTCAACAGGGCGCAGCAAGATCGGATCGAATTCTGGTTTCTCTTCTTTAACTTCCGGCTGACGTACATCACGTAAGTCAACGAAAGCTTCAAGTTGTTCAGCCAGAATGGTCGCCGCACGACGAATCGCCTCTTCAGGATCGATTGTACCGTTGGTTTCCATTTCGATGACCAGCTTATCCAGGTCGGTACGCTGTTCTACACGCGCAGCTTCAACATTGTAGGCAATTCGCTCTACAGGGCTGTAGCAGGCGTCGACCAGCAGACGGCCGATTGGGCGCTCATCTTCTTCCGAATGAATTCGGGCAGAGGCCGGCACATAACCGCGACCGCGCTGAACTTTGATACGCATACTAATAGATGCGTTCTCATCGGTCAGGTGGCAGATCACATGCTGCGGCTTGACGATTTCGACATCACCATCATGGGTGATGTCGGCTGCAGTCACAGGGCCAATGCCAGACTTATTCAGAGTAAGAATTACATCATCTTTACCTTGAACTCTTACCGCCAGCCCTTTCAGGTTGAGCAGGATTTCCAGGATATCTTCCTGAACGCCTTCTTTGGTGCTGTACTCATGTAGTACACCATCAATCTCAACCTCAGTCACCGCGCAACCCGGCATCGATGAGAGCAGAATACGGCGCAGTGCATTACCAAGAGTATGGCCAAAGCCACGCTCTAAAGGCTCAAGGGTCACCTTGGCGTGCGTCGAACTCACTTGCTCGATATCTACCAGGCGCGGTTTTAGAAACTCTGTCACAGAACCCTGCATTGTGTCCTCTCTTTGGTACTAAGCTTTACTTGGAGTAAAGCTCGACGATCAGGTGTTCGTTAATGTCCGCGGACAGATCAGTACGCTCAGGCTTACGCTTGAACACACCTTCCATCTTAGCAGCATCAACTTCCAGCCAGGTTGGCTTTTCACGCTGTTCAGCCAGCTCCAGAGCGGCCTTCACGCGAGATTGCTTTTTGGCTTTCTCACGGATGCTAACTACGTCATTCGGAGTTACCTGATAAGAAGCGATGTTAACAACGCGACCATTTACCATTACTGCTTTGTGGCTAACGAGCTGACGTGATTCTGCACGAGTAGCACCGAAGCCCATACGGTAAACAACGTTGTCAAGACGGCCTTCCAGAAGAGCCAACAGGTTTTCACCGGTGTTGCCTTTCAGACGAGCGGCTTCTTTATAGTAGTTACGGAACTGACGCTCCAGAACACCGAACATGCGGCGAACTTTTTGCTTTTCACGCAACTGCACACCATAGTCAGACAGACGCGGTTTACGCGCACCGTGCTGGCCAGGAGCTTGTTCAATTTTACACTTGGTATCGATCGCGCGAACGCCAGACTTAAGGAATAAGTCGGTGCCCTCACGACGGCTCAGCTTGAGCTTAGGACCCAAATATCTTGCCATTTTCTTTCTCCAACAAACCTAGAAAACGTAAGCGTTATACGCGACGTTTTTTCGGCGGACGACAACCGTTGTGAGGGATCGGAGTCACATCAGTAATATTAGTGATGCGGAAACCAGCGGCGTTCAGAGCACGAATGGTAGATTCGCGGCCTGGACCCGGTCCCTTAACCATAACTTCAAGGTTCTTGATACCGTATTCTTTCACAGCTTCTGCGCAACGCTCTGCTGCAACCTGAGCTGCGAACGGAGTAGATTTGCGAGAGCCACGGAAACCGGAACCACCGGCAGTTGCCCAACCCAAAGCGTTACCCTGACGATCAGTAATAGTAACGATTGTGTTGTTGAAAGAAGCATGGACATGAGCCACGCCGTCAGAGACTTGTTTTCTTACACGCTTACGTGCACGAACTGGTGCCTTTGCCATTATTCAATCACCCCGATTATTTCTTGATCGGTTTGCGCGGACCCTTACGGGTACGTGCGTTGGTCTTCGTACGCTGACCGCGCACTGGCAGACCACGACGATGACGCAAACCGCGATAGCAACCAAGGTCCATCAGACGCTTGATGCTCATACTCACTTCACGGCGTAGATCACCTTCAACGACAAATTTGGCAACTTCGTCACGCAGCGTGTCGATTTGTTCTTCAGACAGCTCTCTGATCTTAACATCTTCAGCGATACCCGCCGCGGCACAAATGGCCTTTGAGCGAGTCTTGCCAACACCGTAAATCGAAGTTAAAGCGATCACGGTATGTTTTTGATCAGGAATGTTAATGCCTGCTATACGGGCCACTATGCACTCCTACTATTTAGATTATGCGTTCCATACCGAAAAGCCCGTTTTCAGGATACTCAAATGGAAACGCATAGACATACAAAAGATTGGCTGGCTAATCTAGCCAGCTCAACCCAACTTTGCAAGAAAAATATGCGAGATAATCAGCCTTGACGCTGTTTATGCTTCGGTTCGGCGCTGCAAATCACGCGAATAACACCGTCACGCTTAACGATTTTGCAGTTACGACATAATTTCTTGACGGAAGCACGAACTTTCATTTTTACTCTCCGTAACTTCTCAAGCGACTATTAACGGCCGTAGCCTTTCAGATTCGCTTTCTTCAATGCAGACTCGTACTGACTAGACATCATCAGAGTTTGCACTTGAGCCATAAAGTCCATGATAACCACGACAACAATGAGCAGTGAGGTTCCACCGAAGTAGAAAGGCACTTTCATTGCATCACGCATGAACTCCGGGATTAGGCAGATAAAGGTAATATACAACGCACCAACCAAGGTCAGGCGGGTCATCACTTTATCAATATACTTCGCCGTTTGTTCTCCCGGACGAATTCCTGGTACAAATGCACCGGACTTCTTCAGGTTATCTGCTGTTTCACGCGGGTTGAAAACCAACGCCGTGTAGAAGAAACAGAAGAAGATGATTGCAGACGCATAGAGTAACACATAAAGCGGTTGCCCAGGCTGCAAATACAGCGAAATTGTAGTCAGCCAGTTCCAACCGGTACCGCCCCCAAACCACGATGCAATCGTCGCTGGGAACAGAATAATACTGGAAGCAAAAATTGCTGGAATAACACCAGCCATATTCACTTTCAGCGGTAAATGCGTGCTCTGCGCAGCATAGACACGACGACCTTGTTGACGTTTCGCGTAGTTTACCACAATGCGGCGTTGACCACGTTCAACAAAAACAACGAAGAAGGTCACTGCGAATACTAGTACTGCAACCAACAGCAACAGGAGGAAGTGCAGGTCGCCTTGCCTTGCTTGTTCGATAGTATGGCCAACGGCCGGCGGCAATCCCGCAACAATACCAGCGAAGATTATGATTGAGATACCGTTACCGATACCACGTTCAGTAATCTGTTCACCAAGCCACATCAGGAACATAGTCCCTGTGACAAGGCTCACAACAGCGGTGAAATAGAATGCAAAGCCTGGATTTAACACCAGGCCCTGCATACCAGGCATATTCGGTAAACCGGTAGCAATACCGATTGACTGGAATATTGCCAGCACCAGAGTGCCGTAACGGGTGTACTGGCTGATCTTACGACGACCAGACTCCCCTTCTTTCTTCAACTCTGCTAACGCTGGATGAACCACCGTTAACAGCTGGATAATAATCGATGCCGAAATATACGGCATGATACCCAATGCAAAGATAGAAGCACGGCTGAGAGCACCACCAGAGAACATGTTAAACATTTCAATGATAGTGCCTCGCTGTTGCTCAAGCAGTTTGGCAAGTACAGCGGCATCAATACCAGGGATCGGAATAAAAGAGCCAATACGGAACACAATCAGCGCACCGATAACAAACATCAGTCTGCGTTTCAGCTCGCCAAGCCCGCCTTTAGCACTTTGAAAATCTAATCCCGGTTGCTTTGCCATCTGCTACTTATTCCTCGATTTTACCGCCAGCAGCTTCGATAGCAGCACGAGCGCCTTTAGTGACACGCAGACCGCGAACAGTTACCGGACGAGAAACCTCGCCAGACAAGATCACTTTCGCGAACTCGATCTGGATACCGATAATGTTTGCCGCTTTCAGCGTGTTCAGGTCAACTACGTCGCCTTCAACTTTCGCCAGATCAGAGAGACGAATCTCACCAGTGATCATTGCTTTGCGAGAGGTGAAACCGAATTTCGGCAGACGACGGTACAACGGCATCTGGCCACCTTCGAACCCACGACGTACGCCACCACCAGAACGAGAGTTCTGACCTTTGTGACCACGACCGCCGGTTTTGCCGAGACCAGAACCGATACCACGACCCAGACGCTTGGAAGCGTGCTTAGACCCTTCGGCCGGAGACAGAGTATTTAAACGCATCTCTTACTCCTCAACTTTAACCATGTAGGAAACCGCGTTGACCATACCACGTACAGCAGGAGTATCCTCGCGCTCTACGGTGTGGCCAATACGACGCAGACCCAGGCCAAGCAGCGTTGCCTTGTGTTTCGGCAAACGACCGATCGCACTGCGGGTTTGTGTAATTTTAATAGTCTTTGCCATGGTCAATTACCCCAGAATTTCTTCAACGGATTTACCACGCTTGGCAGCGACCATTTCCGGAGACTTCATATTCGCCAGGCCATCAATAGTTGCACGAACCACGTTAATCGGGTTGGTGGAACCATATGCTTTAGCCAAAACGTTATGAACTCCAGCGACTTCCAGGACGGCGCGCATTGCACCACCGGCGATAATACCGGTACCTTGAGAAGCCGGCTGCATGAACACACGAGAACCTGTGTGCACACCTTTAACAGGGTGCTGCAGGGTGCCGTGGTTCAGCGCGACGTTAATCATGTTGCGACGGGCTTTTTCCATCGCTTTCTGGATAGCTGCTGGAACTTCACGCGCTTTTCCGTAACCAAAACCAATGCGACCGTTACCATCGCCAACCACTGTCAGAGCAGTGAAGGAGAAAATACGACCACCTTTAACGGTTTTAGATACGCGATTTACCGCGATCAGCTTTTCCTGCAGTTCGCCAGCTTGTTTTTCGATGTGAGCCATCTTACACCTCTACCTTAGAACTGAAGGCCAGCATCACGGGCAGCATCTGCCAGTGCCTGGACACGACCATGATATTGGAAACCAGCACGGTCAAAGGATACTTTCGTAATGCCTTTTTCCAGTGCGCGCTCTGCAACAGCTTTACCCACAGCTGTAGCGGCGTCTTTGTTTCCAGTGTACTTCAGTTGCTCAGCGATAGCTTTCTCTACAGTAGATGCAGCTACCAGGACTTCTGAACCGTTCGGTGCGATAACCTGTGCATAAATATGACGAGGCGTACGGTGAATCACCAGACGAGTCGCACCCAGTTCTTTGAGCTTGTGACGTGCGCGGGTCGCACGACGGATACGAGCAGATTTCTTATCCATAGTGTTACCTTACTTCTTCTTAGCCTCTTTGGTACGCACGACTTCGTCGGCGTAACGAACACCCTTGCCTTTATAAGGCTCAGGACGACGGTAGGCGCGCAGATCAGCAGCTACCTGTCCAATCATCTGCTTATCAGCGCCTTTCAGCACGATTTCAGTTTGAGTTGGACATTCAGCAGTGATTCCCGCTGGCAGAGCATGTTCAACAGGGTGGGAGAAGCCCAGGGCCAAACTCACCGCATTGCCTTTAACTGCTGCGCGATAACCTACACCAACCAGCTGCAGCTTCTTAGTGAAGCCTTCGGTAACACCGATAACCATTGCATTTAACAGCGCACGAGTGGTACCCGCTTGGGCCCACGCGTTTGCAAAGCCTTCGCGCGGAGCGAAAGTCAGTGCATTATCAGCGTGTTTAACTTCAACAGCATCGTTGATTGTACGAGTCAGCTCGCCGTTTTTACCTTTGATCGAAATAACCTGACCGTTGAGTTTTACCTCTACGCCAGCAGGAATAACGACCGGTGCTTTAGCAACACGAGACATTTTATTCCTCCAATTAGGCTACGTAGCAGATAATTTCGCCACCAAGACCAGCTTGGCGCGCTGCACGATCAGTCATAACACCTTTAGAGGTAGAAACGACAGCAATACCCATACCGGCCATAACTTTAGGCAGCTCATCTTTTTTCTTATAGATGCGCAGACCTGGGCGGCTGACTCGCTGAATGCTCTCTACCACAGCCTTGCCCTGGAAATACTTTAGAGTCAGTTCCAGTTCAGGCTTGATGTCGCCTTCAATTTTAAAATCTTCAATATAGCCTTCTTCTTTCAGCACGTTGGCAATTGCCAATTTCAGCTTGGAGGAAGGCATGGTGACCGCAACTTTATTCGCGGCTTGACCGTTACGGATACGGGTCAGCATATCCGCGATCGGATCTTGCATGCTCATCTGTCTTTACTCCCGTGATTCAATTGGATATTACCAGCTAGCCTTTTTCAAGCCAGGTACTTCACCGCGCATAGCGGCTTCACGAAGCTTAATACGGCTCAACCCGAATTTGCCCACATAACCATGCGGACGACCAGTTTGGCGGCAGCGGTTACGCTGACGGGACGGGCTGGAATCACGCGGCAGAGACTGCAGCTTAAGAACCGCATCCCAACGATCTTCGTCGGATGAGTTCACACCAGAGATGATAGCTTTCAATTCCTCGCGTTTAGCGCGGTATTTGTCGGCCAGTTTCACGCGAACGACTTCGCGTGCTTTCATCGATTGCTTAGCCATTAGTAACCCTACCTTACTTACGGAATGGGAAGTTAAAGGCAGCCAGCAGAGCACGGCCTTCATCATCAGATTTCGCAGTAGTGGTAATGGTAATATCCAAACCACGAACGCGATCGACTTTGTCATAGTCGATTTCTGGGAAGATGATCTGCTCACGGACACCCATGCTGTAGTTACCACGGCCATCGAATGACTTAGCGGACAAGCCACGGAAGTCACGGATACGTGGTACAGCAATGGTGATCAGGCGCTCAAAGAACTCCCACATGCGTTCGCCACGCAGAGTTACTTTACAGCCGATCGGATAGCCCTGACGGATTTTGAAGCCTGCAACTGATTTGCGTGCTTTGGTGATCAACGGCTTTTGACCGGAGATTGCTGTCAGATCTGCTGCTGCATTATCCAGCAGTTTCTTGTCAGCGATCGCTTCACCAACACCCATGTTCAGGGTGATCTTCTCGACCCGAGGGACTTGCATGACAGAATTGTAGTTAAACTCAGTCATGAGTTTTTTAACTACTTCGTCTTTGTAGTAATCATGCAGTTTCGCCATCGTACTACTCCAAATTACTTGATAGTTTCGCTGTTAGATTTGAAGAAACGGACTTTTTTGCCCTCTTCGAATCTAAAGCCTACACGGTCAGCCTTGCCGGTTGCTGCATTGTAGATTGCAACGTTAGAAACTTGAATTGCAGCTTCTTTTTCAACGATGCCACCTGGTTGGTTCAGGGCCGGAACCGGCTTCTGATGTTTCTTAACCAGGTTAATACCTTCAACAATGAGCTTGCCGGAAGACAAGACATTCTTAACTTTACCGCGCTTACCTTTATCTTTACCGGTTAACACGATAACTTCGTCATCACGACGGATTTTAGCTGCCATGATTCGCTCCTTAGAGTACTTCTGGTGCCAGAGAGATAATTTTCATGAACTTCTCATTACGCAGTTCACGAGTTACCGGCCCAAAAATACGCGTGCCGATTGGCTGCTCGCTGTTATTGTTTAAAATAACGCATGCATTACCATCGAAGCGAATGACAGAACCGTCCGGGCGACGAACGCCCTTCTTGGTGCGCACCACTACCGCTTTCAGGACATCGCCTTTCTTCACCTTACCACGCGGAATTGCTTCCTTGATGGTAATTTTGATGATGTCGCCGACGCCTGCGTAGCGACGGTGCGAGCCACCCAGAACCTTGATACACATTACGCGACGCGCGCCGGAGTTGTCGGCCACGGTCAGCATAGTCTGTTCTTGGATCATTTCAGTGCTCCGCTAATGTCAACTACTACTTCGGGACCCATAATTAGGTCGTTAAAAAGCCCCATAAACGAGGGCGCGGCATTATAACACCGGTTCCTGAATATGGGTAGAAAAAATAAACGGCTCATTTTCTGAGCCGTTTATTCGTTAGAGAACGAGTACTGTATTACAGAACCGCTTTCTCTACAACGCGAACAAGTGTCCAGGACTTAGTCTTAGACAATGGACGGCATTCGCGGATTTCAACCACGTCACCGATACCACATTCATTGTTCTCGTCATGTACGTGCAGTTTGGTCGTACGTTTGATGAATTTACCGTAAATCGGGTGTTTCACCACACGTTCGATAGCAACAACGATGGATTTCTCCATTTTGTCACTAACAACGCGACCTTGCAGAGTACGGATTTTATCGGTCATTACGCACCCGCCTTCTGAGTCAATAAAGTCTTAACACGAGCAACATCACGACGCACTTGCTTCAGCAGGTGAGTCTGTTGCAGCTGGCCACTTGCCGCTTGCATACGCAGATTGAACTGCTCACGCAGCAGATTCAGCAGCTCGGTGTTCAGCTCTTCAACACTCTTTTCACGCAGCTCTTTTGCTTTCATTACATCACCGTCTTAGTTACAAAGGTGGTTTTGATCGGCAGTTTCGCTGCTGCCAGCTTGAAGGCTTCACGGGCCAGCTCTTCTGGTACGCCATCCATTTCATAGAGGACTTTACCAGGCTGAATCAAGGCAACCCAATACTCTACGTTGCCTTTACCTTTACCCATACGCACTTCAAGCGGCTTTTCGGTGATCGGTTTGTCCGGGAATACACGGATCCAGATCTTACCCTGACGCTTAACTGCACGGGTCATTGCACGACGTGCTGCTTCGATCTGACGTGCAGTCAGACGACCACGGCCAACAGCTTTCAGACCGAAAGTGCCGAAGCTAACATCCGTACCGGCAGCCAGACCACGGTTGCGGCCTTTGTGCACTTTACGGAATTTTGTACGCTTTGGTTGTAACATCAGCGACTCTCCTTACTTACGGCCTTTACGCTGCTGCTTTTTAGGTTGAGCAGCCGGTTCCGGTTGTTCAACAGCAGCCATCCCACCCAAGATCTCACCTTTAAAGATCCACACTTTAACGCCGATTACACCATAAGTGGTGTGCGCTTCAGAGGTGTTGTAGTCAATGTCAGCACGCAGTGTGTGCAACGGCACGCGACCTTCACGGTACCATTCGGTACGTGCGATCTCGGCGCCGCCCAGACGGCCGCTAACTTCAACTTTGATACCTTTAGCGCCCAGACGCATGGCATTCTGTACAGCACGCTTCATAGCACGACGGAACATAACGCGACGTTCCAGCTGAGAAGTGATGCTGTCAGCAACCAGTTTTGCGTCCAGTTCAGGCTTACGAACTTCGGCGATATTGATCTGTGCAGGAACGCCAGCGATATCCGCTACGACCTTGCGCAGTTTTTCTACGTCTTCGCCTTTCTTACCGATTACGATGCCAGGGCGAGCAGTGTGAATAGTCACACGGATGCTCTTAGCTGGACGCTCGATAACGATACGAGATACAGACGCCTTCGCCAGTTCCTTTGTCAGGTACTGACGAACTTTAAAATCGCTGTCCAGGTTGTCAGCGAATTCTTTGGTGTTCGCAAACCAAGTAGAGTTCCATGGTTTTACAATACCCAGGCGAATACCATTAGGATGTACTTTCTGACCCATTGCTAGTCTCCAGAGTCTCAGCGATCGGACACAACCACAGTAATGTGGCTGGTGCGCTTCAGGATGCGATCTGCACGACCTTTTGCACGCGGCATAATGCGCTTCATGCTTGGGCCTGCGTCTACGAAGATTTTCGCGACTTTCAGATCGTCAATGTCAGCGCCATCGTTGTGTTCAGCGTTAGCAATGGCAGATTCCAGAACTTTCTTAACCAATACAGCCGCTTTCTTGTTGGTGTAGGTCAAAATTTCCAGTGCCTGCGACACTTTCTTACCGCGAATAAGGTCAGCAACAAGGCGAACCTTTTGAGCAGAAGAACGAGCGTGGCGATGTTGAGCTAAAGTTTCCATCTCTTCCTCCTACTTATTTCTTCTTGGCTTTTTTATCAGCAGCGTGACCGCGATAAGTACGTGTCGGTGCAAATTCACCCAGTTTGTGACCGACCATTTCGTCGGAAACAAATACCGGAACATGCTGACGACCATTATGGACAGCGATGGTCAAACCGATCATGTTAGGAAAGATCGTTGAACGACGGGACCAAGTGCGCAGGGGCTTCTTGTCACCGCTTTCCACCGCTTTCTCTACCTTCTTCAGCAAGTGCAGGTCAATAAAAGGACCTTTCTTGAGAGAACGTGGCATGGCTTATCCTCTAAAATTATTTGCTACGGCGACGTACGATGAATTTATCAGTACGCTTGTTGCTGCGGGTCTTCTTACCTTTGGTCTGTACGCCCCACGGAGTTACCGGGTGCTTACCAAAGTTACGACCTTCACCACCACCGTGTGGGTGGTCGACTGGGTTCATCGCAGTACCGCGAACGGTAGGACGAACACCACGCCAGCGAGCAGCACCCGCTTTACCCAGAACGCGCAGCATATGCTCAGCATTGCCAACTTCGCCCAGTGTTGCGCGGCAGTCAGCTTCAACTTTACGCATTTCACCAGAACGCAGACGCAGGGTAACGTAAGCACCATCACGTGCAACGATCTGCACATAGGTACCAGCGGAACGTGCCAGCTGACCGCCTTTACCTGGTTTCATTTCTACGTTATGAACAGTAGAACCAACCGGGATATTGCGCATCGGCAAGGTGTTACCAGCTTTGATTGCAGCATCAACGCCAGATTGAATCTGGTCGCCAGCTTTCAGGCCTTTAGGGGCCAAGATGTAACGGCGTTCGCCATCTTTGTACAGAACCAGTGCGATATTCGCAGAACGGTTCGGATCGTACTCAAGACGCTCAACAACAGCTGGGATACCGTCTTTGTTGCGTTTAAAGTCAACAATACGATAAGCCTGCTTGTGACCACCACCAATGTGACGAGTGGTGATACGGCCATTGTTGTTACGGCCACCGGATTTGCTGTTTTTTTCAACCAGCGGAGCAAAAGGTTTGCCCTTATGCAGCTCAGGGTTGACCACTTTAACAACGTGGCGACGACCCGGAGATGTCGGTTTACATTTAACAACTGCCATTGTTTTTCTCCTCCGACTTACTCAGCGCCGCCGACGAAGTCCAGATTCTGGCCTTCCTTCAGGGTGACGTAAGCTTTTTTCCAGTCGCTACGACGACCGATACGCTGTCCATGACGCTTAGTTTTACCTTTAACAACCAAGGTATTAACGCCTTTAACTTCAACTTCGAACAGTTTCTCAACAGCAGCAACGATCTCTGCTTTGGTCGCGTCTTTTGCAACTTTGAGAACGATGGTATTTGTTTTTTCCATCGCCATAGATGCCTTTTCAGATACGTGCGGCGCGCGCAGTACTTTCAGCAGACGTTCTTCACGGATCATGCCAGCATCTCCTCAACTTGCTTAACTGCATCAGCAGTCATAACGACTTTGTCGAAGGCGATCAGGCTAACTGGATCGATTGTTGCAGCATCGCGAACGTCAACCTTATGCAGGTTACGTGCAGCCAGGAACAGATTCTCATCCAGTTCGCCAGTTACGATCAGCACATCTTCCAGAGCCATGTCTTTCAGTTTCTGAGCAAGCAGCTTAGTTTTAGGCGCTTCAACAGAGAACTGTTCGACAACGATCAGACGATCCTGACGTACCAGTTCGGACAGAATGCTTTTCAGCGCTCCGCGGTACATCTTTTTGTTAACTTTTTGACTGTGGTCCTGCGGGCGAGCAGCGAAGGTTACGCCACCGGAACGCCAGATCGGGCTCTTGATAGAACCTGAACGCGCACGGCCGGTACCTTTCTGGCGCCACGGCTTTTTACCGGAACCAGTTACTTCAGCGCGGGTCTTCTGAGCACGAGTACCTTGACGGGCACCAGCTGCATAAGCAACTACGACCTGGTGTACCAGCGCTTCGTTGAAATCACGACCGAAGGTAGTTTCGGAAACAGTCAGCGCGCTTTGCGCGTCTTTCAATACTAATTCCATTGCTATCTCCTCACGCCTTCACAGCTGGTTTAACGATCAGGTCGCTACCGGTTGCACCCGGAACTGCACCCTTAACCAGCAGCAGGTTGCGCTCAGCGTCAACGCGTACTACATCCAGGCTCTGAACAGTTACACGTTCGTTGCCCAGTTGGCCTGCCATTTTCTTGCCTTTGAACACTTTGCCCGGAGTCTGGTTCTGACCGATAGAACCCGGAACGCGGTGAGACAAGGAGTTACCGTGTGTAGCGTCCTGGGTACGGAAGTTCCAGCGCTTAACGGTACCTGCGAAACCTTTACCTTTAGAGGTGCCAGTTACGTCAACTTTTTTGACTTCAGCAAACAGCTCAACGCTAATGTCTTGACCTACAGTGAACTCTTCGCCTTCTGCAAGACGGAATTCCCAAAGGCCACGGCCAGCTTCTACGCCAGCTTTAGCGAAGTGACCAGCTTCCGGCTTAGTTACACGGCTAGCTTTTTTAGCGCCAGTGGTAACTTGAACAGCACGGTAGCCGTCGTTAGCCAGGTCTTTAACCTGAGTAACACGGTTTGCTTCTACTTCAATCACGGTTACTGGGATAGAAACGCCGTCTTCTGTGAAGATACGGGTCATACCCACTTTTTTACCGACTAAACCAATCATTGTTTCAACCTCTCAATCGTCAATGACCTGATTAACCCAGGCTGATCTGCACGTCTACACCAGCAGCCAGATCCAGACGCATCAGAGCATCAACGGTTTTCTCAGTTGGCTCAACGATGTCAACCAGACGCTTATGAGTGCGAATTTCGTACTGATCACGCGCGTCTTTGTTGACGTGCGGGGAGATCAGAACGGTAAAGCGCTCTTTGCGGGTCGGCAGCGGGATCGGACCACGGACTTGCGCACCAGTGCGCTTAGCAGTCTCGACGATTTCCGCAGTTGATTGATCGATCAGACGATGATCAAACGCTTTAAGGCGGATACGGATTCTTTGGTTCTGCATGAGACCAGAGCTCCAATTGTTTTATAAACGAAATGATTACTCCCCGTACCCATTACGATTGATGGGCGAGTGTAACCGTTCTTACGTTGCCCCCCAATTGGGAGCGTTGTCTGGTAGACGAAACATCTACCGGGTTCATATCGAACCAGCCGTCAATTAAGACAGGCCCGCGCATTATACGTAAATCTGCCTCTTACGCAAGCCATGGATACGAATTAAACAATCTTTTATGTAAGGTTTCGGTTTACCTTCCACTGGCTTAGTAAAAGATGTCGTTTAGAAAATTCTGTATGGAACTTCACTCGAAAATCCTCAAACACGATTTTGCTTTACGTAATTCATTCATTTAGCGTTCAAGTTCATCTTGCTTGAGATTGGCTAACCGCTATGCCCTCTTCCCTTTTAGCATTTCTTTTTATTGGCCTGCACATAGGTTTTCTGCTCCGCCTAGCCTGGGTTGACTATCACTGCATGATCCTACCGGATAGGCTGACGTATCCCTTGTTGTGGTCTGGGTTACTGTACCAAGTCTGTTTTTCTCCGGACCATTTATTAGAATCTGTAGAAGGTGCAATGGTTGGTTATTTGAGCTTATGGGTGCTTTACTGGGTTTACTTTTTTGTGCGTAATGTCGAGGGTATTGGATACGGGGATATGAAGCTTTTGGCAGCACTGGGTGCATGGCATGGGTGGCAAAGTCTGGGATGGATTATATCTGCTGCGGCAACGTCTGGATTAGTGTGGGCACTAGTCAGAAGAGTGTCTTTAAAAAATCACGTTTCACTGACTACCACTCCGCTACCCTTCGGACCAAACCTTGCGATAGCGGGTGGTTCCATAGGCTGGATATGTTCTTCCTTCCCACAGTTTAAAGAACTCAGTTTCCTTCTTTGATTTGCGACTGAAGGTAATTTTGCAAACCAATTTTAGAGATGAGATCTAATTCAGTTTCCAACCAGTCAATATGATGCTCTTCTTCAGTAAGAATTTGGATCAGCATATCGCGACTGACATAGTCATGGATGGTATCCGCGTAAGCAATCGCCTCACGCAAATCTTTAGCACCTTCCAATTCTAGTTTGAGGTCGGACTGAAGCATTTCTTCGACATCTTCGCCGATATGAAGTTTGCCCAAGTCTTGCAGGTTTGGAATACCTTCGAGGAATAAAATACGTTCGATATATTTATCGGCGTGTTTCATTTCATCGATGGATTCGTGGTATTCAACTTCGTTGAGGCGCATTAAGCCCCAGTTTTTGAACATTCTCGCATGGAGAAAATACTGATTGATCGCGACAAGCTCGTTTCCCAATAATTTATTGAGATAATTTATAATCTTAGTATCACCTTTCATTTTTACTCCCTCCGCTTCCACTACATGAAGCGTAGATGTAGCACGGAGTAAGTCAAAAAAAAGTGACCCTCTTAGGCAATCTCTTTAAATTCTGGGATCTGCAATAACTCTTCTTGCATGATTTCTCGAGCCGCACGAACACATTTGCCGCATTGATTTCCCACGGGCACAAACTTGCGAAGCTGTTGGAAAGATTGTGGATGAAATTGGCGAACTGCCTGCCGGATTTTTTTATCACTTACGCCATTACACAGACAAACGTACATAATCACTCCCGTTCAAATTACGCACAAAGTGTAAATGAGAATAGTTATGATTACAATAGCACGCGTATATTGGATTGATGTCTTTAGGGATAAAAAAAAGAGCGCCTAAGCGCTCTTTTTCATACAAAAGGTATCAGCAATTAAGCGATAACTTTAGCAACAACACCCGCGCCTACAGTACGGCCGCCTTCACGGATTGCGAAACGCAGACCGTCGTCCATCGCGATTGGGTGAATCAGGGTAACAACCATTTTGATGTTGTCGCCCGGCATTACCATCTCAACGCCTTCTGGCAGTTCGATGGTGCCAGTCACGTCAGTTGTACGGAAGTAGAACTGTGGACGGTAGCCTTTGAAGAACGGAGTATGACGGCCGCCTTCGTCTTTGGACAGGATATAAACTTCAGACTCGAACTGAGTGTGCGGCTTGATAGAGCCTGGCTTAGCCAGAACCTGACCACGTTCGATTTCTTCACGTTTGATACCACGCAGCAGAACACCAACGTTCTCACCAGCACGGCCTTCGTCCAGCAGTTTGCGGAACATTTCAACGCCAGTACAGGTAGACTTAGCAGTCTCTTTGATACCAACGATTTCAACTTCTTCGCCAACTTTAACGATACCGCGCTCTACACGACCGGTAACAACTGTACCACGACCGGAGATAGAGAATACGTCTTCGATTGGCAGCAGGAATGGCTTGTCGATAGCACGTTCTGGTTCTGGGATGTAAGAATCCAGGAAACCAGCCAGTTCAACGATTTTAGCTTCCCACTCTGCTTCGCCTTCCAGCGCTTTCAGAGCAGAACCACGGATGATTGGAGTATCATCACCTGGGAAATCGTACTGAGACAGAAGTTCACGAACTTCCATTTCTACCAGTTCCAGCAGCTCTTCGTCATCAACCATGTCACATTTGTTCAGGAACACGATGATGAATGGAACGCCAACCTGACGACCCAGCAGGATGTGCTCACGAGTCTGTGGCATTGGGCCATCAGTCGCAGCAACAACCAGGATAGCGCCGTCCATCTGAGCAGCACCGGTGATCATGTTTTTAACGTAGTCGGCGTGCCCTGGGCAGTCAACGTGCGCATAGTGGCGAGTCGGGGTGTCATATTCAACGTGGGAAGTGTTGATGGTGATACCACGAGCTTTTTCTTCTGGTGCGTTATCGATCTGGTCGAATGCACGAGCAGAACCACCGTAGGTTTTAGCCAGAACGGTAGTGATTGCTGCAGTCAGAGTAGTTTTACCATGGTCAACGTGACCGATTGTACCGACGTTGACGTGCGGTTTTGTACGTTCAAATTTTTCTTTAGACACGGCTATATTCCTTACTGTTGCGCTCTCCCCTCAAGGAGAGAGCGCGGGATCAATGTTTTATAAACCCTGGGTTTATTTACCGCGGGCTTCAATTACGGCCTGAGCAACGTTGTTAGGCGCATCATCATACTTCAGGAATTCCATGGAGTAAGATGCACGACCTTTGGTCAGGGAGCGCAATTGAGTTGCGTACCCGAACATTTCAGACAACGGAACTTCAGCGTGAATCTGAACGCCAGTAGCGTTAGATTCCTGACCTTTCAGCTGACCACGACGACGGCTAAGGTCACCGATAACGTCACCAGTGTTCTCTTCTGGAGTTTCAACTTCAACCTTCATGATAGGCTCAAGCAGAACTGGTTTAGCTTTCTTAAAGCCATCTTTGAAGGCAATAGAAGCGGCCAGTTTAAACGCCAGTTCGGAGGAGTCAACGTCGTGGTAAGAACCGAAGTGCAGACGCACACCGAGATCTACTACTGGGTAACCCGCCAGAGGACCAGACTTCAGCTGCTCCTGGATGCCTTTATCAACAGCAGGGATGTATTCACCAGGAATTACACCACCTTTGATGTCGTTGATGAACTCATAACCTTTCGGATTTGAGCCCGGCTCCAGTGGGTACATGTCGATAACAACATGACCGTACTGACCACGACCACCAGACTGCTTAGCGTGTTTACCTTCAATATCAGTAACTTTCGCGCGAATCGCTTCACGGTAAGCAACCTGAGGTTTACCAACGTTAGCTTCAACGTTGAATTCACGTTTCATACGGTCAACGATGATGTCGAGGTGCAGTTCACCCATACCAGCGATGATGGTCTGGTTAGATTCTTCATCAGTCCATACGCGGAATGATGGATCTTCTTTAGCCAGACGACCCAGAGCCAGACCCATTTTTTCTTGGTCAGCTTTGGTTTTTGGTTCTACTGCGATGGAGATTACCGGTTCAGGGAATTCCATACGCTCCAGAATGATCACGTTGTCCGGATCACAGATGGTGTCACCTGTAGTCACGTCTTTCAGGCCGATTGCCGCAGCAATGTCGCCCGCGCGAACTTCTTTGATCTCTTCACGTTTGTTAGCGTGCATCTGAACGATACGACCAAAACGCTCACGAGCCGATTTAACCGGGTTGTATACGGTATCACCAGAGTTAACCACGCCAGAGTACACGCGGAAGAACGTCAGGTTACCAACGAACGGGTCGGTAGCGATTTTGAATGCCAGAGCAGCAAACGGCTCTTCATCACTAGCGTGACGCTCAGATGGAGTGTCTTTACCGTCGTCCAGCATACCGTTGATCGCAGGTACGTCAGTCGGCGCTGGCAGGTAATCAATTACCGCATCCAGCATTGCCTGTACGCCTTTGTTCTTAAACGCAGAACCACAGGTAACAAGAATGATCTCGTTACGCAGTACACGTGAACGCAGTGCAGTTTTGATTTCTTCCTCGGTCAGCTCTTCGCCGCCCAAGTATTTATCCATCAGCTCTTCAGAAGCTTCAGCTGCAGACTCAACCAGGTTCTGGCGCCATTCAGCAGCCAGGTCAGCCATATCAGCAGGGATTTCTTCGTATTCGAAGGTCACGCCCTGATCGGCATCGTTCCAGTTGATCGCTTTCATTTTCACCAGGTCAATAACACCGGTGAAACCTTCTTCAGCGCCAATCGCCAGCTGAAGCGGAACAGCGTTCGCGCCCAGGCGGGATTTAATCTGGCCTACAACTTTCAGGAAGTTAGCACCCATGCGGTCCATTTTGTTAACGAACGCGATGCGTGGAACTTTGTATTTGTTAGCCTGACGCCATACGGTCTCAGACTGTGGCTGAACACCACCAACTGCGCAGTAAACCATTACCGCACCGTCAAGAACACGCATGGAACGTTCAACTTCGATGGTGAAGTCAACGTGCCCTGGGGTGTCGATGATGTTTACGCGATGCGGTTCATACTGCTTAGCCATACCTGACCAGAACGCAGTAGTTGCAGCGGAAGTGATGGTGATACCACGTTCCTGCTCCTGCTCCATCCAGTCCATGGTGGCTGCGCCATCATGAACTTCACCGATTTTATGGTTTACACCGGTGTAGAACAGAATACGTTCGGTAGTAGTGGTTTTACCGGCGTCGATGTGTGCACTGATACCGATGTTGCGGTAGCGTGCAATGGGTGTTGTACGAGCCATTTGATTCCTCTATATCCTGGGACGTTCATTTAAGTAACCCAAAGCGGGCAGCTCACATGAAGCGCCCGCTTGGTGACTAACACTCCGAAGGGATTACCAACGGTAGTGAGCGAACGCCTTGTTGGCTTCAGCCATACGGTGAACGTCTTCACGTTTCTTAACTGCAGTACCTTTGTTCTCTGCAGCGTCAGAAAGTTCGTTCGCCAGGCGAAGAGCCATGGATTTATCACCGCGTTTACGAGCAGCTTCTACGATCCAACGCATTGCCAGAGCATTACGACGAACCGGACGTACTTCTACTGGAACCTGATAAGTAGAACCACCAACACGGCGGGACTTAACTTCGACAGTCGGACGAACGTTGTCCAGAGCGACTTCGAAAGCTTCCAGTTCGTTTTTACCAGAACGCTGAGCCAGGGTCTCCAGCGCGGTATAGACGATAGATTCTGCAGTAGATTTCTTACCATCTACCATCAGAATGTTTACAAATTTGGCCAGCAACTCTGATCCGAACTTAGGATCTGGAAGAATTTTACGTTGACCAATGACGCGACGACGTGGCATGGGAATACTCCGTTGTTAATTCAGGGTTGTCCAAAACTCTATTGAGTTTGACATTTATTTAAAACGTTTGGCCTTACTTAACGGAAACCATTAAGCCTTAGGACGCTTCACGCCATACTTGGAACGAGATTGCTTACGGTCTTTAACGCCGGAGCAGTCAAGTGCACCACGAACGGTGTGGTAACGAACACCTGGCAAGTCTTTTACACGACCACCACGGATCAGGATCACGGAGTGTTCCTGCAGGTTGTGACCTTCACCACCGATGTAGGAGGTAACTTCAAAACCGTTAGTCAAACGCACACGGCATACTTTACGCAGTGCGGAGTTTGGTTTCTTAGGAGTGGTAGTATATACACGAGTACATACGCCACGTTTCTGCGGGCAGGCTTCCAGCGCAGGCACGTTGCTTTTTGCAACTTTGCGAGCGCGTGGTTTGCGTACCAGCTGATTAACTGTTGCCATTAAATAGCTCCTGGTTTTAGCTTTTGCTTCGTAAACACGTAATAAAACGGCCTCATATAATATGAGGACGCAGAATTTTAGGGCTGAGCCGAAAAGGTGTCAAGAAATATACAACAATCCTGGATTTTACCAGGTAATCTGCTGTTCGTGTTTAACTGTCAATCTGACGAAATCAGTATAGCTGACCTTGCCTACACTGGTCGAAATTTGAGCGGTTAAGCCGCGTGCCTCGATATCTTCCTGCAGAGCATAAATAGAAATGGGGGCGGCGAGCAGCAAATCAAGGGCCTTCGTCCCACTGAGGGCGACAATAACCGCATCCTGGATCAATAACAACTCATCGCCATGTTTCACGCAGCGCAGCATCGATTCCAGATCGGTTTGAAAAGGTGAGTGTTGTAAAATATGCAGCATGTAGCCTCAGAAGGTTAATACGACATCAAACTGATGTAGCATTTCGCCCAACGCATCCGGTTCAAGAGGTTGTGCGTCGAGAACCCACGCACTGTCTATTGGTAATCCCCGCTCCCGGACAGAAGCCGCACAGAGATAACACTGGTCAATGTCATATAACGGCAGTACGCGAAATGTTGCGATGTAATCACGGCCAAGGATGAGACCAGGCCGTTGTCCTGGAAGCAGTTGCAATACACCATCACCAACGAAAAACACCCCGACATCTTCAGTTAACGCCGATGTTGCCAGTAAGGCATCTAGCCCTTCTCGGCCAGCAGCACTCCCATGAGGGGCTGATTTAAATACAAATGCGACACGCTTCATCAGAATTGCACCGTTCTATCGCAAGTCAGCGTAGCTTGTGCCAGCGCTCCCAGACCACTGAGAATAAAACCTGGCTGCAAGTTATGGCTCGGTAAACCGAGTTGAGTGGCTTGCTCTTCGTCCGTCACACCGCGACGCAGTGCTGCTGCAACACAGATATGCAACTCAACGCCATGCTGTTGATGCAATTGCTGCCACGCCTGTACGACATTGAATTCGTCACTCGCAGGCGACGTCAAAACGTTTGCGTTGTGGACACCTTCACGGTAGAAAAACACGCTTTCTAACGTATGGCCTTGCATGATGACGGCCTGGGAAAACTGCAATGCGCTACTCGCCTGCTGCGTGCCATAGGCCGGGCCTGTCACCAGGATGGCAAAACGCATTACTTATCCTGCCCCTGGAAATCACCGTTTTTGAATTGACGGATGTAGAGATAAACCGTGTGCTTAGAAATATTCAAACGGTCAGCAACCTGGTTGATAGCATCTTTGATATCAAAAATGCCTTTCTCGTAGAGGTTAAGCACAATCTGTCGATTTTTAGCATTATTGGACACATTGCGGTCGGCATTCACTTCTTCGATTGTGAATTCCAGAGCCTGCATGACCAGGTCTTCTACGGATGAAGCAAAGTTTACGGACGAAGCAACTTCCGGCGTTTCCGGCGGAATGAACGTCGACATAATTTGCGAGAACGGTACGTCCAGATTGATGTTGATACACAGCAGGCCGATGACGCGTTCATCACGATTGCGGATAGCGATAGTTTCTGACTTCATCAGAACGCCACTTTTAGCACGTGTAAAATAGCATTTGGAAACGCTACTGTCCGCGCCAGTCATATCATGCAGCATACGCAAGGCGAGATCGGTGATTGGCGAGCCAATTTTACGCCCGGTATGTTCACCATTCGCGATCCGGATAGCGGAACATTTTAAATCTTGCAGCGAGTGCAACACAATTTCACAATGAGAACCAATCAGCATCGCTAACCCGTCCACGACCGCTTCGTAGGATTTCAATATTTCAAAGTCGGTTTGTTCAAATGGACGTTGGTCCAGCAAGTCAAGCTCACTGGTTTCATTGGTTAAAAGCGAATTGGACATTTAAAGATACCACCCTCTACAGAGAGCCTGTCGCGCTTAAATGGTGTCAGGGCAGACTCATACTCAGTTGTTGCGCAGCCTGCTAAGGTAATACAGCGTCAGATGCGCTTTCCAGCTTTTATTATATCCTGCCTCAAATAAAAAACCGCCGCCCTGGGGGCGGCGGTTAATAATGCCTTATTTGCTCTTAGCTGCTTCAGCTTCTGGAGCTGGAGCGGCATCTGGTTTAGCGTCTGCTTTAGGTGCTGGTTTGATATCCAGCAGCTCAACGTCAAATACCAGTGTGGAGTTAGCAGGGATCCCCGGAACGCCAGTTTTGCCATAAGCCAGTTCTGGTGGAATAACCAGCTTGATTTTCCCGCCTTTCTTGAGGTTTTTCAGGCCTTCAGTCCAGCCAGGGATAACACCGTCAAGACGGAAAGAGAGTGGCTCACCGCGAGTATAAGAGTTATCGAACTCTTTACCGTCGATAAGTGTACCTTTGTAATTCACAACAACAGTGTCGCTATCGGTAGGCGCTTCACCCGTACCGGCTTTGTCGATTTTATACATCAAGCCAGTAGCGGAGGTTTTAACACCCTTCTCTTTTGCGAAAGCATCACGGAAGGCTTTGCCTTTATCCGCGTTTTCTTTAGCGTCTTTTTCCATTTTCGCTTGAGCGGAAGATTTCACGCGAGCTTCGAAAGCTTGCAGAGTCTGCTCGATTTCCTGGTCGGATAATTTGCTCTTGTCAGCAAATGCATCCTGAACACCAGCGATAAGCTGATTTTTATCCAGCGTAATCCCTAGTTTTTCTTGTTCTTTCAGCGAGTTTTCCATGTAACGGCCCAGCGAAGCACCTAATGCATACGCAGATTTCTGGTCGTCATTTTTAAATGCCGCGTTGCTTGCAGCTGGCGCGGTAGGTGCAGCAGCATCTTTTGCTGCAGCGGCTGGAGCAGCGAACGCCGGAGCGCTCAGGGCAACGGCCATCGTGGTCGCCAGTAGCGTTACTTTAAACAGTGATTTCATCCATTTCTCCAGGGCCGGGGCCTCAAACCCCAAGGTTATTATCAACTAAGAGATGTACTATAACGTCGTGGAAGAAATCTACACAATCTCTCCGCGTCTTATCGAGACAAATTCAGACTCTTTTTGTTTAAAGAAGTTTCGTCCAGAGCAAAACTGCGCTGTAACGTGTGGAATTTTTCAGTAGAATCGCCGGAAATTGTCCATCCGCAGAGCAGGAGAGATTAGCCATGCAACAAAAATCGACCGAACAACGGCTGGAAGAACTTGAGAGTCGTCTCGCTTTTCAGGAGATTACGATAGAAGAGTTAAATCAGACGGTAACGGCTCACGAATTAGAAATGGTCAAACTGCGCGAGCATTTCCGATTGCTGGTTGAAAAGTTAAAAGCCAGCCAACCGTCAATGGTGGCCTCAGAATCAGAAGAAACCCCGCCGCCGCATTACTAGCAGCATAAAAAAAGGCGTGTCAGTGACACGCCTTTTTTATCTTTAACGGATTAGTGGCAACCGCAGCCGCCATTGCCGCCACAACCGCCTTTACCGTGTTCGTGATCATGGTCGTGACCGTGACCACCACAGCAACCACCTTCGTGGTCATGGTCGTGGTGATGATCGTGCTCACCGTGAACGTGGCCATGAGCCAGTTCTTCAGCAGTAGCTTCACGAATAGCGATAACTTCAACGTTGAAGCTCAGGTTCTGACCTGCCAGCATGTGGTTGCCATCGACAACAACGTGCTCATCTTCAACAGCGGTAATTTCAACTGGCACTGGACCCTGGTCGGTATCAGCCATGAAGCGCATACCCACTTCCAGCTCATCAACGCCCATGAACACATCTTTAGGAACGCGCTGAACCAGATTCTCGTCGTATTGACCGTAAGCGTCATTTGCGCCAACGTTCACGTCGAAACGATCACCCACTACGTGGCCTTCCAGCGCAGTTTCCAGGCCTGAAATCAGGGAGCCGTGACCATGCAGATAGTCCAGCGGCGCACTCACCGGAGACTCATCAACCAACACACCGTCTTCTGTACGTACCTGGTAAGCCAGGCTGACCACCAGATCTTTTGCTACTTTCATGATATCTCCTGAGCGAGCATGGGAAAAAAAACTGGCGCCGATTGTAGCGGAATTTAGCGCCGGTGTACCCCTAAGCTTAAAAAAAGCTGGCGCACCTCGCTAGTCTGGATGAAAAATCCCAATGACTTGCTCTTGTTTGCGAGCATGGTCCTGCGGTTGCTTATCCGCCTCACGCATTTGGTGTCCACACTTAACACACTCAACTATATCGACATTATTCTCACGCCACATCGCGAGAGAATCCCGCGTCTGACATTCGGGGCAAACAGCCCCGGCAATAAATCTTTTACGCACCGGCATTGGCTTCACCTTAATTATTCAAAATCATCCCAACCATCGAACTGGCGACGCTCTTGCTGCATCTCACGTTCGAAAATTTCTTCCAGTTCACGACGCGCTTCACGCACCCTGGAAATTTGTGCGTTATCGGTATGAATGGGCATTAATTCACGCAGCATACTCATATCCAACCGCCTGAAGTGGAGTTGTGCACGATGCGCTTGATGCGGATGCATACCCAACGTCATCAGGGCCTTACGCCCGAGCTCCAGCGCACTGGAGAAGGTTTCACGTGAAAATTGGGTCACTCCAGCTTGCAACAATTCATGAGCTTCTACACGCCCCCTGGCTCGCGCCAGTATCGCCAGATGTGGAAAGTGTTGTTGACACAAGTGAACCACTTTCATGGTGTCTTCCGGCTCATTACAGGTAATCACTATCGATTTTGCCGTTTCTGCACCCGCCGATCGCAGCAACTCCAGTTCTGTTGCATCACCGTAATAAACCTTATAGCCGTATTTGCGCATCAGGCTTACAGAGCTGATATCCCTCTCGAGTACCGTGATGCGCATCTTGTTCGCCATTAGCAAACGGCCAATGACCTGCCCAAAACGCCCAAAGCCAACAATAATGACTTGTGGCTGATCGTCTTCCACATAAGGTTTTTCATCCGTTTCGTCATCAGCAACATTAAATCGCCGCGCAAGAATGGCATCGACACCTTTCATCAGCAGCGGCGTCGTCATCATAGAAAGCGTGACGGTCACCAGTAGCAGCGGCATTTGGTCGCCACTAAATAGCTTTTGCGATGAAGCCGTTGAGAAAAGCACGAAAGCAAACTCCCCTCCCTGACTTAACACACCTGAAAACTGCAAACGCTCCGAGCTGCGCAAACCGAAAAACCACGACAGGCCGTACAGCACACCGGCTTTAATGGCTACCAACACCATGACACCTAACACGACCCAGAAAAGATGGGTGTAGAGCACGCCAAGGTTTAACGCCATGCCAACGGAAATAAAGAACAATCCCAGCAATAGTCCTTTAAATGGATCGATAGCAATTTCCAGCTCGTGCCGGTATTCGCTTTCGGCCAACAAGACGCCGGCGATAAACGTACCCAGCGCCATTGAAAAACCGAGCGCATCCATGAATAACGCCGAGCCCAGCACCAACAAAAGTGCGGCGGCGGTAAAGACTTCACGCACACCCGAACCCGCAATAAACCGGAAAACCGGTTTTAGCAGATACCGACCACCAATCAACATTCCTGCAAAGGCCAACACTTTGAAGCCGATTTTTATCCAGTCAGGGCTGTCATCACCATTCCCGGCCAGCAGCGGCACCAATGCAATCGCAGGAATGACCGCTAAATCCTGGAACAGCAAAACTGAGAAACCAAGCTGTCCGGCTTCATTGCGATTCATTCCTTTGTCACGCATCAGTTGTAGCGCCATTGCGGTGGATGACATCGCCAAACCTATGCCGCCTATCACCGCCGCCTGCCAGGAAAACTTCGTTAACATCAGCAATCCGGCCAGCACAACGGCACTGAGCAGCACCTGCGCGGCACCGACACCAAAAATAGAGCGTCGAAGTTGCCAAAGCTTGGATGGGTTCAACTCCAGCCCGATGATAAACATCAGGAAGACTACGCCCAACTCAGAGAAGTGAAGAATTTCATCCACATCACTGATAAAACCTAATCCCCATGGACCAATGGCTATACCTGCCAATAAATAGCCCAGCACCGCGCCAATCCCTAAACGGGCCGCAATCGGCACAGCAACTACCGCGGCAAACAAAAACAGGACGCCAGCCAACAATAAGTCTGAACCTTCCATTAGCGACCTCCCGGAAGTAAAGGCGAAGCTAGCCACTCGCCATAGGCCTTCGCGTGGCTGGCAAGTTCTTGCGGAGTTTGCCGACGAGCCCAATAAACGATGATGGGATTCATCCAGTGCATACGACACATTGCGGCGGTGAGCTCAAACGGGCGCAAAATATCGGTCAGTGGAAACCGATTAAAACCGTCATGCCGATACGCACCTTCAGGCTCGCCGGTGGTAATCACACTGCGCCAATACTTTCCCTCCAGAGCATTACCTCCAACACCGCTGGCAAAGCCACGGCTCAACACACGGTCCAGCCACTCTTTGAGTAACGCCGGGCAGCTATAGGTATAAAGAGGATGTTGGAAGACGATGACATCATGCTGTCGCAGCAATGCCTGCTCATGATAGATATCGATAAAAAAGTCAGGATAGTGAGCGTAAAGGTCATGCACAGTGACATTAGCAAGCCTCTTCGCCGCCTGGAGTAAGACGCGGTTTGCGACCGAGTCTTGTGACTCCGGATGGGCATATAGCAGCAAAACTTTCGGCGGCTGCAACATCATTACCCTCCAGGGCGTCGTCATAGTCGTTATTTTGGGCTACCATGCAGCCCGACGCGAAGGCAGAAGCTTCACGTTACCTAAATATAATGACAATTTAACATACTCTGAACATACGGCGCTTTATGATTGTTTTCTCCTCGTTACAAATTCGTCGCGGTACCCGCGTTCTGCTGGATAATGCCACCGCTACCATCAATCCGGGCCAAAAAGTGGGTCTGGTAGGTAAAAACGGCTGCGGAAAATCCACGCTGCTGGCGCTGCTGAAGAACGAGATCAGCGCCGATGGCGGAAGTATGACTTACCCTGGAAACTGGGCTTTAGCCTGGGTCAATCAGGAAACTCCTGCGCTGGCAATGCCCGCCATTGAGTATGTTATTGATGGCGACCGTGAATTCCGCCAGCTTGAAGCTGAACTGGCAAAAGCCAATGAGCGTAATGACGGCCATGCTATTGCGCTGGTTCACGGTAAACTGGATGCGGTTGACGCCTGGACGATTCGCTCCCGTGCCTCCAGTTTGTTGCACGGCTTAGGCTTCAGCAATGAGCAGCTCGAACGCCCGGTCAGTGATTTTTCGGGTGGCTGGCGCATGCGTCTGAACCTGGCTCAAGCACTTATTTGCCGTTCAGATTTGCTGTTGCTCGATGAACCGACCAACCACCTGGATTTAGACGCCGTTATTTGGCTTGAGCGCTGGCTGAAAAGTTACCAGGGGACGTTGATTCTTATTTCCCATGACCGTGACTTCCTAGACCCTGTCGTGGGGAAAATTATTCATATCGAGCAAGAATCGATGTTTGAATACACCGGTAACTACTCGTCGTTTGAAGGCCAACGCGCCACTCGCCTGGCTCAGCAGCAGTCGATGTACGAAAGCCAGCAAGAGCGCGTCGCGCACCTGCAAAGTTTTATCGACCGTTTCAAAGCCAAAGCCAGCAAAGCGAAGCAAGCGCAAAGCCGTGTGAAAATGCTCGAACGCATGGAATTGATTGCCCCGGCACACGTAGATAACCCGTTCCATTTCAGTTTCCGTGCCCCAGAAAGCTTGCCAAACCCGCTGCTGCGCATGGAAAAAGTCAGCGCTGGCTATGGCGACCGAGTGATTCTTGATTCCATCAAGCTTAATCTGGTTCCTGGTTCCCGCATCGGCCTGCTGGGTCGTAACGGTGCCGGTAAATCCACCCTTATCAAACTGTTAGCGGAAGAAATTCAACCACTGCAGGGTGATATTGGTCTGGCAAAAGGCATCAAGCTGGGATACTTCGCACAGCACCAACTTGAATATTTACGTGCTGACGAATCTCCGCTGCAACATCTGGCACGTATCGCGCCAAAAGAATTAGAACAACAACTTCGCGATTACCTGGGCGGCTTTGGATTCCGGGGCGATAAAGTGACCGAGCAGACCGCACGTTTCTCCGGCGGTGAAAAAGCGCGTCTGGTCCTGGCACTGGTTGTCTGGCAGCGCCCGAACTTGCTGCTGCTCGATGAACCAACAAACCACCTTGATCTCGACATGCGTCAGGCACTGACTGAAGCGTTGATTGATTTCGAAGGCGCATTAGTCGTGGTTTCGCACGACCGTCACTTACTGCGTTCGACGACCGACGATCTCTATTTAGTCCACGACGGGAAAGTCGAGGCGTTCGATGGCGATCTTGAAGACTATCAGCAATGGCTGGTTGATCTGCAAAAACAGGAAAACCAACCGCAAGACTCGGCAAAAGATAACGTCAACAGTGCGCAGGCGCGTAAAGATCAAAAACGCCGGGAAGCAGAGTTACGCACGCAAACCCAACCGCTGCGCAAGCAAATTACCAAGCTTGAAAAGCAGATGGAAAAGCTAAATGTGCAACTTGCAGAAGTCGAAGAGAAGCTGGCTGACAGCGCCATTTACGACCAAAGTCGTAAAGCGGAAATGACGGAATGCCTGCAAACTCAGGTTAAGGTAAAAGCGGCTCTGGAAGAGTGTGAAATGGAATGGCTGGATGCACATGACCAGTTAGAACAGATGATGCAGGTCGAATGACAGTCTGGCCTCACCCAATGTGAGGCCAGATGACTCTAATGCCAGATAAGCAGCACACACGCCGCAGTCAGCAAACCCATAAAGATATTAAAGATTGCCCAGGCGCGGCGGCTACGCAGTAGCGTGCCAATCATGCTGCCAAACGCAATCCAGATGATACCTGCAACGATGTTGACCAGCGCAATACCGATGCTGATTAGCACCACAGAGTGCAGATACTGAGAACCGGCAAGGCTAAAACTTGCCACTGCGCCTAGCGCCATCAGCCACGCTTTTGGGTTGATAAGCTGCAACAAACCACCCTGCCAGAATGGAATCGGTGACGGAGGTGGCGCATCAGTTTCCAGTTTTTCATATGTCGCTGTGCCGATTTTCCATGCAAGCCACAATAGGTAAGCACTCCCGGCAATTTTCAGGATAAGGTGCAACGCTGGATATAAAAGGATTAAGCTACCGACGCCAAAGGCCACCAGCAACAAGATGCACTGCATCCCCAGCATGATGCCTATCATCAAAGGTACGGTACGCATAAAGCCGTAGTTGGCGCCGGAAGAAGTCAGCAACATATTGTTTGGGCCGGGTGTAATCGCCGCGACCCAAAGAAAACCAAGCATAGAGAAGAAAAGCGTTTCCATGAAATGGGTGTTCCACACCCGGTAAAGTTAATGAGCAAGCTAAATGAAACTAACAGTGTGATATGGCCACGACAAGTCCCGCAGCATTGAATTTTAATCACGTAGACGATGAACAATTTCGTCCGTTAAAGGGTGTCAGTAATCCGCACCTGCAAACTATGCTCCCTCGCTTAATTCGCCGCCGTCTCAATTTCAAACCTCACTGGCAGCGTCTGGATATGCCGGATGGGGATTTTGTCGATCTTGCATGGAGCGAAGACCCGCGACAGGCAACGCATAAACCACGGTTAGTCGTTTTTCATGGTCTTGAAGGGAGCCTGCACAGCCCGTATGCGCATGGATTAATTGATGCCGCACGTAAGCAAGGCTGGCTCGGTGTAGTGATGCATTTTCGGGGTTGCAGCGGCGTTCCGAATCGCAAGGAACGAATCTATCACTCCGGTGAAACCGAAGATGGAAGCTACTTCCTCAACTGGCTCAGTACACGTTACGGCAACGCACCAACGGCGGCTGTCGGGTTTTCACTTGGTGGAAATATGCTTGCCTGCTTAATGGCAAAACAAGGTGCTGATTGCACACTACAGGCCGGTGTTGTGGTTTCTGCCCCACTCATGCTTGAGCATTGCAGCAAACATATCGAAACAGGGTTTTCGCGGGTTTATCAGCACTATTTGTTGAATTTATTGAAGAAAAACGCGGCGCGTAAACTGCGAAGCTATCCGGGGACTCTCCCTGTCGATATGCGTCAGCTCAAAGGTATGCGCCGTCTGCGCGAGTTTGACGATTTGATTACCTCAAAGATTCACGGTTTCGCCGATGCTATCGACTATTACCGCCAGTGCAGCGCCATGCCACTGTTGCCACAAATCAAAACGCCTACGCTTATCATCCACGCTAAAGATGACCCGTTTATGGATCACCATGTGATCCCTGATAAAGCGATATTGCCCGACAACATTGAGTACCAACTGACGCGTTACGGCGGCCATGTTGGGTTTGTGGGTGGCACACTACGTCGCCCGGAAATGTGGCTTGAGCAGCGTATCCCACAGTGGCTGTCTAAATTTTTGGAAAAATCACTATGATGATTCCCTGGCAAGATCTCCCTCCCGAAACGCTTGATAATCTGATTGAATCCTTTGTATTACGCGAAGGTACAGATTATGGTGAACAAGAGCGCTCACTAGAGCAAAAGGTGGCCGATGTTAAGCGCCAACTGCAAAGTGGAGAGGCCGTATTGGTATGGTCAGAACTCCATGAAACGGTGAATATCATGGCCCGTGGGCAATTTCGCGGCTAATTATTAATCTTCTATACTGCATAATGCCCCTCACCCCAACCCTCTCCCAAAGGAGAGGGGGAAAAACAAACCAGGCCCGCTCCCTTGCTCAATCCAGTTCCCTCTCCTGGCGGAGAGGGTTAGGGTGAGGGCCAAACCCAGCTAAACCCACTTGTGATTACCCAGGGAGTTGTTGCCTTATGTCAGCCAAACATCCGGTTATTGCCGTAACAGGTTCCAGCGGCGCGGGAACGACCACCACCAGCCTTGCCTTTCGCAAAATATTTCAGCAACTCAATCTTCGCGCAGCCGAAGTCGAAGGTGACAGTTTCCACCGTTTCACTCGCCCTGAAATGGATATGGCTATCCGTAAAGCTCGCGATTTGGGTCGCCATATCAGCTACTTTGGCCCGGAAGCGAATGACTTCGGCTTGCTTGAGCAAACGTTTCTGGAGTACGGAAATACCGGGCAAGGTAAATCACGCAAGTATCTGCATACCTATGATGAAGCGGTACCCTGGAACCAAATTCCGGGTACGTTTACTCCGTGGCAATCGCTGCCGGAACCGACTGATGTCTTGTTCTATGAAGGTTTGCACGGAGGAGTTGTCACCCCGCATCATGATGTGGCGAATGCCGTCGACTTGTTGGTTGGCGTAGTGCCGATTGTGAACCTGGAATGGATACAAAAACTGGTGCGGGACACCAGCGAACGCGGACATTCCAGAGAAGCGGTGATGGACTCAGTCGTACGCTCGATGGACGATTACATCAATTACATCACGCCGCAATTTTCCCGTACCCATATCAACTTCCAGCGCGTGCCTACCGTTGATACGTCTAACCCATTTGCGGCACGTGGTATTCCGTCACTGGATGAAAGCTTCGTGGTGATTCATTTTCGTGGGCTGGATAACATTGACTACCCGTACCTGCTCGCCATGCTGCAAGGCTCATTCATTTCCCACATCAATACATTAGTGGTGCCGGGTGGCAAGATGGGACTGGCAATGGAATTGATTATGGCACCGCTAGTTAAACGGCTGGCAGAAGGTCGACACATCAATCAGGGCGGATAGTTACCGCCCTGCTGACACACATTAGCCTTCAATCACTTCATAGCTATGAGTAATGTTCACAGCTTTTTCCAGCATCAGAGCAACAGAACAATACTTTTCAGCAGATAAATCCACCGCGCGGGAAACCGCGTTATCTTTCAGTTCTTTGCCTGTCACGATGAAATGCAGGTTAATGGTGGTAAAAAGACGAGGGGCTTCTTCACGGCGCTCAGAGGTCAGTTTTACTTCGCAATCCGTCACGTTGTAGCGACCTTTTTGCAAAATAGAAACTACATCGATTGCACTGCAGCCCCCCGCAGCCATCAGAACCATCTCCATCGGACTTGGGGCTTTATCGCCAGAATTACCATCCATCAAAATCTGGTGTCCTGAAGCGGACTCCCCAAGGAAGGTTAACCCTTCAACCCACTTCACTCGTGCCTGCATGTTACTTCTCCAGTTGAAAAAAACCCTTTCAGAGTACGCGGATGCAGCAAAACTGGCAACGGAAGGCGACCTGCGTCATGCTGAAACGAGACAATAGGAGACACTTGTCAAAAGCTATGCTAAAACAATCCAGATGCTACATCGATACATTGACGTAATGCATGTATGCAGAGGACGTCACTAATTACAGGCAGCAAGAATGACTTGCATGCCATCTCCCCAAGGTGGGGAATATTCTAATACTTGCAACGCCAGACAGGATGTTTAGCGTCTTGTCGTTGGTAGCTAGTTATAAACAGAGGATAACCGCGCATGGTGCTTGGCAAACCGCAAACAGACCCGACTCTCGAATGGTTCTTGTCCCATTGCCATATTCATAAGTATCCATCGAAGAGCACACTGATTCACCAAGGTGAAAAAGCTGAGACGCTGTATTACATCGTCAAGGGCTCTGTGGCTGTTCTGATTAAAGATGAAGAGGGCAAGGAAATGATCCTCTCCTATCTGAATCAGGGCGATTTTATTGGTGAGTTAGGGCTGTTCGAAGAAGGCCAGGAACGTAGTGCATGGGTTCGTGCTAAATCTGCCTGTGAAGTGGCTGAAATTTCCTATAAAAAATTCCGCCAGCTGATTCAGGTCAACCCAGACATTCTAATGCGCCTGTCTTCCCAGATGGCTCGTCGTCTGCAAGTGACATCTGAGAAAGTCGGTAACCTGGCATTCCTGGATGTGACTGGTCGTATCGCACAGACGCTGCTGAACCTGGCGAAACAACCTGATGCAATGACCCACCCAGACGGTATGCAGATTAAAATTACCCGTCAGGAAATCGGTCAGATCGTAGGTTGCTCTCGTGAAACCGTTGGTCGTATTTTGAAAATGCTGGAAGATCAAAACCTGATCTCCGCTCACGGTAAAACGATCGTCGTTTACGGCACTCGTTAATCTCCGTTCTCAAAAAAGGCGTGTCGCTCAGGTAACACGCCTTTTTTGTCTCTACACTTCTCTGAGTGTAGCCAACACCCCCGCAACTTGTATTATGAAGAGCTATGTGGCGCCGACTGATCTACCATCCAGAAGTTAACTACGCTTTGCGGCAAACGCTGGTGCTGTGCCTTCCTGTGGGGGTAGGTTTACTGCTCGGAAATTTGCAGTTAGGCCTGCTGTTCTCGTTAGTGCCCGCCTGTTGCAACATTGCCGGTCTGGATACACCTCATAAACGCTTCTTCAAACGCCTGATTGTTGGCGGCACTCTTTTCGCTGTCAGCAGTTTAATCATGCAGCTTTTGCTGCTGTACACCTCCGTTCCATTACCCGTTATTCTCATGGTGATGGCGCTCATGCTTGGCGTTACCGCAGAAATCAGCGCCCTGCATGCACGCTTGCTTCCAGCCTCGTTGATTGCTGCCATCTTTACGCTCAGCATGGCCGGTAATATGCCTATCTGGAAGCCGATGGTGCTGTATGTCTCTGGCACGATTTGGTACGGGGTATTTAACTGGCTTTGGTTCTGGATGTGGCGCGAGCAGCCGTTGCGCGAATCGTTAAGCCTGCTCTATCGCCAATTAGCGGATTACTGTGAAGCCAAATACAGCATGCTGACAAAGCATACCGATCCCGAAACATCACTCCCACCGCTCCTGGCTCGCCAGCAAAAAGCCGTCGACTTGATTACCAACTGCTACCAACAACTGCATATGCTATCGGCGAACCAGCAAAACGGTTACAAGCATTTGTTACGCTCCTTTCAAATCGCGTTAGATCTACAAGAGCACATTTCCGTCAGTTTGCATCAACCCGCCGAGGTGCAAAAACTTGTCGCGCAAAGTCATGCGGAAGCCGTTATTCGCTGGAATGCGCAGACCATTGCGGCCCGTTTACGCGTTCTGGCCGATGACATTCTTTACCATCGTTACCCGCAGCGTTTTACGATGGAGAAGCAAATTGAAGCCCTCGAGAAAATCGCCCGGCAGAATCCGGATAACCCGGTCGGACAGTTTTGCCATTATCACTTCAGCCGTATCGCGCGTGTATTACGCAGCCAGCGCCCACTGTATGTCCGTGATTTAATGGAAGACCGACAGCGCCGTTTGCCACTTTGGGCAGCGCTGAAAAGCTATTTATCATTGAAATCAGCGGCTCTGCGCAACGCCGCCCGGTTAGGTGTGATGTTAACCATCGCCAGTATTTTTGGCGCATTTTTACATCTGCCAAAACCCTACTGGATTTTAATGACGGTGATGTTTGTAACGCAAAATGGCTACGGCGCCACTCGGGTACGCATTCTGCACCGTTCGGCAGGCACCATTGCAGGCCTGGCCATTGCGGGTTTCGCCCTGCACTTTCACTTCCCACAAGACATTGCGTTGGCCGCGATGCTGGTCATTACCCTCGTCAGCTATTTGATTATTCGTCAAAGCTATGGCTGGGCGACAATTGGTTTCACCGTGACAGCGGTCTATACCCTGCAACTGTTAACGCTTAGCGCGGAGCAATATATTGTTCCGCGTTTGATAGATACGCTGCTGGGTTGTTTGATTGCCTTCGGTGGCATGGTGTGGCTTTGGCCGCAATGGCAAAGTGGGTTGCTGCGCCAGAACGCCCACGACGCACTGGAAACAGACCAGGAAGCCATTCGTCTTATTCTGAGTAACGACCCTGAACCTACGCCTTTAGCCTGGGAGCGTATGAAGGTCAATCAGGCCCATAATGCACTGTTTAACTCGCTGAACCAGGCGATGCAGGAGCCCGGTTTCAACTCGCATTATCTGGCAGATATGAAACTGTGGGTGACGCACAGCCAGTTTATCGTCGAGCATATCAATGCCATGACGACTCTGGCACGCGAGCACAACATGCTGACCCCGGATTTAGCCCAGCATTATTTGCAGTCATGTGAAATTGCGCTGCAACGATGCCAACAGCGGTTGCAGTACGATGGGCCGGGAGAGACTAACGACGCGAACATTCTCGACCCACTGGAAGGGCTTCCGAGTGGGCCATTGAGCACAATGGAACAACATTTACAGCGGATTTTGGGTCACCTCAGCACAATGCACACCATTTCGTCGGTTGCATGGCGCCAGCGCCCCCATCATGGTATCTGGCTGAACCGTTTACGTCGGCCTGAGAGTAAATAAACCTACGTCATCCGCCGTTTTTCCGGATGACGCGGGCGCTTACACGACCTGAGATACGATTTTCTCGACCGCTTTAGCAAAGCGCGCCATACCTTCATCAATATCAGCCTTTTCAACAATTAAAGCTGGTGCAAAGCGCATGACATCAGGCCCGGCATTCAAAACCATCACGCCTTCCTGAGCGGCCGCGTGAAGGAATTCACGAGTACGGCCTTTGTATTGCGGTTTCAGCTCCGCACCAATCAACAAACCCATGCCGCGAATATCGCTGAACACATCAAACTGCTCATCAATCTGCTTTAAATGCTTCACGAACTGCTGACGTTTTTCAGTGACGCCCTTCAACACCTCAGGCGTATTGATGATATCAAACGCCGCACCTGCAACAGCACACGCCAGCGGATTTCCACCGTAGGTAGAACCGTGTGTACCAACATGGAATGCCGAGGCTATTTCTTGCGTCGTCAGCATGACACTCACAGGGAATCCGCCACCAAGCGCCTTAGCACTGGTCAAAATGTCCGGAGTCACGCCGTAATACATATACGCAAACAGTTCGCCGATACGCCCCATGCCGCACTGCACTTCATCGAAAACTAACAGGGCTTTGTGTTCATCGCACAGTTCGCGTAGGCCTTGCAGGAATTCTGGCGTAGCCGCCGTGACGCCACCCTCTCCCTGAATCGGCTCAACCACCACCGCACAGGTGTGATCGTCCATTACGGCTTTTACCGCATGCAAATCGTTAAACGGTACATGGATAATATCGGCGGGTTTCGGCCCAAAACCATCGGAATATTTCAGCTGCCCACCAACAGAGACGGTAAACAAAGATCGACCATGGAAAGCGTTATGGAAGGCGATAATTTTGGTTTTGTACGGACTATGGCGTGTGGACGCGTAATAACGAGCCAGTTTAAATGCGGTTTCATTTGCTTCGGTGCCAGAGTTCATAAAGAGCACGCGTTCAGCAAATGTGGCATCAATCAGCTTACGTCCGAGGCGCAGAGCAGGTTCGTTGGTGAACACATTACTGGTATGCCATAGCGTTTCGCCCTGGCTTTTTAACGCTTCAACTAATGCCGGATGGCAGTGCCCCAACGCCGTCACTGCGATCCCACCCGCGAAATCAACATACTCTTTTCCTTGTTGATCCCAGATACGGCTCCCCAGGCCTTTTACCGGGATAAACTCTGCCGGTGCATAAATCGGCAAAATGACTTCATCGAAAGTTGCCCGGGTAATTGCTGATTGTTCAGTTGCCATTTATTGCCCATCCCTTTTTACGCATCAAACGTCATGGAAGACACATGAAAATATAATCATGGAATATGCATAAAAAATCATTTAGTGGCAATAAAAAATCAATACTTCAGGAAATTGGCTAACAGTTGATGTCCCTGCTCGCTGAGAATGCTTTCCGGGTGAAACTGCACGCCTTCCAGCGTCAGCTCGCGATGACGAATGCCCATAATCTCTTGCTTATCAGTCCAGGCCGTCACGTCAAAACACTCTGGCAGCGTTGGCGGGTCGATGACTAAAGAGTGGTAACGCGTCACGGTCAGAGGATTGTTCAGACCGTTAAATACACCAGTATTGTTATGCGAAATAGCGGAGGTTTTACCGTGCATCACTTTTTGGGCGCGGACAATTGTCGCACCAAATGCCTGGGCAATCGCCTGATGACCAAGGCAAACGCCGAGGATGGGTAGTTTTCCGGCGAAGTGGGTAATCGCCGCGAGGGAAATACCCGCTTCAGAAGGTGTACAAGGACCAGGGGAGATAACCAGTTTTTCTGGTGCCAACGCGCTGATTTCCGAAAGGGTCAGCTCATCGTTACGTTTCACCATGACTTCCGCGCCCAATTCGCAAAAGTACTGATAAAGGTTCCATGTGAATGAGTCGTAATTGTCGATAAGCAGTAGCATCGCGGCTCCCGGGTAAAAATGAACCGCGCTATTCTATTCGCTTTCCCGCGCTTCACTCACGACTTTAGTGAAAATCTCGCTGAGCTGGGTTAAATCTCCCAACGCACCAGCCTGATTTGCAGCTTGCCATTCGTCAGGATCGACGCCACTCCAGTCCAACAGATATCCGGCATGAATCGCCAGTTGCTCAAAGAACACACGCTGCGCGCGCCCACTCCCCACAAAGAACGGGTGAAGAACGTTAATCTCACAGTAGTAATGTGCCAGGCGATTAACAAACTCGTTTCTGGCAAGCCCCGTCAGATAATGTTCGTCTTCCATCTCCTGAAGCAGATCGTTGCCTTCATTTTCGATGTATTCGAAATGGCAAAAACGAGTCTCGCCCTTGGAAATATCCACATCACGTAGGTCGCCTGCCCAATCGAAGACATCCTGAAAAAGTTGCTGATGGATGGCACACAACCACGGCAATCCGCGATGCAGCGGGCCAAGTTCAATCGTGTCTGCGCGTAGTGCGATAGCCTCATCTTGCGCATGAGGTTCAAGAACATCCAGCCGATTACTGGCCTGAAATGAACGGCTTCGCTGTTGTTGCCAAAGGCGGGACTTTTGTTTGTCGGTCAGTTTCTTTGCCATGGTGCCTCCCTAACATGACCCTTTCTTGCCACAAGTATAAGCAGCAATCGGTGGAAGTGCTGGAAGGAGGAGATTGCGCAGGTAGAGATTACCCGCGCAGGTATTATTTACGGCAGGACTTTAGCGGAAAGGATAACGACAGGTTTTGACGGAACATTTTGGTATGGACCCACATCATGCGTCTGCACTTGAGAGATCTTATCGGCAACGTCCATCCCTTTCACAACTTTACCAAATACTGCATAACCGAAGTCGCGCTGTCCGTGGTCGAGGAAAGCATTGTCAGCCACGTTGATGAAGAACTGGCTGGTTGCACTGTCTTTATCTGCGGTACGCGCCATAGAAATGGTGCCGCGGGTATTACGCAGCCCGTTATCGGCTTCGTTTTTAATCGGTGGATTCGGCTGCTTTTGATTCATATCTTCAGTAAAGCCGCCACCCTGAAGCATGAAGCCTGGGATCACACGATGGAAAATGGTGTTGTTATAGAAGCCGCTGTTCACATAGTCAACGAAGTTTTTCGCAGAGACGGGGGCTTTTTGGCTATTTAACTCAAGCTCAATTTCACCCGCTGAAGTTGTCAGCAGGACGTGTGGGTCACCTTTAGCAGCTAGCGCAGCAGGAGATAGCGCGGTAAGAGCAAACACGGTTGCTACGGCCGCCAGAGTCGATTTGAGCATGAATAATTCCTTACGAAGGCAGTGAATGAAGCAAGTTGCTAGATTGTAAAGAGGCACTCAACTATGCGCCAGCCATTTACGGTTTTTTACTTTCACACAAATCAATAAGTTAAATGAACGAATAAACATACGGCACATTTCAATGTGATTCATATCACTTAAAATGCATGTCATTACAGCAAATGATTCATAAAATGTATGAATGGGTCACATTTTTGACTAAAATCCATCCTTCTCGAGTGCTGTCAAAGCACTTTACATTTTTATACCCCTAAATAATTCAAGTTGCTTCAAGGCGGCAAGCCCGCGAGTCCCCAAGAGCTTACTTGAGTAAGTGACTGGGGTGAGTGGGAGCAGCCAACGCATAAGCAGCTTGAAGTATGACGGGGATATTCACAGGCTTGTCATGACTAACAGCAATCGTATTAAGCTCACATGGATCAGCTTCTTCTCCTACGCCCTGACTGGCGCGTTGGTGATCGTCACCGGGATGGTGATGGGCAATATTGCCGAATACTTCCACGTTCCCGTTTCCAGCATGAGTAATACCTTTACCTTCCTGAATGCGGGCATTTTGATTTCTATCTTCCTGAACGCCTGGTTAATGGAAATCGTGCCACTCAAAACTCAACTTCGCTTTGGTTTCATCCTGATGGTTCTGGCCGTTGCTGGGCTTATCTTTGGCGACAACCTGACCATTTTCTCAGTGGCGATGTTTGTTCTTGGTCTGGTCAGCGGTATCACCATGTCGATTGGTACCTTCCTGATAACCCATATGTACGAAGGCCGTCAGCGGGGCTCACGTCTGTTATTTACCGACTCCTTCTTTAGTATGGCGGGGATGATTTTCCCAATGGTGGCCGCGATTCTTCTGGCTCGCAGCATCAACTGGTATTGGGTCTATGTCTGCATCGGCCTGGTTTACGTTGCGATTTTTATTCTGACAATTGGTTGTGATTTCCCGGCATTAGGCAAACATGCTGCGCAAACTGAGAAAGTCGTCGAGAAAGAAAAATGGGGCGTTGGCGTGTTGTTCCTGTCCATTGCCGCGCTGTGCTACATCCTTGGTCAACTGGGCTTTATCTCCTGGGTTCCGGAATACGCCAAAAGCCTGGGCATGAATCTGAATGATGCGGGTCAGTTAGTTAGCGATTTCTGGATGTCTTATATGTTTGGCATGTGGGCATTTAGCTTTATTTTGCGCTTCTTCGATCTGCAACGCATTCTGACTGTGCTTGCGGGTGCTGCCACAGTGCTGATGTATCTGTTCAACACCAGCGAGCCTACGCATCTGGCGTGGTTTATTCTGGCTCTGGGCTTCTTCTCCAGCGCGATTTACACCTCGGTCATTACGCTGGGTTCTTTGCAGACCAAAGTGGCTTCGCCAAAACTGGTTAACTTCGTCCTGACTTGCGGCACCATCGGTACCATGCTGACCTTCGTTGTCACCGGCCCGATTGTGGCTCACAGCGGCCCACATGCGGCGCTGCAAACCGCAAACGCCCTGTATGCAGTGGTGTTTATTATGTGCCTGATTTTGGGACTGGTGACGAAACACCGCCAACATAATGCGACTGCCGCACACTAATCACGAATATTGTCATGGCGGGTAGATTTTACCCGCCAAAATTTATCTCTTCCGCCTCATCCAGCATCACCCAGGTTTGTGACAATTGTGTCGTCGCAATGACCTTTCCACCGCGCACCGACCAGCGCACAGGAACCTGTCTCCTCACTGCATCAAAGCCATTCTCTGCCGGAAGAATGATCAGATTCGCCGTATTTCCCTCAACAATGCCGTAATCCTGTACCCCGAACGTACGCGCACTATTCTCGGTGATCAGTTTCAAGCCTTCATCAATTTGCTGATACCCCATCATCTGGCAAACATGCAGCCCCATATGCAGCACCTGTAGCATATTAGCGGTGCCCAGTGGATACCACGGGTCGAACACATCATCATGGCCGAAACAGACGTTGATTCCCGCTTCGAGCAACTCTTTTACACGGGTGATACCCCGGCGTTTCGGGTAATCATCAAAACGCCCTTGCAGATGGATATTCACCAGCGGATTGGCAACAAAGTTAATCCCGGAAAGCTTCAGCAAACGGAACAAACGCGAGGTATAAGCGCCATTGTAAGAGTGCATCGCCGTGGTATGGCTGGCGGTTACGCGCGCGCCAATGCCATCTCGCAGAGCGAGTGCAGAGACCGTTTCGACAAAGCGTGATTGCTCATCGTCTATTTCATCGCAGTGAATATCTAGCGGGCGATCGTACTTTTGTGCCAGCGCAAAAGCCTTATGCAATGACTCAACACCGTATTCGCGGGTAAATTCAAAATGCGGAATAGCCCCAACCACATCAGCACCAAGGCGTAGGGCCTCTTCAAGCAGGGCTTCACCGTTGGGATAAGAAAGGATCCCTTCCTGCGGGAAGGCGACAATCTGTACCTCAATCCACGGCGCAGCTTCCTTTTTCACTTCGAGCATCGCTTTTAACGCAGTCAGCGTTGGATCCGACACATCAACATGGGTGCGTACATACTGGATACCGTTGGCTATCTGCCATTTCAGTGTTTGCCAGGCGCGTTGTTTTACATCTTCGTGCGTCAGCAATGCTTTGCGTTCAGCCCAGCGTTCAATGCCTTCAAACAAAGTTCCTGACTGATTCCAGTGGGGTTGCCCTGCGGTCTGCGTGGTATCAAGGTGAATGTGTGGTTCGATAAAAGGCGGGATGGCTAAACCGCCTCGCCCATCAAGAATCTGTTGGCTCTCAGGCTGGGTTTCGCCCATCGGTTTGATTGCCAGAATGCGCCCGTTTTCGAAAGTTAATTGCCACAAACCTTCGCGCCCGACCAGACGCACATTTTGAATTAGCTCCAACACCTTATTGCTCATATCCACCTCTTCTTGATTAACCACCCCTTCTTCATAGCACACTCATCAAAATGAGAACATTTATTGTCTCTTCACGAAAAGCCAAACAATTCCACACCTTAGAAAAACTCACTAAAATCATGCATATACCCATTAAGAGGTATATAAAGGTGTATTTGATTTGTATCAATAATCGCCATTGCTGAATCGTTAAGGTAGGCAGTAATAGAAAAGAAATTGAGGCAATTATGAGCAAAGTCAAAATCGCAATCATCGGTAATGGCATGGTTGGCCATCGCTTTATCGAAGACCTACTTGATAAAGCCCAGCCAGGCCAATTCGACATTACTGTTTTTTGTGAAGAGCCGCGAAAAGCCTACGATCGCGTACACCTCTCTTCCTATTTTTCTCATCATACCGCTGAAGAATTATCGCTGGTTCGTGACGGCTTCTACGAAAAACATGGTGTAAAAGTGCTGGTTGGCGAACGCGCCATCACCATTAACCGCCAGGAAAAGGTCATCCACTCGAATACCGGCCGTACCGTGTATTACGACAAACTGGTGATGGCAACCGGTTCTTATCCGTGGATCCCACCGATTAAAGGTTCTGAAACACAAGACTGTTTCGTCTACCGCACTATCGAAGATTTGAACGCCATTGAAGCGTGCGCCCGTCGTAGTAAACGCGGTGCCGTTGTCGGTGGCGGTTTATTAGGTCTTGAAGCCGCAGGTGCGCTGAAAAACCTGGGTGTCGAAACTCACGTTATCGAATTCGCGCCAATGTTGATGGCTGAACAACTCGACCGCATGGGCGGCGAGCAACTGCGCAATAAAATCGAAAGCATGGGCGTACGCGTCCACACCAGCAAAAACACCCAGGAAATTGTCCAGCAGGGCAACGAAGCGCGTAAGACCATGCGTTTTGCAGATGGTACCGACCTGGAAGTGGACTTCATCGTCTTCTCCACCGGTATCCGTCCACGCGATAAACTCGCCACCCAGTGCGGCCTGGCAACAGCGCAACGTGGCGGTATCGTTATCAACGACACTTGCCAGACTTCTGACCCGGACATCTACGCCATTGGTGAATGTGCCAGCTGGAATAATCGTACATTCGGCCTGGTTGCACCTGGCTACAAAATGGCGCAGGTCACTGCCGACCATCTGCTTGGTTCTGAAAACGCCTTCGAAGGCGCAGACATGAGCGCCAAGCTGAAATTACTCGGCGTCGATGTTGGCGGGATTGGTGATGCGCATGGCCGCACGCCAAATTGCCGCAGCTATGTTTATCTCGACGAAAGCAAAGAAGTTTATAAGCGTCTGATTGTCAGCGCCGACAATAAAACTCTGCTTGGCGCCGTTCTGGTGGGCGACACCAGCGATTACGGCAACCTGCTGCAACTGGTTCTGAACAACATAGAACTGCCTGAAAACCCGGATGCGTTAATTCTTCCGGCGCACGCAAGCTCTGGTAAACCCGCGATTGGTGTCGACAAACTGCCCGACAGCGCGCAAATCTGCTCTTGCTTCGATGTCACTAAAGGTCATCTGATTAAAGCGATCAACAAGGGTTGTCATACCGTTGCGGCGCTGAAAGCGGAAACCAAAGCGGGCACTGGCTGCGGCGGCTGTATTCCATTGATCACTCAGGTATTAAATGCCGAGTTGAGCAAACAAGGCATCGAAGTTAACCACAACCTGTGTGAACACTTTGCGTTTTCTCGTCAGGAGCTGTACCACCTGATCCGCGTTGAAGGTATTAAATCCTTCGACGAGCTGCTGGAAAAATACGGTAAAGGTTACGGCTGTGAAGTGTGTAAACCGACCGTCGGTTCTCTGCTGGCCTCTTGCTGGAACGAATATGTGCTGGCACCTAAGCACACGCCACTACAGGACACCAACGACAACTTCCTCGGCAACATCCAGAAAGACGGGACTTACTCAGTCATTCCACGCTCTGCTGGCGGTGAAATTACCCCAGAAGGCCTGATGGAAGTAGGTCGTATCGCCCGAGAATTCAATCTCTACACCAAAATTACCGGTTCCCAGCGTATCGGCCTGTTTGGTGCTCAAAAAGATGATTTACCAGAAATCTGGCGCCAGCTGATTGATGCCGGTTTTGAAACCGGCCATGCATACGCGAAAGCACTGCGTATGGCGAAAACCTGCGTGGGCAGCACCTGGTGCCGTTACGGCGTAGGCGACAGCGTCGGCTTCGGCGTTGAGCTAGAGAACCGTTACAAGGGGATTCGTACCCCGCACAAAATGAAATTCGGTGTATCCGGCTGTACCCGTGAATGTGCAGAAGCACAGGGTAAAGACGTGGGCATTATCGCTACCGAAAAAGGCTGGAACCTGTATGTCTGCGGTAATGGCGGTATGAAACCACGCCACGCTGATTTACTGGCCGCTGATTTAGACCGTGAAATGCTGATCAAATACCTCGACCGTTTCATGATGTTCTACATCCGCACCGCAGACAAACTGACCCGTACCGCACCTTGGCTGGATAGTCTGGAAGGCGGTATCGAATACCTGAAACAGGTCATTATCGACGACAAACTGGGTCTGAACGCTCAACTTGAAGCCGAACTGGAGCGCCTGCGCGAGAAAGTGATTTGTGAGTGGACTGAAACTGTAAATACCCCAGAAGCGCAAGTTCGCTTCAAACACTTTATCAACAGCCCGCAGCGCGATCCGAATGTACAGATTGTTCCTGAGCGTGAGCAGCACCGTCCGGCTACACCTTACGAACGTATCCCGGTCACCCTGGTAGAAGAAGTGGAGGAAAATGTATGAGCCAGTGGACTACCGTTTGCCCGTTAAACGACATCCTGCCTGCTACCGGTGTTTGCGCATTGGTGGGAAATCAGCAGATAGCCATTTTCCGCCCACGTAATGACGATCAGGTTTTCGCTCTGAGCAACATCGACCCGTTCTTTGAAGCCAGCGTGTTGTCTCGTGGGTTAATTGCCGAACACCAGAACGAACTTTGGGTTGCCAGTCCATTGAAAAAGCAGCGTTTCAGACTGCGTGATGGATTGTGTATGGAAGATGAGGGCCGCTCAATCGCGCACTATAAAGCGCGTGTACAAGACGGCCAGGTTCAGATTAAAGCATAAAACAACCCGCCCTCACCCCGCCCCTCTCCCACAGGAGAGGGAGAACGTCAAAAGGCTTCTCCGGGCAATCCCCTCTCCTTTGGGAGAGGGTTAGGGTGAGGGGCTTCAAGAACTTCATTCTCCATTTTTTAATTTTCTTTCACTTTCTTGGGATAACAAAAATGTTCACCGATACCATCAATAAATGTGCGGCTAATGCCGCTCGCATTGCCCGATTGTCGAAAAACAACCCGCTGGGTTTTTGGATAAGCTCCGCGATGGCAGGGGCTTACGTGGGACTTGGGATCATCCTGATTTTCACCCTCGGTAATCTGGTTGAGCCTTCGCTGCGTCCACTGGTAATGGGGGCTACCTTCGGTATCGCCCTGACACTCGTCATCATCGCAGGCTCTGAGTTATTCACTGGACACACGATGTTCCTGACGTTTGGTGTGAAAGCCGGCACCATCTCCCATGGTCAGATGTGGGGCATTTTGCCGAAAACCTGGTTAGGCAATCTGGTGGGTTCTGTGTTTGTGGCACTGCTCTACAAATGGGGCGGCGGCAGTCTTTTGCCGTTAGATACCAGCCTGGTTCACACCGCTGCATTAGCAAAAACCACCGCTCCGGCAATGGTGCTGTTCTTTAAAGGCGCGCTGTGTAACTGGTTGGTTTGTCTTGCAATCTGGATGGCTGTACGTACTGAAGGTGCCGCGAAATTCATCGCTATCTGGTGGTGTCTTCTGGCGTTCATCGCTTCCGGCTACGAACACTCCATTGCCAACATGACTCTGTTTGCACTTTCCTGGTTTGGCCATCACAGCGACGCTTATACCCTTGCAGGTATCGGTCACAACCTGCTGTGGGTAACGCTTGGGAATACCCTATCTGGCGTAGTATTCATGGGTCTGGGTTATTGGTATGCTACTCCGAAAGCGGAGCGTCCACAGCCTGAGCGAATCGCCGCGCCGGAGACTGCACGTAACTAATTTCTTTTGAGGATTGACCGTGGATCACCTGCCAATATTTTGTCAATTGCAAAGTCGTGACTGCCTGCTCGTGGGTGGCGGCGACGTTGCGGAACGTAAAGCGCGTTTGTTGATGGAGGCAGGTGCAAAAGTCACTGTAAATGCCCTGGACTTCTCCCCACAATTTCAGGTGTGGGCTGAACAGGGCATGATTACATTGGTACAGGGTGAATTCCTCCCCGCGTTACTCGATGAGTGCTGGCTCGCCATTGCCGCGACAGACGACGACGCCGTGAATCAACATGTCAGCGAGGCATGCGAATCCCGCCGTATTTTCTGTAACGTTGTTGATGCGCCCAAACAAGCCAGCTTCATCATGCCATCGATTATTGACCGCTCACCGCTGATGGTTGCGGTCTCTTCCGGTGGCACATCTCCTGTTCTTGCCCGTCTGTTACGAGAAAAACTCGAAGCCATTCTGCCGCTGCATCTGGGGAAAATCGCCGCTTATGCCGGGACTCTGCGCGGCAAAGTTAAATCAAATTTCAAAACGATGGGCGAACGCCGCCGCTTCTGGGAGAAGTTCTTCTCCAATGATCGTCTGGCACAGTATTTGGCCAACGAAGACCAGAAAGCTATCGATAAAGAAACTGAGTCGATGTTTGCGACACCACTGGATCACCGCGGTGAAGTGGTGCTGGTCGGCGCAGGACCTGGTGATGCCGGATTGCTGACATTAAAAGGGTTACAGCAAATCCAGCAAGCCGATGTCGTGGTCTATGATCGCCTGGTCTCCGACGACATTATGAACCTGGTTCGCCGCGATGCTGACCGCGTATTCGTGGGAAAACGCGCGGGTTATCACTGTGTTCCGCAAGAAGAAATTAACCAAATTCTGCTGCGAGAAGCGCAAAGCGGTAAACGCGTTGTGCGTCTGAAAGGTGGCGATCCGTTCATCTTTGGTCGTGGCGGTGAAGAGTTAGAAACGCTGTGTGAGGGCGGCATTCCGTTCTCCGTCGTTCCAGGCATTACTGCGGCGTCCGGTTGTTCAGCATATTCAGGCATTCCCTTAACCCACCGCGATTACGCGCAAAGTGTCCGTCTGGTTACAGGCCATTTGAAAACAGGTGGTGAACTGGACTGGGAAAACCTGGCCGCTGAAAAACAGACCCTGGTGTTTTATATGGGTCTGAACCAGGCTCCAGCCATTCAGGAAAATTTGATTAAACACGGTATGACCGCAGAGATGCCGGTCGCGCTGGTCGAAAACGGCACAGCGGTTAAACAACGCGTCGTCAGCGGAATATTAAGCGAGCTCGGCACATTATCGACTCAGGTTGAAAGCCCGGCATTAATTATTGTTGGCCGTGTTGTAGCATTGCGCGATAAATTAAATTGGTTCTCGAATCACTAAAGATATTATCTTAGATAAAATCTAGCCTGCTGGTTAATTCCCGCAGGCTTTTTTATTCCTTAATTCTGATTACTAACGGAATTTTAATTAGCAATACGATTATCATTTAATGTCGGTAGGATTGCGGACTTAGCAATTTCCCTTTCATCACATACACTTAATCGCCTTTTTATATTAAGTATCATCCATATTATTCTATTTATAACCAGGGAAGACTCATGATTAAGCTCGTGAAAATTGCTACCGTATTTGTTGTTTTATCCACATTGACTGCATGTAGCGGACACATTGAAAACAAAAGCAAAAACTGTGGCTACGACTACCTTCTTCACCCAGCTATTTCTATTTCAAGAATCATTGGCGGCTGCGGCCCTGCGGATGAGTCTAAATAAGCAAGCACTCAAAATCGCTCTCATATTATGAGAGCGATTTTATTTATAGCCCCTGACAACTTTCCTGCAAAATACGCAACACCGTCTGCATCCCACTGCGATTGGGATTAATACGAATCATACGTTGTTCAAGCGTTGGGTCGGTCTGCCGAAACGTGCCGGACACCCGGTAAAACAACGGTGGGATTTCATATTTCGACTCAGCTCCGACCGGATACGGCAACGCACCCAATTTCTGCGCTGAATAAAGTACCTTTTCCGCAATCGGCTGATGAAACTCCACCAGAAGAACTTTCGATTGGGCGTTAGCAATAAATGCATGTTTAACCTGTGGAATATGCCCAGAGTTCAGCGCCTCAACAAGACTGTTGTTAACCTGCGACTGAACCGCGTGCATCACTGGCGCGAACACCAGCCCACGCAAGGCTTCCATTGCCTGGAACCCCTGAACCTGGCTGCCACCTGAATACATACTCTGTCGCACAGCACTCACCACTTTTTCTTCCCCCACTACCACGCCAATTCCCGGTGGGCCAAAAAGTTTAAAACACGAGAAAGTAGAAAGTGTGGAGCCGCATTCGCACCCAATATTGTCGACTTTCATCACCGCATAATTATCATCAGTCAGTGACGGCAATCCGTATTGGTTAAAGCAAGCGATAACACGGTTCAATTCGTATGAATCATCTAACTTTTGCCGCGTATGCTGGATAAGTGCGGCCTTCGGCTGGTGCAATTCAATCGCTTTTTTGACTTCCTCAAGCTGATTAAAATCGGCAAGAATCAGTCGCAAACCCATCTGTTCGGCAATGACGGCAGTCGTGGGGTAAAGAGGGGCATCGTGGATAAGCAAACTTTCTCCTGCATTCAACATGGCCGCCAGGCCGCTACGAATCGCCCCCGTTCCAGCCCCCTGAACGAATGCCGCCGCCGGTGCGCCAAAGAAATCGGCCAGCACGGCCTCAACACGACGAGTCATCTGCGGCTGATTCAGGCCGGGTACCAAACCCAAATCGCCGCCATTGAGAAAATCACTGCCGGGGAAATGCCGACAAATCACATCCACCAGTTGGAACTGCTTACACTGCGCCTGCTCCATCGTCAGGCTTTGCAAAGGCCAGGTTTTCACTTTACTCGCTCCATGAAGGCCTGCCGTCGCGATCAACAGCAGGCGTAAGGAAGGGATCAGACCGGAACGAACAGGCCGCAATAGTAGAGAATGTTAAGCACAATACCGGTTATCAGCACCGCAACGACAGGAGAGGCCATTTTCTGAACCGGACGCCCCAGTGATTCATTAAGGAAATAGAGCGCGGCGGCGATGGTAAAACCGGTGTATCCCGCCATTTTGATGGTGGCAAATATAGAGCCAACCAGCAATGCCATTTCCATCAGCATATTCATCGCGTTACGGATGTTATCTGAGGCATTTCGCACCGAAGGATATCGCCCCAGCCATTTACCAATGGAGCGTAACAGCAGCACTTCTGCAGAAATGACCAACGCACCCACAACGAAGGCAATCAACGGGTTAGAGATTAAATAGCCCACAGCGAAGACAAAGGTGAAGCCTGCTACAGCATAAACACCCGTCGCCAGCGCGGTGGTTGCTATCATGGGTACAAATCCCAAACCGCGCATGAATTCAGCCAGCGCTGCCTGGTTTATCAGAGTCTGCGACTGCGCCGGATCAAGTCCCGCCGTATAAGCCTTCTCAAGCGTGAAGATAGACACTTCTGACCCCGCAAAAATCTTCATGCTGGCTACGGCTGCAATCAGGCCACCGACAATCGCGATGTACGGCAGGTTCTTGATGATTCGCGATGTTCGTTCTTCAAAGACCGACGAACCGCCATCGTCGCCTTCTCGTTCATCGCGAGTGCGATGATCCTGCGAAATCGCAATGCCCAACAGCATGACCATGCCGACGAAAATCTCAATAGATTCAGGGTTGAGATGCGGGAAGAAGCGCACGATGAGCACGCGCGTCATCAATACCACTACTGCCGCGAACAGGCTGTTCTTCCAGCCAAACTGATAGAAAATCGCCACCAATGGGAACAGCGCGAAAGCCGAAACGACCGGTGAACTCAGCTCACCAAGTGAACCCAGCACGTCTACCGGCAGTGCAGTCAGTAAATGGTTTACCGGCAGCAGGCAGGTGAGGATCAGAATCCCCCAGACCGCGCCCAGACCAAATGCCAATGCACTATTAAAAGCCAACACACCGATAATATCCGTCGGCAAAAACAGCAACCAGCTATTGAGCAAACCTGTTTTGAGCGTAAACGAAATACCGACCGATGCCACAAAGCCAATACTCAGTCCGAATGCAATACTTCCCGCCTCGCGGCGATTCATATTGCCTTCAATAAGCTGAGGCAAAATGGGGCGAATACCATCGTGGAATACCGCCGCCGACTTATGCGCCAGCAGTGCCGTCATGCCGGTCAGACAAGCAACCACGAGAATCTGAATGTAGAAATCCATAGCGCCGCCTTTATTTTAAGTGGGCGATAAGCATCGGAATGGCATGTTCGATATGCTCAACCGACAGGCCAAAAGCGACTTTTCCTTCCGCGACCATTTTGGCGACCTGCTCTTCCTTCGCCCTAATTCCCGGCTTCGCTATGGTGCAACTTTTGTTGTAGCCAATTATCGCAATAGCGATAGACAATGCGGCCCCCGCCCCGGTGTTGCAGGCCCCAATGTAGTAATCAAGCTGGCCGGATTTAACCTTCGTGGCCGCTTCCATATCGTTGTAAATAAACACTTCAAAGTGATTAGGTGCAGAAGTCTCGATGGTTTTTTTAATGAGCTCACGCTGTAAGCCAGCAACGCCAATCTTTTTCATGGGAATTCCTTATTTAAAGAATACAGAGGGATTGTCACGCAACATCAAATCAACGTCGGCCTGGGTGAAGCCAGCCTCCCGCAATAAAGGGACAAACGTTGTCAGCAAGTAATCAAAACCAAGGCCGCCATTCGCCTTTAAATGTGAGCGGCGGGTAATATCCATCGAGAGCATCACGTGGTCCAGCAGGCCGCGGCGGGCAATTTCTTGTAGCATCGCCACGCGTTTCTCATCCGGGTAATAGTTGTTTTTACCGATGGTATCGAACTGAACGTACGCGCCCTGTTCAATCATGCGCAGAATGTTGTCGAGGTTGTCTTTCAGGTCGCAATGCCCGACGACAACGCGCGAGAGATCCACGCCGTGCTTTTTCAGTAGCGCCAGTTGCTCAAGTCCCATGGTGCTAAACGAGGTATGGGTAGAAATCGGGCGACCCGTTTCCCGATGGGCTATGGCTGCGGCGGCGAACACTTTTGCTTCGTCCGACGTAATCACATCCACACTCGACCCAATTTCAGCAATGATCCCGGCTTTTAAGCGGGTGCCATCAATGCCGATTTCTATTTCGTCGATCATCTCCTGCGCCAGCGTTTCCACTGGGGTTGTGGCAACATGCTGCGGGAAAAAATCATGCTGGTAGTAACCCGTACAAGCCATCACGTTCATTCCGGTGTCTTGCATAATATCGAGCAAAAACTGTGGATTACGCCCCATGTATCGATTGGTCATTTCAATAATGTTGCGTACGCCCTGGGCATAGAGCGATTTCATTTCTGCACAAATCAGGTCGTATTGATCCAGGCGGCAATCAATGTTGTTTTTAAATGACGACAGATCGATATGCAGATGTTCGTGAGCGTAGGTGTAGCCCGTCGCATCAATTCGCGATTGTTCAACCATGATTGCCTCCGGTGTTTGTGTTATGCAGCAATGGCAGGAACGAGGTGCCGTTTTGTGGTGCGCTTGCGCTGAAGAAATCGCAAACTGTTGCGCCAACATCGGACAGTGTTGTTCTGACGCCAAGATGTGCGCCGGTGATTCCCGGTTGCCAAACCAGTAACGGCACGTTTTCACGTGTGTGTTTGCTGTGACCAATCGTGGGATCGTTGCCGTGGTCGGCCATGACGACCAGACAATCACCAGGCTGCATTGCGCTCATTAGCCGACCGAGGTTCTCATCTACAACCTGTAACCTTTCGGCATAACGATCCACGTCCTGGGCGTGCCCGGCGAGATCGGTTTCCTGAATGTTGGTACAGATAAAAATATCCCCCGGTTTTTGGAGTTCATTGAGCGTAATGTCCATGATCTGCTGGGTATCAACGAGATTCTGGTAACTGACGCCATGCGGGTTAATCGCAATATCAGCCACTTTGCCCACCAATACGGTTTTGATATTCACCTCATGCAGTTTTTGTGGAACCTGCACGCTGGCATTGACCCCAAAGCCCATGTGAACGACCTGGAAACCGTGTTGATAGACTCCGGATCGTGGTGCGTTTATGCCGATATACTGGCCCAGTTTTTCCTCAGCGGCGTCCAGTAGCTGCTGGCTGCTTTCCAGAAAACCACCGAATGCGATCACCCGTCCAACCTGGACACAATGGCGAACAATTTCACCTATGACGCGAACTTCTTCAAAAGAAATAGCGTTTAAATTTGCGCTAATATTAAACACTTGCCCGAGATCGGCTTCGAGGTTATCGCCAATGGCGACGGCCTGATTTACCCACAAATATTGCAGGTCGTTGCCCTTACGCTCGACCTGCCAGCAATCGGCAATTAACGCGCGTTCAACATCATCAATGACCGCTGAAAAAGGCATGCGCAGCGGCGGTTGTGGCCGAGTGCCCAGAATTTCCTGGTGGCCCATAAAAGTGTCGCCGCCTTCATGTTGCAACATGGCCGTCCCGTAAACAGCGCTCGCAGAGGATTGCATCGCCCCTTCTGTAAAACCCAATGCATTAATCAAACCGAGTTTTTCCAGCACCGGTAAACGTAACTGCGGGAAGCATTGCAAAATATGCCCGCAAGTGTTGGCACCGATATCCTCTGGCCTGACTTGCGGCACATCATCCATGGCGCCCACACCAAAACTGTCTATCACCACAACCACAAATTTACTCACGCAAACCTCCAGCGATAGGGTTACCGAGACTGTCGTACAGCGCTTCTAGTACCGGCTTTCCGTGGCTTATCCCGGAGACCAACGCCACATCGCTGCGCGTAACAAAAACCTGTGTCCGGAAGCACATGACGACCGGCGCGCCCACGGGAAACTCGCCCGCAAGGCCGATGTGGTAGTCGATGCTGCTGTCATCCATTGGCAGTATTTTTGCAGGCACCGCGTCACTGTCTGCTGCCGGGAAAACCTGGGCATTTTGCGCATGGCCCCGGCGATAGTAGCCCCCGCCAAAACAGTAACTCCGCCCCTGGAATTGATGCGATATTTCAGTGAAATACAACATGGCGATGCGCTCTGGTTGGTCGCCGTGTTGATTTGCAGGAATAGTACCCGTGAGTGCATGGCCCGGTTCTGCATGTGTCACGCCGTACTGCGCCAACAGGGGTAACGAGCTACAGCTGGACGCAGATGGCGCGTTAATTTGTGCCAGTTCAATTCCCTGCGTACGAAGCAGATCGCGAGCATGTAGTAACGTGGTCAAATTCGGCGTTGGTTGCGTTTGTTGCATGTCCTCATCCCACAACAAACAAGGGAAGTGAGTCAGCCCGGTGATTTTTACCCCAGGCATTTTCTGGATGGCAGCAACCACTTCATGCAACGTTGAAAACGGGAATCCCGCTTCCTGACCGGGATACAATGTGTCTTTATCGCCAAAAACTTTGAGCATGATCGGCTGAATCTGCCCGCAGTGCAGCGCCGCATCAGAAATTTCCTGCGCTTTTTCCAGTGAGAAAATGGTGATCATTTCTGGTGAAGCGTTAACGTTTTCCACTATCAAACTTTTGGGTACCTGAACCAGATGCCCAACGTGGGAAACCTGAACACCCGCGTTACGCAATGTGCGGGCTTCTTTAAAATCCACCGCGACAGTGCCATGAAAGCCCAATTCAATCAGGCGTGTTGCAATCCACGGGTTACGCCCCAACTGTTTCGTCATCAGATAGAGCGTGATGCCCAGATTTTCCGCTGTTTCCAGCAGGCGACGACCGTTCTCCATCACCTGATCAACATCAATCACGCAGGTATCTGGCAGAATGTCACCCTGTTGCCATAACTTAATTGCGGCCTCAATCAGTGCCGGATTTTGTGCCTTGAGTGCTTCAATAAACATGCCTTTGCCTCTCGACTCCATGCTGCAAAAAATCTAAATAATCATTTTTTTGAATATTTAAGATAAAGCAGTTTGCTGACAATAATTATTCTTTGCTCGCCATCCACAGGCTAAAAAGATTGGCGAGCAGATAACCTTCTTCATTGGGATGAAGCGTGACATCAAATGGAGCCAGCATGGCGCGATGAATCTGCAGCAGCTGTGTATAAACCTGCGAGTTGACGATTTCCTCCAGCAACTCGTCATCAAGCGGGCCGATTTCTTCACCCCGGCGGCTGCGCATCAATGCATTCGCCATATGAGTGATCGCCATTTCCCCTTGTTCGTTTCGCAGCACAATGGCCCACTCCGTTTCCAATTGGATAACAACGCCTAACATGCCGTCGCAGATATCCCTGTCGATGAGGCCTGCATCGCATAACAGATTTAACCGCTCTTCCATCCCGCATTACCCCCTGGTGAAATACTCAATAACTTGGCTCTTGTTCACCCAGCAGAACTCTTTGCTGATGAGCAAGCAGCTCATTTTTGTTCACGACCGTGCGCAGAAGTTGCTGGATTGGCACATCATCGGCACGCGTCAGCACTACCGCTTCTGAGGCTTGCACAAAACGGGCATCACCCTGCAAAGGCAGCGCTTCCAGACCGAGCAATTCAAGCGAGTCCTCGCCACCCACGTTCCAGATAACGGCGTCAATTTCACCTTTTGCGACGCGGTTAATACACTCGTGATACGGCACATCGAGGATCTCAACCGGCTGACCAGAAAAATAAATCTCCGTCATAATTCGCTGGTCGGCCGAGCGCGGGTCTAGCCCTACGCGCTTAATTTGTTGTGTATCCACACGGCATATGAGTTTATGTTCACCCACGTAAGTATGCGGACCCAGCTCCAGCGCAATACACACATCTGTATTATCCAGATAACTCTGCGCTGCGAGCCGCGAAACTACCGCCAGATCGTAAACACCGTTCAACAGGCATTCCACGCGAACATCCGAGCCACGCATATGCGCGTAGTAAAATGGAATCCCATCAAACTGAGCTTTTAACCCACTGGCTAAACCTTCATATAGACGGGTGTAGGGCAGCGGCATGGCACACACGACGTTGCCAATATCCGCAAAAGCCAACAGGATTTTGTTATCCATACTCACCAGATAACTTCCGTTGCGCCCGCGTCGCTCAACTTTTACCGCACCTGCTTTCTCAAGAGTTTTTAAGGCTGCCTGAATCAGGCCCACGGAGAAACGGCATTCAGTCGCCAGTTCATCGATGGTTTTCAGGCGACTGCCCCTTTTTTCGCCCAGTAAATAACGCGCCAGGCTGGCCTGTGCAACGCCCTCTTTTTTGATAAAGCTACGGCTCATATTTAATCTTCATTTTATTGAATGGTTATATCTTCATTAAATTGAATATAAATGGCAAATGGGGTAGATGCAAAAAGAGAATGGGATCACAAAAGAAAAGGGAATGGTGGTGGATTTGAGATTCATTGCCCTCACCCCAGCCCTCTCCCCCAGGAGAGGGAGAAAACCGAGCAATCCCCTCTCCTTCAAGGAGAGGGTTAGGGTGAGGATGGTTTTAAACTACGGGTGGGCTACAAACCCAATCACCTCATAGACTTTTTTCAAGGTGGCGCTCGCATGTGCACGCGCTTTCTCGGAACCGTCTTTCATCACTTGCTGCAAGTAGGCTTCATCATTACGGAAACGGTGGAAACGTTCCTGCAACTCAGTCAGCATGCCGGAAACTGCATCAGCAACTTCACCTTTCAGATGACCATACATTTTGCCTTCAAACTGCTGCTCAAGTTCTGGGATAGATTTCCCTGTCACGCCCGCCAGAATATCCAACATATTGGATACACCGGCTTTGTTAGCGGTGTCGTAACGAACAACAGGCGGCTCATCAGAGTCAGTAACCGCACGTTTGATTTTCTTCACTACCGCTTTCGGGTCTTCCAGCAGGCCGATAACGTTGTTGCGGTTATCATCTGATTTAGACATTTTCTTGGTCGGCTCAAGCAGAGACATCACGCGCGCGCCAGATTTCGGAATAAACGGTTCAGGCACTTTGAACACATCGCCATACAACGCATTGAAACGTGCAGCGATGTCGCGGCTCAGTTCCAGGTGTTGTTTCTGATCTTCGCCGACCGGGACCAGATTGGTTTGGTACAGCAGAATATCCGCGGCCATCAGCACCGGATAATCAAACAGACCCGCGTTAATGTTTTCCGAATAACGGGAAGACTTGTCTTTAAACTGAGTCATACGGCTCAGTTCGCCGAAATAGGTATAGCAGTTCAGCACCCAACCCAACTGCGCATGTTCTGGCACGTGGGATTGTACGAAGATGGTGCTTTTAGCCGGGTCAATACCACAAGCCAGATACAGCGCCAGCGTGTCGAGCGTCCGTTTACGCAGTTGTGCTGCATCCTGACGCGCAGTAATTGCATGCTGATCGACGATACAGTAGATGCAATCGTAATCATCTTGCATATGGACCCACTGACGCAGCGCACCCATGTAGTTACCAATGGTCAATTCACCTGATGGCTGTGCGCCACTAAAGACAATGGGCTTACTCATGTTCTGATTCCTGATGTTCTTTGTTAGAGAGCCCTAATGCGGGCAATAAATCGTTGAAATGGTCAAATATGTAGTCTGGTTTGCTCAACTCGATGGATTCACCGTAGTTGTAGCCGTAGGTCAGGCCAACGGAACAACATCCGGCTGCCTGTGCTGCGAGAATGTCATTGCGGGAATCGCCAACAAACAGCAACTCTTCGGCGCTCAGATTCAACTGTTCCATCACTTTGTGCAGCGCTTCGGGATGCGGTTTTTTATTCTCCACATCGTCGCCACCAATAATGATTTTGAAGTAATGTGCGATACCCAACCTTTCCAGCATCGGTAACACAAATGGCGTCGGTTTGTTGGTGACCAGGCCCATCGGCAGGCCTTTTTCAGCGAATACCGCCAGTGTGTTAGCCACTTCCGGGAACAGGAAGCTGCCTTCTTCCGCCGTTTCGGCATAGAAGGTATCAAATAGTTTACGCGCGATGAGGCATCTGTCGGCTTCTGGCTCTTCGCCTTTTAACGCCCAGGTCAGCGCACGCTTAACCAGCACGTCTGCACCATTGCCGATCCACTTTTCAACTTTGTCTTCACCTGCCGTTGGCAACTCCAGGGCATACAGCGTCTGGTCCATTGCCTGGGTTAAACCCAGCGCGGTGTCAACCAGCGTACCGTCTAAATCAAAGGCGATACCGCGAATTTTATTTAACTTATCCATGACTTACCTTTGCCAACTCACTTCGCATACGGTCAATTACAGCTTTGTAATCTGGCTGACTGAAAATCGCAGAACCGGCAACAAACATATCAGCGCCTGCTGCGGCAATTTCAGCGATGTTGTCAGCTTTCACGCCGCCGTCAACTTCCAGACGGATGTCATAACCGGAAGCCTCAATGCGCTCACGCACCTGACGCAATTTTTCCAGCGTATGAGGAATGAAAGATTGCCCGCCGAAACCTGGGTTTACGGACATCAGCAAAATCACATCCAGCTTATCCATCACATGATCAAGACAACTCAGCGGCGTTGCAGGATTTAGCACCAGCCCTGCTTTGCAGCCGTGTTCTTTAATCAGTTGCAGGGAACGGTCAACATGTTCGGACGCTTCAGGATGGAAGGTGATGATGTTGGCACCCGCAGCGGCGAAGTCCGGAATAATACGGTCAACGGGTTTCACCATCAGATGCACATCAATAGGGGCGGTAATCCCATAATCTCGCAGGGCTTTTAGTACCATCGGGCCGATGGTGAGATTCGGAACGTAATGGTTATCCATAACATCAAAATGGACGACATCCGCACCAGCAGCCAGCACAGCAGCCGTATCTTCACCCAGGCGGGCAAAATCGGCTGAGAGGATTGATGGGGCAATCAAAAACTGTTTCATCCGCTTCTCCAGTAGCAAATCATTAACGTCTGCGGGCGAAACAGCTTAGGCACCGACTTTATACAGCGCCAGCAGTTCGTCCACCTTGTTACGTTTTCCGCCATTCCGGCTAATACTGCGTCGCACTTGTACCACGTGCAGTTTGGCTTGCTGATACCACAACCGGGTGAGCTCTGTATCATGGTTAGAAATCAGAACCGGGATGTGATTTCCTTGCAAATTTTCCGCTAACTGCGCCAGATGTTGCTGCTGCACCATATTAAAGCTATCAGTGTGATACGCCGTAAAGTTAGCAGTAGCAGACAATGGCGCGTACGGCGGGTCGCAATAGACAACAGAACCCGCGGTTACATTCGCCATGCTGACGTCATACGACTGACACAGGAATGTCGCGTTTTGTGCTCGTTCGGCAAAATGATACAACTCTTCTTCCGGGAAGTAGGGTTTGATGTAGCGGCCGAACGGGACATTGAATTCACCCCGTAGGTTATAACGACAAAGGCCGTTGTAACAATGGCGGTTCAGATATAAAAACAGCAAAGCACGACGGAACTCATCTTTGCACAGATTAAATTCAGTTCGATTGAGATAGAACGCTTGTTCGTCGTTTTGTGCAGCGGTAAAGAGTTTTCGGGACTCCTCAACGTACTCATCCGTGCGGGTTTTAACGATGTTGTATAGGTTAATCAGATCGCTATTAATATCTGCGAGGATATAACGGGAGTAATCAGTATTCAGAAAAACTGAGCCGGCACCGACAAACGGCTCAATCAAACAATCACCTTTCGGCAGATACTTTTTAATGTCTTCGAGCAGGGGGTATTTCCCCCCTGCCCATTTCAGAAAAGCGCGATTTTTTTTCATGCTGCCTAACTATTTACACCTTTTCCAGCTGTGGAAAGGTTCCAACAGCGGCTGCGCTTGTTCATCACTTCAGATCAGACTGAACCTGATGGATAGGTTTTGCCCATGGGTTCTTGGCCTGCACATCAGCTGGCAATGTTGCAACAGCACGTTTCGCCTCATCTTTGCTGGCGTAGATACCGCTAACCAACACGTACCATGGCTGACCATTTCGTACTGTCTGGTAGACCATATAATGTTGCAGATTCTCTTTCTTCGCCCAGGCATTCAAGTTTGCTGAGTTAGAAGATGAGCTGAGCTGTAAAGTGTAATGGCTACCAGGAGCGCCTTTGATTGCACCAGCATCACCCGCTACCGCGCCAGTGGCCGCAGTCACAGGGGCTGCTGTCGTGGCTTTCGGTGCTGAAGACGTTGCTGTCTCAGTGGCCGTGGCTTTTGGAGCAGTTGCGGTAACCGGTGCTTTAGCTGGTGCGGTCGCCGTTGGTGCTGGAGCCGTCACTGCTTCGCTACGTTTCGCAACCACCACAGGTTTTGGTTCAGCGACTACCGTGCTTTTCGCGACCGGCTGTTGCTTAGCCGGTTGAGCTTTGTGTTGCGGCTCAATCACAGCAGTTTTACGTTCTTGACGTGGTGCCGCTTGCTTCGTTGGTTCAGATTTCGCGACCGGGCGTGGAGCGGTAGTTGAGCTATTGCTACCCGCAACCGCCGCAACTGTAGCTGGCGCGGTTGGCAACGTTGAATTGCTCACGACATTATCAATCTGGCCCGATTGTTGAGTCAGTGCATTATTCAGATCACCCGGTACTTCAACACGCTGCTGGCCCTGAGGTACAGGCTGAGTTTGCGCGTCGGTAGGGGTTGAAGAAATGGCAGGAAGAGTCACTTCTTGTGGGTTCGTGGCATTTTCTGTCTGATTGGCCGCAGTTGTCGAACCATTAGTCTGTTCGGCGGTGTTGCCCGCAGCGCCAGACAAATCGATGTTTTTCTCAGCACCAGGTGTCTGATCTGCAGTTTCAGTCGTCGAAGGGGCTTTCAGCGCCGAGCCAATTCCAATGATTAATAGCAGCAGCACTAGAACACCAATGCCCATCATCAGATGCTGGCGAGATACCGGAACTTTCTGTTTAGCGGATTTTTTACGAGCACGCGCCGGACGACGTTCTTCAGCATCAACTTGAAGATCATCTTCACTTTCATACTCTTCTTCATCACGAGTACGGCGGGAACGCGCTGGACGAGGCTCGTCGGCATCTAATTCAACATCATCGACATTGATTTGTGGCTCACTCTCGCGCTCATCAGCTCTACGGGTACGACCTGAACGACGATCGCTGGGATCGGGTTTCAGCTCATCTTCCGGTTTAAACTCATCCATTTAACACCCCACTAAAAGGCTTATGCCAGCGATTCGTACTCAGCACATCACCCGAAGTTAAAAATCGCCTGACTGCAGCGACCGAAATTTCTAATAATTAAGCCTGCTGACAGTCAGCAATGGCGGACAAAACGACATCGTGTGGCACTCCGCCACGCACTTCACTCTTCCCGATAGCCAGTGGCAGCACTAAACGCAAATCACCAGCCAACACTTTCTTGTCACGCATCATGTGGGGCATATACGCGTCTGCTGACATTTCTTTCGGCCCAGTAACTGGCAGCCCAGCACGTTGCAGCAGCTTGATGATTCGCTGAACATCGGCTTCACTGAAGTTACCAAGACGCTGTGCCGTACGCGCCGCCATTACCATACCAGCAGCAACAGCTTCACCATGCAGCCAGTTGCCATAGCCCATTTCAGCTTCTATAGCGTGACCAAAGGTGTGACCCAAATTCAGTAAAGCACGTAAGCCGCTTTCGCGCTCGTCAGCGGCAACAACTTCTGCTTTCAGCTCACAACAACGACGAATACACCAGGCCAAAGCTTTGCCATCAAGCGCAAGCAATGCGTCCAGGTTTTCTTCAAGCCAATCAAAGAATTCACCGTCGAGAATAATTCCGTACTTAATCACTTCTGCCAGGCCAGATGCTAACTCCCGCGCCGGTAAAGTATTCAGACAGTCGAGATCCACCACAACCGAAGCCGGCTGGTAGAACGCACCAATCATATTTTTACCGAGAGGATGGTTAACGGCTGTTTTTCCGCCAACAGAAGAGTCCACTTGCGAAAGCAATGTGGTCGGAACTTGAATAAAACGCACGCCACGTTGATAGCTCGCAGCAGCAAAGCCAGTCAGGTCACCAACGACACCGCCACCAAGGGCGATGAGTGTCGTGTCACGACCGTGTGGCTTTTCAAGCAACGCGGTAAAGACAGTGTCTAATACTGCGAGGCTTTTAAATTGTTCGCCATCCGGAAGGATGACGGAATCGACTTTAACGCCCGCTTGCTCAAGCACGCCACGCACCTTATCCAGGTAGAGCGGCGCCAGGGTTTCATTGGTCACCAGCATCGTTTGGTCGCCAGCTTTCAACGGCCCAAAAGATGCCGAGTCACTAAATAACCCAGCAGCAATGGTGATAGGGTAACTACGTTCCCCGAGAGTGACTGTTAACCTCTCCATAACGCGAAGTCCACCTTGATGTTGCTTAGCCCGCAGGCGTTTTTTTCGATTAAGCCAGAATCAGTTGCTTTCCAACATATGAATAATCTGGTTAGCAACCACTTTGGCACTTTGGTCGTCGGTGCGAATCGTCACATCAGCAATCTCTTCATAAAGAGGATTGCGTTCTTGAGCTAATGCTTCAAGAACTTCACGCGGTGGAGTCTCAACTTGCAGCAGTGGGCGCTTTTTATCACGCTGTGTACGAGCAAGCTGTTTTTCGATTGTGGTTTCAAGATACACCACAACTCCACGGGCGGAGAGACGGTTACGGGTCTCACGAGACTTCACAGAACCGCCGCCAGTTGCCAGCACGATGCCCTGTTTTTCAGTGAGTTCGTTGATGATTTTTTCTTCGCGATCGCGGAAGCCGTCTTCGCCTTCAACGTCGAATACCCAGCCCACATCAGCTCCGGTACGTTTCTCAATCTCTTGATCAGAATCGAAAAATTCCATATTGAGTTGCTGAGCTAACTGACGCCCAATAGTGCTTTTGCCGGCACCCATAGGCCCAACCAGAAAGATATTGCGTTTCTCTGCCATTTTTTCGGTACTACTAAGACAATTCGTTGATGATAAACCCGCCCTGTTACAACCAGGTGCAGCGGGACATGAACTGAAACCTCATAAGCGATAGTGCGAGAGTCAGACTGAAAATTATCTCAATACTCAAGGTAGTTTGGCAACCGATTATATTCCCCAGCGTTCTCATGAAGAAGAAAATACATAAATCAGGGTTATCTGTCACAGTCTTGAGCAGCCAGCCTCTCGAAACGGTACACCTTGTAAGCTAATTCCTCTCTGCCGTCAAACACCTGGGCGTCGTTTCAAAGAAAAACTCCACGATGGTGCAAGAAAACACTACGGAACAGGGATAAGTCGCGGTGTAATAAAGACCACTAACTCTCGGCGTTGGTGGTCTTTAGCATCATGGCGAAACAGACTCCCCACTAGTGGGATGGCACCCAGCAGAGGGACGCTATCACTGCTGTCTTTATTGTGCTGCTGGAAAATCCCGCCAAGAGCCAGGGTTTCACCGTTTTTCACCGCCACTACGGTTTCTATCTCCTGTTTGTCTATTGCCAATACTTCACCATCAGTCTGCTGAATACTTCGACCCGGCATGTTTTGGCTAATACGCAGTTTTAAACGAATGTTGCCATGCGGCTGAATAGTTGGCGTGACTTCCATCCCCAAAACCGCCTCTTTAAATTCGATTGAGGTCGCCCCGCTCTCACCGCTAGATACCTGATAAGGAATTTCAGTACCTTGTTTAATACTGGCAGGCTGCTGGTGCGCCGCCATCAGGCGAGGACTCGCAATAATCTCCAGTTGTTGCTGCTGTTCCAGAGCGGATAGCTCTAGCTCTAACAGCCGACCATCAATGCGGGCAATATTGAAACCGACTTTTGTGGTTGCGCTTGCGACGGAGAGATCGGCAGAGATTCCCGTAGGGTGGTAGATTTTGCTTTCCCCAGTTTGCTCCGCTGCTGACCATTTCACGCCCAGCTCACGCAGCTTATCCTGGTTGATCGTCACAATATGGGCTTCAATCTCTACCTGCCCAATCGGTAAATCCATTTCGGCAACCCAGGCAGCAATCTGTTTCAAGACATCTTTATTGTCATGCACAATCAGCCGGTTAGTTCGTTTATCTACCGTGGCATAGCCCTGGGCGCTTGTCAGTTTAGTTCCCGCCGATTTCAGCGCTGCGGCTAACTCTTCTACGTCAGCATGATGAGGAGCAAATACTTGCTGCAACATCGGTTGGTTGAGTGTGTGTTGTTTGCGCTGTTCCATCGCTAACGCTTGCTGCTCCCGAAGGCGGGCCTTAGGCAGAATCTGTATCACATTCCCGTCCTGCTGCTGGCTGAGTTCAGCGCTGTTGAGTACCAGTTGAAATGCCTGCTTCCACGGTACGTTTACTAAGTTGAGCGACAGCACACCTTCAACTCCAGGTGCAATCAGCAGGTTAACTCGTTGAGCTTCAGCCAGCGCCTGCAACACCTGGGTTATCGGCACGTCATCAAGCACCAGCGAAATACCTTTATCGGCCTGGCTTGCGAACGGCAGCACCAGTATCAAAAGTAATCCCCTCATCCATTGCATGTGTTTTTCCTTTTATTTCCCAGCGGTAAGAAAAGAGTGGGCAGCCGGGGCAAGTTTTGCGACCACAGCTCCTTCGCCCACACTTTCAATCTGCGCGCCTTTAAAGAGCACGCTATCTGGCTTAATACGCCGCCATACACCTTGAGGGTCGAGCATCAAAGCCGTACTGGTCTCAGTTGAATTGATAACGCCCTTTAACGTCCAACGCCCAAGTTGGGCAGACAGGCTTTCACAAGGCGAAATATGTGGCAGAAACGGGTTTGGTGGTATCGCCCACGCTGAGGAAATAACCAGAAAGACCAACCCACCAATGCTACGGTTCATCAGCGAACTCCATAGCCATCACCAGACTGAGCAACTCCCCTTGCGCCGTGATGGTGAACGAGTGGTTTGCCACAACACGATATTCGGCAAGCCGTATGAATAATCCCGGTAGTTTCTCCCATGGAACCAGCATGTTCAGCACTGCGCCTTTATCGTCAGGCTGCCACTTCACTAGCTGTCCTCCCGCTTGACTGACAAAGTCCGTCACGGAAAACAGCGGTGCCTTCAATGGCGAAACAGGTTGTTTAAGTTCAGCCAACTGCTGGATTTTGTGTCTTAACCGCGCCAGCTGTTGACTCATTTGCTCGCAGTGCGCTTGCAGCTGTTGAATCTGAGAGTTCTGCGGCAGTATCAGAAACAGCCCAGAGGCAAGCGCCGCCATGCTTGTTATGCAGGTAAACGTTGCAATGCGTATCCAACGCGCCCCACTTAGCCAGCGCTCAATGAACCCGTGCATTTTCCACCTCTGAAAGCATGAGTGTGACACCGAAGCCGTATCCACCTTGTGCTTCATGCTGAACCGCGCCTGCCTGAACGGCAGCAACACCGTCAAGCTGCGCGAGTACCTTTTCCAGCCTGTGCATATCATCCAGATCCGTTGCATGCCCCTTGAGCTCAAATCGCCCATTTTGCAGGGTCAGTGAGGACAGCCAGGAACCGGCAGGCAACCCCTCTGCCAGCCGAACCAATCGCTGCTCCCAAATTTGCACAGCCCGTTGCTGCACATCACGAATTTGCTGCAACTGCAGGAGTTTTCTTTGCTGCTCTTCGAACCCCAGCCGTTGCTGATAAAGGGTCTCTAATGCGGGGAGTGTATTTGCGAGGTATTCACTTTGAGTCTGGTGCTGACTGACTTTCCATGCCGTTAACTGCTGCCCGGCAAAAGCTATGAGGGGCACGAGTATTAAAACCAGAGCAAGTAAAACACTCCAACGGCGCACCTTCTGCTGGCGCAGCGTCTGGCGCCATGGCAACAAATTAATCAACGCGCTCATCGGGACACCCTGCCAATGGCCAGCCCTATCGCAACCGTAAATACTCCACCATGACGTGGCAACGGCGGTTGCAAGCGTGAAAGTGCGGACCACGCATCCAATGGTAAAACCCCCACCGGCTGTGACTCGGGCTGCGCGAAACTCAGCGCCACCTTCTCCGGCTCGGTTTTAAGTTGCTGGCACAAATCGCTAATCGTGGGTACGACATGGGTATCAGCCCATCCCCAACGTGGCGTGGTTTCGGTTGAAGCCCATAACCAGTGATGCTCTTCGCGATGCACCAAATACTCGCATTTCTCTAAATGACAGGGCGCAGTAAGCGCTGGCAATGCACTCGCGCCAGGGGTCAGAGTTGCCGGAAAAAGCTTTACCACTGCCAGACTTTTTATCAACGCAGCGACATCTGTCTGACGCGCAGCTACTATCAAATACGGGTCAGCAACATCTTGTGACGCTAAATAATCCCAGCACAATTGAGCGGGTGTCATTTGCAGCTGCCGGGCGGTTGTTGATGCGATATACGCGTCACTTGCAGGCTCAGCCAGACGTTTGTCAGGCGCGGGAATGGGGCGTTGCAATGTTCGCTGGGTTGGAAAAGAGACACGCAATTGATGGCGCACCGGCAATTCTTTTCGCCAGTCCAGCAAAGCGTTAGCGAATGCTTCCGTATTCATTAACAAACCATCGCGAAAGGTTCCTTCGGGCAAAGGAAGTTGCCACCAATGCCGAAGCTGCCACCCTTGCCGTTGGCGTTGAACCGCCACCGCACGCATGCTTGTATGTTGAATATCCAGGCCTATTTGCCAGGTTGCGAACATCATGATTACGATCTCCTTATCGCCGTGCGAGGAAAATGCCATACCAATGCCACTGGCTTGCCTTTATACTACCGCGCGGTTGTTTATAAACTGCCCAATGGAAACGTAATGGGAAATCTAAGGTGAAGTTCGTAAAGTATTTATTAATCCTTGCAGTGTGTTGCATTCTGCTGGGAGCAGGCTCGATCTTCGGGCTCTACAAATTTATTGAGCCGCAGTTGCCTGATGTCGCCACGCTTAAAGACGTGCGGCTCCAGATCCCAATGCAGGTTTATAGCGCTGATGGTGAGCTTATTGCTCAATACGGTGAGAAGCGCCGTATTCCGGTGACGCTCAATCAAATCCCGCCAGTGATGGTGAAAGCTTTTATTGCGACAGAAGACAGTCGCTTCTACGAACACCATGGTGTGGATCCTGTCGGGATCTTCCGTGCCGCCAGCGTGGCGCTGTTTTCTGGTCATGCATCTCAAGGTGCAAGTACCATCACGCAACAGCTGGCACGTAACTTCTTCTTGAGCCCTGAACGCACTCTGATGCGTAAGATAAAAGAAGTGTTCCTGGCGATTCGTATTGAGCAGTTGCTGACCAAAGATGAAATCCTCGAGTTATACCTCAACAAGATTTATCTCGGGTACCGCGCCTATGGTGTCGGGGCCGCAGCCCAGGTCTATTTTGGTAAGTCGATTGATCAGCTGACACTAAGCGAAATGGCGGTGATTGCCGGGTTGCCAAAAGCACCGTCAACTTTTAACCCGCTTTACTCAATGGACCGCGCCACTTCCCGTCGTAATGTCGTGTTATCGCGTATGTTGAGCGAAAACTACATTTCTCAGGCGCAATACGACGAGGCGCGTAACCAGCCAATCGACGCTAACTATCACGCGCCAGAAATCGCATTCTCTGCACCGTACCTTTCTGAGCTGGTGCGCCAGGATATGGTGGCGCGTTATGGCGAGAAAGCCTACGAAGATGGTTATAAGGTTTACACCACCATCACGCGTAAAACTCAGCAAGCCGCTCAACAAGCCGTACGCAATAACGTCATGGCTTACGATATGCGTCACGGTTACCGTGGCCCATCGAATGTGCTGTGGAAAGTAGGCGAAACCCCGTGGGATAAAACTAAGATTGTTGATTCGTTAAAGAATCTCCCCGTCTACGGCCCGCTGTTCCCTGCCGTGATTACTCAGGCAACCCCGGCGGAAGCGACAGCATTGATGGCTGATGGCAGCGCCGTTTCTATCAATATGGATGGAATGCGCTGGGCGCGCCCTTATCGTTCTGACACCGCACAAGGCCCAACGCCACGTAAAGTGACGGATGTGGTGCAGGCGGGGCAACAAATCTGGGTTCGTAAAGTTGATGAGAATTGGTGGCTTGGGCAAGTCCCGGACGTGAACTCAGCACTGGTTTCTATCAATCCACAGAACGGTGCTGTTGTGGCGTTGGTTGGTGGCTTTGACTTCAATCAGAGCAAATTCAACCGTGCCACTCAGGCATTGCGTCAGGTGGGTTCCAACATCAAACCGTTCCTTTACACCGCGGCAATGGATAAAGGCCTGACTCTGGCGAGCGTGCTGAACGATGTGCCGATTTCTCGCTGGGATGCCGGTGCCGGTTCCGACTGGCGTCCGAAAAACTCTCCACCAGAGTATGCAGGCCCAATCAGATTGCGTCAGGGCCTTGGCCAGTCGAAGAACGTGGTGATGGTGCGTGCGATGCGAGCTATGGGTGTTGACTACGCAGCAGAGTATCTGCAGCGCTTCGGCTTCCCTGCGCAGAACATTGTGCATACCGAATCTCTGGCACTTGGCTCGGCCTCCTTCACGCCGATGCAGGTCGCTCGCGGTTATTCCGTTATGGCTAACGGTGGTTTCCTGGTTGACCCGTACTACATCTCAAAAATTGAGAATGAAATTGGCGGCACGATCTTTGAAGCGAAGCCGAAAATCGCCTGCCCTGATTGCGATATTCCTGTGATTTACGGCGAAACACAGAAGTCTAACGTGCTGGAAAATCAGAATGTTGAAGACGTCGCGCAGTCTCAGGAACAGCAGAACGCCAGCGTTCCAATGCCGAAGCTTGAACAAGCCAATAGCGAACTGGTCGCCCAAAGCAGCCCGCCAGAGTACGCACCGCATGTCATTAACACGCCGTTGGCGTTCCTGATAAAAAGTGCGCTTAACTCCAATATTTATGGCGAACCCGGCTGGCAAGGCACCGGCTGGCGTGCAGGTCGTGACCTGAAGCGTAACGATATTGGCGGTAAAACCGGTACCACGAACAGCTCGAAAGACGCATGGTTCTCAGGTTACGGGCCAGGTGTGGTGACATCCGTATGGATTGGTTTTGACGATCACCGTCGTGATCTGGGACGGACATCCGCATCAGGTGCTATCAAAGATCAAATCTCGGGTTACGAAGGTGGGGCGAAGAGTGCTCAACCGGCATGGGATGACTTTATGAAAGTCGTTCTGGAAGGTGTACCAGAAGAACCGTTAACGCCGCCGCCGGGTATCGTCACCGTCAATATTGACCGTTATACAGGGCAATTGGCGAATGGCGGGAGTAGTCGTGCGGAGTACTTTATTGAAGGCACTCAACCTACGCAGCAGGCAGTGCATGAAGTGGGTACCACGATAATTGATAACGGCGAGAGCCACGAGTTGTTCTAGATCCTGACGTCGCCCGCCTCACTTGAGGCGGGTGAGTTAAAACGGGGTTACAAACGCCCCTGCTCTTTCAGCCATTCCCGCACTAAGAAAAGCGCACTTACATTTCGCGCTTCGCTAAAATCTTCCTCATCGAGCAAATCAAGCAGCGATTCCAGCGGCCAACGAACTTGCGGCAACTCTTCTGGCTCGTCACCTTCCAGCGATTCGGGATAGAGGTCTTCAGCAATAACAATGTTCATTTTGCTCGAGAAATAGGACGGTGCCATCGTCAGTTTTTTCAAGAATGTCAGCTGATTAGCGCCAAATCCAACCTCTTCTTTCAACTCACGGTTCGCTGCTTCAAAGACGGTTTCTCCTGGATCGATTAATCCTTTAGAGAACCCAAGCTCATAAGATTCGGTTCCAACAGCGTATTCACGAATCAAAATCACATGGTTATCGATGATAGGTACTATCATGACAGCTTCACGCGCAGACGGACGCATCCGCTCATAAACGCGGCGCACACCGTTGCTAAATTCCAGGTCCACCGTTTCGACATTAAACAGGCGTGAACGGGCCACGGTTTCAACATGTAAAATGGTCGGTTTTTGTAATGGTTTACTCATCGTGGCTGGGCTAACAGTAAATGCAGGTACGTCATTGTGCGGTATGCCACATATCTCACGCAATGAACATTCGTTATTATTTACATTTCTGTAACTTTAAGTGATTTTTCAAAGTCTCTGCTACATGTCAATAGGCTGTAATTGAAATAGGAATTTGCTGATATTTCTCGTAAAGTCGCTTTGCTAACATTATGTTACAGCACGCTATGTACAAAAAAATGTCTCAAGAATGGTGTCATGGCTGCCGATAAATACTTCTATGCCCTACATAATTTGAGTTTAATCGCGGCAGGAAGAGAACGAGTTTCGATAAACTAACGTGAGTATGTGACTCGGACGAGTGAATGTTGCCAACAGCTATCTCGTTTGACGTCCGTTGGATAAGCACCCGAATGCTGTCAGGGGTGCAACTTGCTGCGTTTTAATAAGAAAACGAGTGTTTGATGGGGAAAGCATGAGCACCTTATTACTTCTTTTAGCTGCTATGCTGGCCTGCATCTTAATTGCGGGGTGGCTAATTTGGCGCAGCCTGCGCTTACGCGCTCGAGTATCACAAGCACAATCATTTAGTGGCGCGACCTCACGCAAGCTGACCGCTGAAGAACGCGCCGCGGTTGAAAACTACATTGAATCTTTATCCCGCACGCAGGATATCGTGGGGCCCTCTGGCGCCAGTGCCGCGCCGACCAAACTGGTTCTCAATGCGTTGAGTAACACTGCGCTGTCGCTCACACGCTCCATCACCCGATATGGCTTATCCACAGACGATCCTAATAAGTGGCGTTATTACCTCGATTCTGTAGAAGTGCATCTTCCGCCATTCTGGGAACAATACATTACCAACGATAACTACGTTGAGTTGATTCGTACTGAAACCATGCCGTTAGTGATTTCCCTTAACGGGCATACCCTTATCGACTACAGCAGCGAAAACTTTGGTTTCGCTCTTGAGAAAAACCCTCACAGTCAGGCATCCATTCGCGGCGAAGAAAGCGAACAAATAGAGCTGCTGAATATCCGTCAGGAAACACCTGAAGAATACGCGCTAAGCCGTCCTGATGGGCTGCGCGAAGCCATTCTCATTTGTGTAGCTTTCATAATGCTGTTTTTGTGCCTCGTGACCCCATCGGTTGTTTTACCGTGGTTAGTGGGTGGTGCCTTTATGCTGCTGGCGGCAAGTCTGTGGGGTTTGTTCGCTCCTCCGACAAAAAATGCACTGCGTGAAGTCCACTGCTTACGTGGTACGCCTAAGCGTTGGGGACTTTTCGGTGAGTCGAATCAGGAACAGATTAACAATATCTCGTTAGGGATAATCGACCTGATTTACCCTGCACACTGGCAACCCTACATTGCTCAGGATCTTGGGCAAAAAACAGATATTGATATTTATCTCGACCGTCATGTGCTTCGCCAGGGGCGTTTTCTGTCTTTGCATGATGAAGTCCGCAACTTCCCGATTCAACATTGGGTGCGCAACCTGGTGATTGCCATGGGCAGCCTGTTGGTGCTGACAATGTTGACTGTCTGGGTTCCGTTAGAAATGCCGCTTAAACTGAGTATGTCCTGGTTGGAAGGCGCGCAAACTATCGAAGCCAAAACGGTGGCTGATCTCGATAAAAAAACGCTCCGGGTTGGCGACACGTTGAAAGTAAACGGTACGGGTATGTGTAATATCCACACGCCAGATAACTACACCGCACGTCAAACGTATCCGTTTACCCCATTTGATTGTTCACAAATCATCTGGAATACCGCTCCGGCTCTGCCGGTGCCAGAATCAGATATCATGGACAAAGCCACGGCATTGACGCAGGCCGTCAGCGGGCAAATTCATCCGCAGCCCAGCAATGACTCTAAAGTTAACCCACAGTTACGCAGTGCCATTCAGAAATCAGGCATGGTGTTACTGGATGATTTCGCTGGCATTGTTCTGAAAACCCAGGCGCTTTGCACCACTGATGACGAATGTATCCGGCTGAAAAATGCCCTGGTGAACCTGGGCAACACGAAAGATTGGGATACCCTGACCAAAAAAGCGGATTCAGGAAAACTCACCGGCGTGAATGTTCTGCTGCGTCCGGTCAGTGCCGAGTCGCTGGATAATCTGGTTACCACGTCTACAGCACCGTTCTTTATCCGAGAAACGTCTCGCGCGGCACAGGCTCTCAATAGCCCAGCGCCTGGCGGATATGTGATCATGAGTGACGAAGGCAGCGACCTGGTAGACCAACCTTTACCACCGGTTCCGTTGTATGACATTCCGGCGCAGGAACAATGGACGGAGTTCCAACGGCTAGCCGATATGCTTCTCAAAACACCGTTTAAAGCCGAAGGAATTATTACGGGCATTCGACAAGATGCGAACGGGACGAAGCATATTTCACTGCACCGGGTCCCGGACAGCAGCGGCCTGTGGAGTTACATCAGTACCACGCTACTGCTTATCGGTATGATTGTTTGTCTACTCGTTAACGGTGCGCTGGCAATTTGTCGATATCGCCGCAGCCGCAACCGTCTGGCGCAAATCCAGCAGTACTATGACAACTGCATGAATCCATCGCTGACCGCGATCTCCGCTGTACGCCCGCTGTTCTAAACTTCGCGTGACAGGTTGTGCTAACCTGTCACGCAGTCTCTTTTAATCAGGCCAAGACCCCTATGCATATTGATATTGCCTGGCAAGATGTCGATACCGTCTTGCTGGATATGGACGGCACGTTGTTGGATCTCGCGTTCGATAATCACTTCTGGCAAAAACTGGTACCAGAATGTGTCAGTCAGCAAAGAGCGATTCCACTTGATGAAGCACATCAGCTGATTCGTCAGGAATATCACGCCGTGCAACATACACTAAACTGGTACTGTCTGGATTACTGGAGTGAGCGTCTGGGTTTGGATATTTGTGCGATGACAACCGCGCAAGGGCCAAACGCAGTGTTACGTGAAGATACCGTTCCGTTCCTTGACGCCCTGAAATCCTGCGGGAAGCGCCGCATTTTATTGACGAACGCGCATCCACATAATCTGGCGGTCAAACTCGAACATACAGGTTTAGCTCAGCACCTTGATTTATTACTTTCCACCCACACATTTGGTTATCCGAAAGAAGATCAGCGGTTGTGGCAGGCTGTTGCTGAACATACCGGGCTGGAACCTGAGAGAACGCTGTTTATCGATGATAGCGAACCGATTCTGGATTCCGCCGCGAAGTTCGGCATTCGCTATTGTCTGGGTGTGACCAATCCCGATTCAGGCCAGTCCGACAAAACCTATCAACGCCATCCTGCATTGAACGACTATCGCCGGCTACTCCCGAAGTTGATGTTTAAGGAGTCGTGATGAAAGAAAAATCGTCTGAAGGTGTGCGTCTCGACAAATGGCTGTGGGCGGCGCGGTTTTATAAAACCCGCGCGATTGCCCGGGAAATGGTAGAGGGCGGCAAGGTGCATTACAACGGCCAGCGCAGCAAGCCGAGTAAAATCGTTGAGCTGAATGCCATGCTGACGCTACGCCAGGGAAATGACGAGAAAACTGTCAAAGTACTGGCTGTCACTGAGCAGCGTCGCCCGGCCACGGATGCCTCGCAGCTATATGAAGAGACAGCAGAAAGTATTACTAAGCGGGAAAAAGTGGCGCTGGCACGCAAGATGAATGCGCTGACTATGCCCCACCCCGACCGTCGCCCCGATAAAAAAGAGCGTCGCGATTTGATGAAATTTAAACACGGTGGCAACGAATAGTTGCTATCTGAATGAGAGAAAACTATGGCTCAACAAGACCAATTACATCGTTACCTGTTTGAAAACTTCGCCGTGCGCGGTGAACTGGTAACGGTTTCCGACACCTGGCAGCACATCATGGAAAACCATGATTATCCTGCTCCCGTTAAAACGATTCTCGGTGAATTGCTGGTCGCCACCAGCCTGCTGACTGCAACCCTAAAATTTGACGGCGATATTACCGTGCAATTGCAGGGTGACGGCCCAATGAGCCTGGCAGTGATTAACGGCAATAATAACCAGCAAATGCGCGGTGTTGCGCGTTTTAAAGGTGAAATCCCTGCTGATGCGGACTTGAAAACTCTGGTGGGCAACGGCTATCTGGTGATCACGATTACGCCAGCTGAAGGCGAGCGCTATCAAGGCGTCGTAGGGCTTGAAGGCGATACTCTGGCAGCGTGTCTGGAAGATTACTTCTTACGTTCCGAGCAGTTACCGACGCGCCTGTTCATCCGCACCGGCGATGTTGAAGGCAAACCTGCTGCAGGCGGCATGCTGTTGCAAGTTCTGCCAGCACAAGATGCTCAGGCAGATGATTTCAATCACCTGGCAGCACTGACCGAAACCATCAAGGCTGAAGAGTTGTTGACGTTACCGGCCAACGATGTGCTGTGGCGCTTGTACCACGAAGAAGAAGTGACGCTTTACGATCCGCAGACGGTCGAATTTAAATGTACGTGTTCACGTGAACGCTGTGCCGATGCACTAAAAACTCTGCCTGATGAAGAAGTAAACAGCATTATTGCAGACGAAGGTGAAATCGACATGAACTGTGATTATTGCGGCAACCATTACGTGTTCAATTCCATGGACATCGCTGAGATCCGCAACAACGCCTCCCCGGCAGATCCTCAGGTTCATTGATTTCCTGACCTCACTTTAGCCTTCTCCCTCTCCTGGGGGAGGTCTGTCACGGTGAGATCTGTTTGCTTCACCGGTTTTCCGTTCACCCGTGCGACTGATTATCTCTGTAACCGTCGTTAACGGTGAACGTGCCAGGAGGATTACGCCATCCTCCTGGCGACCTCGGCGCCCGGTTTTAAATTGCCGCTTCGCGGTAAACCCCAGCTTATCCCCAACGTTCAGGGTCGTTCGCGACTCGTTCCCTACGATCGCTCACTGGCGTGGTTCCCGACCACGCTCACTGGCGTGGTTCCCGACCACGCCACCCTGACTTATGGGGAACACTGGGGCAATTTATACCGGGGACAAGGTCAAAACCGTTTCGGCTTTTGAACTTAGGTTTTGACGTTGACTTTGGGTCCGGCTTAAATCGCGCCGTTTTTTGCCCTTCAGTCGGGGTTGAGCCGCCGGGAGCGGCGAAAGAGAGCGATCGTCGGGAACGAATCGCGAACGACCCTGAATGTTGGGTGAAAAACGGTGTTTACCGCGTAGCGGCGATTTATTTGCCGGGAGTCGGGGTCCATAGGGGAGCGACGGTTCCCCTATGACGTTCACCGGTTCGGTGACTGCATATATCGAAAGGCTTCGGGTGAACGGAAACTTCACCGCTTCCGACATAAACAACCCATGCTTGTCTCAAAGATGTGACTAAGAGACAGCCGGAGTGAGGCATTCAGACTCAAAGTGTTTCATCATTTGCACACGAATGCGCTCTCGCTCACACCTCGTCCGTTAATCGCACTATTTTTTAACATATTCAGAATATTTTCCCTGCCGAGCCAGCATTTCCTGCCATACTCTCACCCCGTTGCGACTCGCTTCACAGCGTTTTCCGCTATATGGATTCGAGTGGATGCTCAAATCTATGATAAGTGTCGCGGTTAACAACCCATAAACAACCCTACAATATTAAGCAGTACAAATTGGCTAAGGAGCAGTGAAATGCGAGTTAAAGGCATAACCCCGCAAGATCTCAAGGCTTATGGAATTCATGACGCAAGTGAAGTGATTTATAACCCTGATTACGACACGTTGTACCGCGAGGAACTCAATCCCAACCTGCAAGGTTTTGAGCGCGGCATAGAAACAAACCTCGGTGCGATTGCTGTTGATACCGGTATTTTTACCGGCCGTTCCCCGAAAGATAAGTACATTGTCCGTGACGACACGACGCGCGATACCCTCTGGTGGGCAGACACTGGCGAGGGTAAAAACGATAATAAACCGCTTAGCGAAGAAACCTGGCAGCATCTGAAAGGACTCGTCACCCAACAACTCTCTGGCAAACGCCTCTTTATTATTGATGCTTTCTGCGGTGCTAACGCGGATACCCGCCTCTCCGTACGTTTTATTACCGAAGTGGCCTGGCAGGCTCATTTCGTTAAGAACATGTTCATCCGTCCAACTGACGAAGAGTTAGAAACCTTCAAAGCTGACTTTGTGGTGATGAATGGTGCGAAATGCACTAACCCACAATGGAAAGAGCAGGGATTGAACTCTGAAAACTTCATCGCTTTTAATCTGACCGAGCGCGTGCAATTGATTGGCGGGACCTGGTACGGCGGCGAAATGAAGAAAGGCATGTTCTCTATCATGAACTACCTGCTGCCGTTGAAAGGCATTGCTTCTATGCACTGCTCGGCAAACGTCGGTGAGAAAGGTGATGTGGCGGTGTTCTTTGGTCTGTCCGGCACCGGCAAAACTACGCTATCTACCGACCCAAAACGCCGCCTGATTGGCGATGACGAACATGGCTGGGACGATGACGGCGTGTTCAATTTTGAAGGCGGTTGCTACGCGAAAACCATTCGTTTATCCAAAGAAGCAGAACCGGAAATCTTTAACGCGATTCGCCGTGATGCACTGCTGGAAAACGTAACCGTTCGCGATGACGGTTCTATCGATTTTGATGACGGTTCCAAAACCGAAAACACCCGTGTTTCCTACCCGATTTACCATATCGATAACATCGTTAAACCGGTCTCTAAAGCGGGTCACGCCAACAAAGTTATCTTCCTGACCGCTGATGCCTTTGGTGTTCTGCCTCCGGTTTCCCGTCTGACGGCAAATCAAACGCAGTACCACTTCCTGTCGGGCTTTACCGCTAAACTGGCGGGTACTGAACGCGGCGTGACTGAACCCACCCCGACTTTCTCAGCCTGTTTCGGCGCTGCATTCTTGTCTCTGCATCCGACACAATATGCAGAAGTGCTGGTGAAACGCATGCAAGCGGCGGGTGCTCAGGCTTATCTGGTTAACACCGGCTGGAACGGCACCGGCAAACGTATTTCTATCAAAGATACGCGCGCGATTATTGATGCCATTCTGGATGGTTCTCTGGACGACACCGAAACCTTCACGCTGCCAATCTTTGGCCTTGCTGTTCCAACAGAACTGGAAGGCGTTGATAGCCATATCCTGGACCCACGGAACACTTACGCATCACCAGAAATGTGGCAGGAAAAATCCGAGCAACTGGCTACGTTGTTTATCGAAAACTTCGAGAAATACACCGACACCCCTGCGGGGGCAGCGCTTGTTAGTGCTGGGCCGAAGATTTAATTCGACCTGACCTAAAAACTAAAAAGCCTTCCCTGCTGGGAAGGCTTTTTTTATTCCCTCTCACCATTGAGAGGTTGAGGAGACTTCTTCATCGGTACTGGCAGATAAGCCCGTATCCGCAAACCGCCCCGCTCGCTAACGCCGATATCCAACAAGCCGTTATGGTTGTCGATAATGCGCTGCACGATGGCCAGCCCCAAACCGGTTCCGCTGGTGCTACGCGCGCTATCGCCACGCACAAAAGGCTGGAACAGGTGCTTAAGCTGGTCAGGTTTAATCCCTGGGCCGTCATCTTCCACCTGGAACCAGGCGCGGTTTAGCTCGCCGCCACTGCTGACTTTAATCCAACCATTACCGTATCGCGCCGCGTTCACTACCATATTCGCGGCTGCGCGTTTGATGGATAACGGATGGATGTTAACCAGCAATTCACCAGCTTGCAGATCGGTATCAATTTCGCGCTCATAGCCACTTTCTGCGGCCACCACTTCACCCAATACACTATTGAGATCGGCAATTTCCAGCGGCATCTCTTGCCCGGTACGCAGGTAATCGATGAACTGCTCGATTATCGCATTACACTCTTCGATATCTTTGTTAATCGATTCAGAGAGATAGCCATCCTCTTCACTCATCATCTCTGTTGCCAGACGAATACGAGTAAGCGGCGTGCGCAAATCGTGGCTGACCCCCGCCATTAATAACGTGCGGTCATCGGCGAGCTGTTTCACACCTGCGGCCATATGGTTGAAGGCCCGGGTCACTGAACGCACCTCCGACGCGCCATATTCGCGCAATGGCGGCGGAATAATGCCTTTACCGACTTGCAAAGCGGCATGCTCAAGGTCAACCAAGGGTCGGTTCTGAATACGAATAAACAGCCACGCACCACCAATCGCGAGCAACATTATTGCAAGCGTATAGCGGAACAGCGGCGAGAAATCGCCCTGATGAATTTCCGTCAGGGGGACACGAACCCAGATATTTGGCGACAGCCACGTCTTCAGCCAGACAACTGGCGAGCTCTTGTTAACCTCAACACGCACTTCTGTTGGGCCACCCAATTGCTGCGCCATTTGATGGCTGAGGAATTCGTAATGCTGCGCCCAGCGCAAACCCGCGTCTTCCGCCGCTTCATTGGAATACAGAGAAATTCCCAACTCACGGTAGATTTCACGCCGAAATGCAGGCGGAACCACCAGTTGCGTACCATCTTCGAGTTGCAGTTTATCGGTCATGAGCATACGGACTTCGTAAGCCAATACCTTATTAAACTGCTGCAAGCTCGGCAGAATGGCGAAGTTCAACACCACAAGATAGGTCGTCACCAGGCTGACGAACAGCAAGGTGACGATCAATAACAGCGTGCGGGCAAACGAGCTTCTGGGGGAGAAGCGGACTCGCCTCATGCCTTAGAACCGTCCGGCACAAATACGTAGCCCAGACCCCATACGGTCTGGATGTAGCGTGGGTGCGCAGGGTCTTCTTCAACCATGCGGCGCAGACGAGAAATCTGCACATCGATAGAGCGTTCCATCGCGCTGTACTCACGGCCACGCGCCAGGTTCATCAATTTATCGCGTGACAACGGCTCACGCGGATGGCTCACCAGCGCTTTCAGCACCGCGAACTCGCCACTGGTTAATGGCATAGGCTCGTCTTCACGGAACATCTCACGAGTACCGAGGTTCAGCTTAAACTTACCAAAGGCAATAACCGCTTCTTCCTGAGAAGGTGCACCTGGCAGTTCGTTAGCCTGACGACGCAGAACGGCACGGATTCGGGCCAGCAGTTCGCGTGGGTTAAATGGTTTTGGAATGTAGTCGTCAGCACCAATTTCCAGCCCCACGATACGGTCAACTTCTTCGCCTTTCGCGGTAACCATAATGATTGGCATTGGGTTGCTTTGGCTGCGCAGACGGCGGCAGATAGACAAGCCATCTTCGCCCGGCAACATCAGGTCAAGTACCATCAGGTGGAAGGATTCACGGGTTAACAGGCGATCCATCTGTTCTGCGTTAGCAACGCTACGGACCTGGAAGCCTTGTTCGGTGAGATAACGTTCAAGCAGCGCACGTAAGCGCATGTCGTCATCCACGACCAGAATCTTATAGTTCTCTTGCATTCTTATACTCCCAAAGGCTCGAACAGTGAGTGCGTATTCTTAAAAAACTGCGGCGTTACGACCAGTCAAATCTGGTATATATTCTAGTCGAAATTGTTACAAAGCATATTAAACAGATGGTTATAGACTCTTTTTAACCAAAAATGATGACTTGGTTCGCAAATTTCTGGGATTGCCATCACCCTGATATTTCGGTTTAAATCACCTTTATTGTGCTACTCATTCAAGGCTTGATGATGAAAACGCCATTAATTACCCGCGAAGGCTATGAAAAGCTAAAACAAGAAAAGGACGCTTTGTGGCGAGAAGAGCGTCCGGAGGTGACAAAAAAGGTCACCTGGGCGGCAAGTCTTGGCGATCGCAGTGAAAATGCCGACTACCAGTACAACAAAAAAAGACTGCGAGAAATAGATCGCAGAGTGCGATATCTCACGAAATGCCTCGAACAATTGAAAATTGTCGACTATTCCCCGCAGCAAGAAGGAAAAGTGTTCTTTGGCGCGTGGGTGGAAATTGAAAACGACGACGGAAATCAGCTGCGTTTTCGTATCGTGGGGTATGACGAAATCTTTGGGCGCAAAGATTACATCTCTATCGACTCCCCGATGGCTCGCGCCCTACTGAAAAAAGAAGTGGGCGACCTCGCCATTGTGCAAACACCCGCAGGTGAAGCGCAGTGGTACGTCAATAATATCGAGTATGTGAAATAGCCCACAGGCCAGTACCAGAAGCGTCTGATTCGTTATCTCTCGGGCGCTGCGACTGGCATTTCCCCCCTCCAATCCGTATAACTATGCCTTGAAATTTCTACCTGGACAGATGACAAACCCATGATGAATGATTCACTCTGCCGCATTATCGCCAGCGAGCTAAAAGCCAAAAATGAACAGGTTGATGCCGCCGTTCGCCTGCTGGATGAAGGGAATACCGTGCCGTTTATTGCACGTTATCGTAAGGAAGTCACCGGCGGGCTGGACGACACTCAACTGCGTCAGTTGGAGACTCGTCTGGGCTATCTGCGCGAACTCGAAGATCGCCGCCAGACCATCCTCAAATCCATTACCGAACAAGGTAAATTGAGTGACGAACTCGCCGCGGCCATCAATGGCACGCTGAGCAAAACCGAGCTCGAAGACCTCTATTTACCGTATAAGCAAAAACGTCGTACGCGCGGACAAATTGCGATTGAAGCCGGTCTTGAGCCACTGGCTGAATTGCTCTGGAACGAGCCGTCACACACACCAGAAGAAGAAGCCACCCGTTTCGTTGATGCCGACAAAGGTGTTGCTGATACCAAAGCCGCCCTCGATGGCGCACGCTATATTCTGATGGAGCGCTTTGCCGAAGATGCGGCGCTGCTGGCAAAAGTGCGTAATTATCTGTGGAAGAACGCGCATCTGGTTGCCAATGTGGTGAGCGGTAAAGAAGAGGAAGGCGCGAAATTCCGCGACTACTTCGACCATCACGAACCGATTGCCACCGTTCCCTCTCACCGCGCGCTCGCCATGTTCCGTGGCCGCAACGAAGGTATTTTGCAGCTCGCGCTGAATGCCGATCCTCAGCACGACGAGCCACCGCGTGAAAGCTATTGCGAACAGCTGATTATCGACCATCTTGGTTTACGTCTGAGCAATGCTCCGGCAGATGCCTGGCGTCGTGCCGTAGTGAGCTGGACCTGGCGTATCAAAGTGCTGATGCACCTTGAAACTGAGCTGATGGGTACCGTGCGCGAACGCGCCGAAGACGAAGCAATCAACGTTTTCGCCCGCAACCTGCACGACTTATTGATGGCGGCACCGGCTGGCCTGCGTGCGACTATGGGCCTCGATCCAGGTCTGCGTACCGGCGTGAAAGTGGCGGTGGTGGATTCAACCGGCAAACTGGTCGCCTTCGACACCATCTACCCGCACACCGGGCAGGCAGCGAAAGCCGCCGTCGTCGTTGCAGCACTGTGTGAGAAATACAACGTCGAGTTGGTTGCCATCGGCAACGGCACGGCATCGCGTGAAACCGAACGTTTCTTCCTCGATGTGCAAGAACAATTCCCGAAAGTCACCGCGCAAAAAGTGATTGTCAGTGAAGCGGGTGCCTCGGTGTATTCCGCATCGGAACTGGCGGCGCTGGAGTTCCCTGACTTAGATGTATCGATTCGTGGCGCGGTTTCTATTGCCCGTCGCCTGCAAGATCCGCTGGCAGAGTTAGTGAAAATCGACCCGAAATCTATCGGTGTGGGCCAGTATCAGCACGATGTTAGCCAGTCGCAGTTGGCGAAGAAGCTGGATGCGGTCGTCGAAGACTGCGTAAACGCCGTGGGCGTGGATCTGAATACCGCGTCGGTACCATTGTTAACTCGCGTCGCGGGTTTAACGCGCATGATGGCGCAGAACATCGTCAACTGGCGTGATGAAAATGGCCGTTTCCAGAACCGCCAACAGTTGCTTAAAGTCAGCCGTTTAGGGCCGAAAGCCTTCGAGCAGTGTGCGGGCTTCCTGCGCATAAACCATGGTGATAACCCGCTGGATGCCTCAACGGTTCACCCGGAAGCGTATCCGGTTGTCGAGCGTATCCTGGCCGCGACCGAACAAGCATTGCAGGACTTGATGGGTAACGGTGAAGCGTTGCGCGGCCTGAGCGCCCGTGAATTTACCGACGAACGTTTCGGCGTACCAACAGTTACCGACATCATCAAAGAGCTGGAAAAACCAGGCCGAGATCCTCGTCCTGAGTTCAAAACCGCGAAGTTTGCTGATGGCGTAGAAACCATGAACGACCTGACGCCTGGCATGGTGCTGGAAGGCGCAGTCACTAACGTGACCAATTTTGGCGCGTTTGTAGATATTGGCGTTCATCAGGATGGTTTAGTTCATATCTCCTCGCTCTCAGACAAATTCATCGATGACCCACACAAAGTGGTGAAAGCCGGCGATATCGTCAAAGTGAAAGTGATGGAAGTGGACCTGGCGCGTAAGCGTATTGCGCTCACGATGCGTCTTGATGAGCAGCCAGGCGAGTCCAACCGCCGTGGTAGTGCACCGCGTGAGCAAAACGAACGCCGTCCGGCACAACAGCAGAAACCTCGTGGGCGTGATAACGCCGCAAGTAGTAGCGGTAACTCTGCGATGAGTGACGCTCTGGCCGCGGCATTAGGCAAGAAACGCTAATACACGTTGTTAATTCCGCTCTCTCCTCTTAACCCGGAGAGAGCGGAAAAAGTCTGATTTAATAATTTGCGGCAGATCAATTTTCACCGCGATATAAAACAGCACTAATATTTATCAAATGCGTAACACTTGAAATATCCAGACAACATTAACAGAGAAAAAATAATAACTTTATCAATTTAAAATAAACACAACTCATTGTTATTATTAATTTTTATATAAAAACCCTCTTTCAAAACCCTCCCATAAAATAAACTTCTGTTTCCAGTGAAATAAGCCACACCCTCTTATTCATCACAAAAATATTTATTGAAGACAGAAACCATTCTCATTATCATTGATTTGTTCGTTAATTCTCCTCCATCCAAAGAAAATTCTTGTTAGCGTTTCTCGTTAGCGCAATTAAAGAGCCCAGCTCTAAGTAGGTCCTATGCGATTCTTGCCAAGTAGCTCGTGGAAAATTATCGGCTTTGCCAACGAAATCAGCCCTTCATATCGCCAGAAATTATTATCACTCGGTATGTTGCCAGGCTCGTCCTTTAACGTTGTACGTGTCGCGCCTTTAGGCGATCCCATTCATATCGAAACGCGTCGCGTCAGTTTGGTATTGCGCAAAAAAGATCTCGAACTGCTGCAAGTTGAAGCCATTGCCTGACTGGCGGGGTGAGCGCTCGCGCTCGTTGCTATTTTCTTTAAGTTCACGAATAAAATGAAAAAATTAACTATCGGCTTAATCGGTAACCCTAACTCCGGGAAAACCACGTTATTCAACCAGCTCACAGGCTCACGCCAACGAGTGGGTAACTGGGCGGGCGTTACTGTTGAACGTAAAGAAGGTCAGTTTTCAACGCTTGCACATCAAGTCACGCTGGTCGACTTGCCGGGCACCTACTCGCTGACCACCATCTCATCGCAGACATCGCTCGATGAACAAATCGCCTGCCACTACATTCTGAGCGGTGAAGCAGACTTGCTGATAAACGTGGTCGATGCATCGAACCTCGAGCGCAATCTGTATTTAACGCTGCAACTTCTCGAGCTGGGTATTCCATGCGTGGTCGCGCTCAACATGCTCGACATTGCCGAGAAACAAAACATTCGTATTGATATCGATGCGCTTGCAGCACGCCTTGGTTGCCCGGTGGTTCCATTAGTATCGACTCGTGGCCGTGGCATGGAAGGCCTGAAGCTGGCAATTGACCGCCGTCAGCCTAATGCACATACCGACTTAGTCCTTTACCCACCGAAATTACTTGAAAACGCCCGGACACTGGCAGCAGAAATGCCAGAGGATATGCCTGCGCAGCAACGCCAATGGCTGGCCCTGCAAATGCTTGAAGGCGATATCTATAGCCGTGAATATGCCGGTCAAGCCGCTGAAAAGCTGGATGCCATTCGCACCCAACTGACTGAAGAAAATGAAGATCCGGCACTCCTGATTGCCGATGCGCGTTATCAAACCATCGCCGCCATCTGCGATTCCATCAGCAACAGTCTGACCGCCGAACCGCATCGCCTCACCGCAATGATGGATAAAATTATCCTGAACCGCTTCCTCGGCTTGCCTGTCTTCCTGCTGGTGATGTATCTGATGTTCTTGCTGGCGATTAACATCGGCGGCGCGTTGCAGCCGATTTTCGACGGCGGTTCTGCGGCTATCTTTATCCACGGCATTCAGTGGATAGGTGCAACATTGCACTTCCCAGGTTGGCTGACAATTTTCCTCGCGCAGGGTATCGGTGGCGGTATCAACACCGTGCTGCCGTTGGTGCCGCAAATCGGCATGATGTATCTGTTCCTCTCCTTCCTTGAGGACTCCGGTTACATGGCGCGCGCGGCATTTGTTATGGACCGCCTGATGCAGTCGCTCGGCTTACCGGGCAAATCCTTCGTTCCGTTGATTGTCGGCTTCGGCTGTAACGTCCCTTCGGTAATGGGTGCGCGTACGCTGGACGCACCACGTGAACGCCTGATGACCATCATGATGGCGCCGTTTATGTCATGCGGTGCACGTCTGGCTATTTTTGCGGTGTTTGCTGCGGCCTTCTTCGGTCAGCAGGGGGCGTTGGTCGTCTTCTCGCTCTACATTCTTGGCATTGTGATGGCGATTCTTACCGGTCTGATGCTCAAACACACCATCATGCGCGGTGAAGCCACGCCGTTTGTCATGGAACTCCCGGTGTATCACGTCCCACACCTGAAAAGCTTGTTGCTGCAAACCTGGCAACGCCTGAAAGGCTTCGTGCTGCGTGCCGGTAAAGTGATCGTCATCGTCAGTATTTTCATCGGTGCGCTGAATAGCTTCTCGTTTAGCGGCAAAGAAGTGGACAACATTAACGACTCTGCGCTGGCGTCGGTTAGCCGCGTACTCACCCCGCTGTTGAAGCCGATTGGTGTGCATGAAGACAACTGGCAGGCGACCGTTGGCCTGTTCACTGGAGCAATGGCGAAAGAAGTGGTGGTTGGCACACTCAACACCCTCTACACCGCAGAAGATATGCATGAAGAACCGTTTGATGCCGCCAGTTTCAGCCTGACAGATGAGTTAGGTGCCGCCGCCGGAGAAACCTGGCAGAGTCTGAAAGACACCTTTAGCCTGAGCGTGCTGGCCAACCCAATCGAAGCCAGTAAAGGCGACGGCGAAATGGCAAGCGGAGCAATGGGCGTCATGAGCAGCAAATTTGGCAGCGCAGCAGCGGCTTACAGCTACCTGATTTTCGTTCTGCTCTACATCCCATGTATTTCCGTAATGGGCGCAGTGGCACGTGAATCGAGCCGTGGTTGGATGATGTTCTCCGTACTTTGGGGGCTGAATATTGCTTACTCGCTTTCTACGCTTTACTACCAGAGCGTGACGTTTAGTGCGCATCCGCAATACAGTCTGGTCTGTATTCTCGCGGTGGTATTGTTCAATGTGCTGTTGATAGGTGGTTTGCGCCGGGCGCGTAGCCGTGTGGATGTTAGCCTGATGACGACGCGTAAAACTGTCGAAGCCGCGTGCTGTAAAAGCACCACGGGCGATTGTCACTAAGGGGATATCATGGCGAGTTTAATTGAGATTCGTGATGCACTTGCGCTGCAAGGCCGTCTGGATGCGACGCAAATTAGCCAACAGCTCTCCACACCGTTGCCGCTGGTTAACGCGATGCTGAGTCGTCTTGAAGCGATGGGCAAAGCCATGCGCATCACCGAAGACCCAAACGACTGCCTGACGGGAAGCTGTAAAAGCTGCCCGGAAAGTAAAAAATGTATTCGCGAAGTCTGGGCGCTACGAGCCTGAAATGAATGAGAAAGGGCAGGATGTGAATCCTGCCCTTTTTATTTAATCTTCAAGACGCTTTTGAAAATCTTCCAGCACCTGGCAAACATCCTGCGGATGCGAAATAAACGGCGCATGGGCGGCTTTAGGGAAAACCACCGCTTCACTTTGTGGCCAAAGCTCATCCAACAAGCCCGCGACTTTTCGGGGCACCAACCCATCAAGATGCCCATACAAGCGTAAAAACGGCAGTGTTAGCTGGCTGAGCGGCTGGCGTAAATCCGCCGTTTTCAGGATCTCCAGGCCACCGTTTAGCACCTCAACACTTGGCATTGGCTGCTCGAGAACCACAGCTTTCAGGCGGCGAGCATCCTGCCGTGCGGTTTCTGTACCCAGCGTTTGTAACGCCAAAAAACGCTCCACGGTACGCTGAAAATCATCACTCAATTGCTGTTGGAAACCCGCCAGAATTTCAGGTTTGATGCCCGGCCAATCACCCTGAGCAGTGAAGCAAGGCGAGGATGCAATGGTCACCAGTCCTCTCACGCGTTGCGGATGAGTTAACGCAATCTGGCTTGCCACCAGCCCGCCCAAACTCCAGCCAAGCAAAATTGCCCGTTCCGGCGCGTGTGCCAATACCGTCTCGGCCATTTCCTCAAGTGTCAGCGCACCAAAATCCTGGCTGCGACCGTAACCGGGTAAGTCGACAAGATGAAGGCGAAAATGCGAGCTTAATTCCTCGCAAATGCAATGCCACACTTCCGCGTTCAATCCCCATCCGTGCAGCAGCACAAGATCGTCTTTTCCTTCACCTTTTGTCTGCCACCAAAGCTTACTCATCAGTTACTGTTCTCATTTTGTTCAGCAAGGAGGCGAATATGCTAACAATCCCAGGGCTATGTTGGCTATGCCAGATGCCACTTGCTTGTGCGCATTGGGGAGTTTGCTCGCGTTGTACTCAGGCATTACCCACGCCACCGCCCTGCTGTCCATGCTGCGGGCTGCCCTGCGCCAATACGCATTCGCCTTGCGGGCGTTGTGTGCAAAAGCCTCCAGAGTGGGATTCTCTTGTGTTCGTCACGGATTACAGCCCCCCGCTCAATCGGCTCGTCCAGCGATTCAAATTCAATGGCACCGTCGCACTGGCACCTGCTCTGGCGCGTTTAATGATGTTGCGTGGGCTTGAGGCAAAACGGACTCAAAGCGGGTGCAAACCTGATTGTATGGTCAGTGTTCCACTGCATTCACGCCGTGCCTGGCGTCGTGGTTTTAACCAAAGTGACCTACTGGCACACTTGCTGTCACGCTGGCTACAGTGTGACTATTTCCCAAAGGGGATTATTCGCATTCGGGCCGCGCAAACACAACATCAACTCACTGCCCGGCAGCGGCGCAACAATCTAAAAGGCGCTTTCAGGGTTGATTTTCCCGTGGCAGGCCGCCATATAATTATTGTGGATGATGTCGTCACGACGGGCAGTACGGTGGCGGAAATTGCGCGGTTGCTGAAAAAGCAGGGCGCGGCGACTATCCAGGTGTGGTGCCTTTGTCGAACCTTGTAGACCCTCGATGATGGGCGTATTATAACCGACTAAAATAGTCAACTATTGAGCAATCGTTATGATCCGTATTTCCGATACAGCACAATCCCACTTTGCCAAACTGTTGGCGGGTCAGGAAGAAGGGACGCAAATTCGCGTATTCGTCATTAATCCTGGTACTCCAAATGCGGAGTGCGGGGTTTCTTACTGTCCGCCGGATGCGGTAGAAGCATCAGATACTGCCCTTAAATTCGAGCAGTTAACCGCGTATGTGGATGAGTTAAGCGCACCTTATCTTGAAGATGCCGAAATTGATTTCGTTACCGACCAACTCGGTTCACAACTGACGCTGAAAGCGCCAAACGCCAAAATGCGTAAGGTTTCTGATGATGCGCCGTTAATGGAACGCGTTGAGTACATGCTGCAAGCCACGGTAAACCCACAGCTGGCAGGCCACGGCGGTCGTGTCACGCTGATGGAAATTACCGATGAAGGTTTTGCGATTCTGCAATTCGGCGGCGGCTGTAACGGCTGTTCAATGGTAGACGTGACCCTGAAAGAAGGCATCGAAAAACAACTGCTGGCAGAGTTCCCTGAACTGAAAGGTGTTCGTGATTTGACCGAGCACCAGCGTGGCGAGCACTCGTACTACTGATTTATTGTGCCCTGATTTATGTTGCCCTCACCCTAACCCTCTCCCCCAGGAGAGGGGACTGATCGAGTGTTTTCCCCTCTCCATTGGGATTGGTTTTCCCCCTCTCCTTTGGGAGAGGGTCGGGGTGAGGGGAACCAGAACTACTTCTTCTTGCGCCGCTTATCCAAATCCTTCAGCAACTTATTCACTTCGTCGTCTGCGAACATCTCCTCAAGCGAGGTCGATAACTTGCGCCGCCAGTTTTTATACTGATAGCTAGTCCCCGGAATATTCACAGGTTCCGCGATACCTAACCAATCCTCCGGTTGCAAACCCAACAGGGCGCTATTGCTATCAGCAATGTAGCGTTGCATCCCGCGATTTAGCGTGGCCGTCATCGCCATCAACGAGGCTTTATGGCCTGCGCGTTTTGGCAGACAGCCATATTCATGCAGACTATCCAGCAAACCTTGTTTGGCACGCTCGCGATCCTGATACAACTCAGTCAGCATCTCTTCATCAGGATACAGACCAAGGGTTTTACCCAACGTCAGATCGCCGCTTTCCCAGTAACCGCGCAACGTCGGCAAATCGTGAGTGGTGGCAACCGCCATGGATTGTTTCGGCCACGATTTCGGCGCGCGGAACTGTTTTTCCTGATCGTGCTCGAAATAGAGCACTTTGTACGAGTAAACCCCGCTGTCACGCAGCTTGCCGACGATCTCAACTGGCACCGTGCCGAGATCCTCACCGATAACCATGCAGTGATGGCGTTTACTTTCCAGCGCCAGTATCGACAGCAGATCGTCCACCGGATAATGCACGTATGCGCCTTTGTCTGCGGTTTCACCATAAGGTATCCACCACAAACGCAGCATCGACATAACGTGGTCAATACGCAGCGCACCACAGCTGGTCATATTGGAACGCAACAGTTCAATAAACGGCTGATACGCACGCGCGGTAATCACATGCGGGTCCATCGGTGGCAAACCCCAATTCTGGCCGAGCGGGCCAAGAATATCCGGCGGCGCACCCACGGAAGCTTTCAGGCAGTAAAGTTCGCGGTCACACCAGGTTTCCGATCCCCCTTCCGCCACGCCAACCGCTAAATCGCGATACAAGCCAATCGGCATTTTAAAGCTTTGGCTCGTTTGCCAGCACATCTCGAACTGGGCGTAAGCCAGGTATTGCAACCACAGATAGAAATTCACTTCATCACTGTGTTCGGTGCAGAACGCTTTGACTTCCGGGTTATGGGCGTCGCGGAAACCTTCCGGCCACACCGGCCAGCCCCAGCGCATTTGATCTTCTTTCACCTGATAAGCGTGCAGTGCGTCGAACGCCGCCTGGTAGTAGAGACTATCGCCGCCTTCTTGCACAAATTTCTGGAAGGCAACGACGTGCTCGTCCCGCGCGCCACGTAAAGAAAATTGCTTCCACGCCATGCGCAACGCAGCCATTTTCAGCACGGTAACGGTGGAATAATCGACCCACTGCGCATCTCGCGCCGCTTGCAACGTTGCCTGGGTGGTCGGCATTTTCCACCACGTCTGCGCTTCATCGCTAAGCAAGAAATCGTCAACCGCGTTGACGTCGATATAAATCACGTTCAACCAACGACGTGATGACGGGCTATACGGGCTGGCACTTTCTGGATTCGCAGGATACAGCGCATGAATAGGATTCAGGCCGATAAACGAGCCACCCCGTTTTGCCACATCCACCAGCATGCGTTGTAAATCACCGAAATCCCCAATGCCCCAGTTATGCGTCGACCGTAAGGTGTAAAGCTGAACACACGCTCCCCACAGTTTTTCATCCCGCATCAACGCGTCTGGTTCATAACAACGCTTTGGCGCGACAATCACGCGGCATTGCCAGTGGTGCTCATTCTGGCTGACTGTGAGATCGTGATAGCCTTCCGGCAGTGTTGCAGGCAGCAGCATCTTTTTGCCTGCCTGTGCATGCCCTTTATGCTGCTTGCCCTCTTCGGTGGTCAGATGCCAGGTGTATTCACCGTTTCCTTCCAGTACCGTCGCCATGCGAGTGCCAGAAGTAAACACCAGCACATTCGCCACGGGTGTTAATGCCACCTTTTTCAAGGTGACAGTACGGTTCATGGCTTCCAGCAAACGCTGCTTGGTATCCGCAGGAATCGCCTGCGGTTTGCCATGGGCGTTAATGTAGTTTGGGCTAATTCCCGCCTCCAGGGCGGCGTTATCAAGACGTTTGCTGTCCATGCGTTCCCTTAGCGTTTTGCCTGCCAGATACGTTGTTGATAATCACGAATAGAACGATCGGAGCTGAACATACCGCAACGAGCCGTATTCAGAATGGCGGCGCGCGTCCAGGCTTCCTGGTCGAGATACAGTGCATCTGCAAGTTTTTGCGCTTGGGCATACGCCGTGAAATCGGCCATCACTAAATACGGATCGCCGCCTTGTTTGCCGATGCTGTGCAGCATCTGGTCGAAGGCATGTTTATCGCCATCGCTATAAACCCCTTTTTCCAGCTCTTTAAGTACGGCATCCAGCACTTTGTCTTTCTTACGCCATTTCACTGGGTCATAGCCTTTGGCTTTGAGCGCTTTCACTTCTTCCACGGTATGGCCGAAGATAAAGATGTTTTGCTCACCAACTTTCTCGGCGATTTCGACGTTCGCCCCATCCAGCGTACCGACCGTCAGGGCTCCGTTGAGCGCCAGTTTCATGTTACCGGTGCCGGAGGCCTCTTTACCTGCGGTGGAGATTTGCTCGGAAATATCAGCCGCCGGAATCATCACCTCTGCCGCAGAGACACAGTAATCCGGCAGGAATACCACTTTCAGCTGGTCGCCAACGACCGGATCGTTGTTGATGGCATGCGCGACTTTGTTAATCGCAAAGATGATATTTTTTGCCAGGTAGTAGCCCGGTGCCGCTTTCGCGCCGAACAGATACACACGCGGCACGCGGGAAGCGGTCGGGTTTTCACGGATTTCTTTGTACTGCGCCAAAATGTGCAGCAGGTTCAGGTGCTGGCGTTTGTACTCGTGCAGGCGCTTGATCTGTACGTCAAACAACGCATCCGGGCTGATAACAATACCCGTACGGTGTTTGACAAAGGCAGCCAGCTTCACTTTGTTTTGATATTTGATGTCGCGGTATTCCTTACGGAATTTCGCATCATCAGCATACTTTTCCAGACCTTCGAGCACGTCCAGATTGTTTGCCCACTCTTTCTTGAGCTTTTTATCGAGCAGTGCCGCAAGTGCCGGGTTGCACTGTTTGATCCAGCGACGTGGCGTAATACCGTTGGTGACGTTATGGAATTTGTTCGGCCACAGTTGGTGATATTCCGGGAACAGATCTTTGACCACCAGATCGGAGTGCAGCGCTGCCACACCGTTTACCGCAAAACCACTGACCACACACATGTTCGCCATGCGAACTTGCTTGTTGTGAACCACAGCCAGTTTTGCCCACACGGCTTCGTCGCCAGGCCAGGTTTTATCCACCAGCTTCTTAAAGCGGGCATTAATTTCATTGATGATCTGCATATGGCGCGGCAGCAACGCTTTTACCAGTTTCTCGTCCCAGCACTCCAGCGCTTCAGGCATCAGTGTGTGGTTGGTGTAGGCGAAGGTTTTGCTGGTAATGGCCCAGGCGTCATCCCAACTCATCTGGTGCTCGTCGATAAGCACACGTAACAGCTCAGGAATGGCGATAGTCGGATGGGTATCGTTCAGTTGAATGACTTCGTAATCCGCCAGCTCTTTAAGCTTACGGCCCGCCAAATGGTGACGACGTAAGATATCGCCCACCGAACACGCGCACTGGAAATACTGCTGCATCAGGCGCAGTTTCTTGCCGTTCAGGTGGTTGTCGTTCGGGTAAAGCACTTTAGTCAGTTTTTCAGCGTCGATGCCCTGCTGCTCTGCTTTCAGGAAGTCGCCGTCATTGAATTTAGTTAAATCAAATGGATGAGCGTGTTTTGCCTGCCACAAACGGAGCGGTTGAGCGATGCCGTTACGGTAGCCAACAACCGGCAAATCCCAGGCTTCGCCGTGGAACACAAATGCAGGCTCCCAGCGAAGAGTCTTGCCATCTTTCACGACTTTGCCACCGACACCCACTTGCACGTCGAGTGCTGAATTGTGCTGGAACCACGGATAGCTGCCGCGATGCCAGTCATCAGGGGCTTCCATCTGCTGCCCATCTTTAAAGGACTGGCGGAACAAACCGTACTGGTAATTCAGGCCGTATCCAATCGCTGACTGGCCGACGGTTGCCATGGAATCCAGGAAGCACGCAGCAAGACGCCCCAACCCGCCATTACCCAATGCGGGATCGGTCTCCGCTTCCAGCAAATCGGTCAGGTTGATATCGAACGTTTTCAGTTCATCAGCGACGTCCTGATACCAGCCAAGGTTCAGCAAATTGTTACCCGTCAGACGACCAATCAAAAACTCCATTGAGATGTAGTTTACGTGGCGCTGATTTTTTTCAGGTTTAGCCGCAGGTTGAGCTGCCAGCAATTCGGCAAGCGCGCCACTGACAGCATGCCACCATTGGTGCGGGTTCATTTCGGAAGCTGAATGCAACCCATAACGCTGCCACTGACGTGTCAGTGCAGCCTGAAATTGTGCTTTATTGAAGGTCGTCTGTGACATAAGGGCTCGGTCCTGTGATGTTCTAATTTCATTACCCGCTAGTGTGCAGGGTGACCTGGGCTAATTCCTCCTCCTGAGTCGGATTAGGGAGGGAGGAGTAGTGGGGAGTAGGTAAAAATGTGATCGCCACCACTTAAAATGAGGCGCGGCTATCACAAACGCCCACCAGCACTGAGTTTTCACATCGGCAGCTGACATTTCATGAATGAATTCATCTAATCTATAGATTTGTGACCAGGAGCAACTTACCACGCCTCAAACCCTCAACAATCTTGCAATAACCCGCAAACTGGTCGACTTTGTAGTAAGTATTAATTACGAAGCGTAAAAAAATTCACAATCGTACATATTTCTTACACAGTGAAGTGGTAGACCATGCTGATCCCCTCCAAATTAAGTCGTCCAGTACGTCTGGAAAATACAGTGGTCCGCGACCGTCTGTTGAAGAAGTTATCAACGGCCAATAACTATCGAGTTGCACTGGTAACCAGCCCGGCGGGTTATGGAAAAACGACCCTGGTTTCTCAGTGGGCGGCGGGGAAAAATGAGTTAGGTTGGTATTCCCTTGATGAGGGTGATAACCAACAAGAACGTTTTGCCAGCTATTTGATAGCAGCCATCCAGCAGGCGACTTCTGGCCATTGCGTGACCAGCGAAGTCATGGTGCAAAAACGCCAATACTCGAGCTTAACCGCGCTGTTTGCCCAACTGTTTATCGAAATGGTGGAGTGGCATCGTCCCCTGTATTTGGTCATTGATGATTACCATCTCATTACCAACCCAGTGATTCATGAAGCGATGCGCTTTTTCATTCGCCATCAGCCAGAAAATCTGACGCTGCTCGTGATGTCGCGTAATTTGCCACAACTGGGTATCGCCAATTTACGCGTGCGCGACCAACTGCTGGAAATCGGCAGCCAACAACTCGCTTTTACACACCTTGAAGCGAAACAATTTTTCGACCATCGGCTCAATTCACCTCTCGAGAATACCGAGAGCAACAGCCTGTGTGATGATGTCGCCGGTTGGGCGACTGCGCTGCAACTCATCGCGCTTTCCGCACGCCAGAACAGTAACTCCTCAGCACAACACTCAGCACGGCGGCTTTCAGGCATCAACGCCAGCCATTTATCTGACTATCTGGCCGATGAAGTGCTGGATAATGTTGACGCACAAACGCGTAATTTCCTGCTGCGCAGCTCGATTCTGCGCTCGATGAATGACGCGCTAATTGTCCGTGTCACCGGCGAAGAAAACGGCCAGATGCGCCTTGAAGAGACCGAACGCCAGGGGCTATTTATTCAGCGCATGGATGACAGCGGCGAATGGTTCCGTTTTCACCCGTTGTTTGGCAATTTCTTACGCCAACGTTGCCAGTGGGAACTGGCGACCGAACTCCCGGAAATCCATCGTGCGGCAGCGGAAAGCTGGATGGCGCAGGGTTTCCCAAGCGAAGCTATTCACCACGCGCTGGCCGCAGGCGACGCAGCCCTGCTGCGCGATATCCTGCTCAATCACGCCTGGGCACTCTTTAACCACAGCGAATTAGCCCTGCTGGAAGAGTCATTAAAAGCATTGCCGTGGACCAGTTTGCTGGAGAATCCGAAGCTTGTATTACTGCAAGCCTGGCTGATGCAAAGCCAACATCGCTACAGTGAAGTCAACACACTGCTGGCCCGTGCTGAGCAGGAAATGAATGTCGTGATGGACGATACCATGCACGGCGAATTCAATGCGTTACGCGCTCAGGTTGCGATTAATGATGGCAACCCGGATGAGGCCGAACGGCTGGCAATGATCGCGCTCGATGTGCTGCCGCTGGCCAGTTTCTACAGCCGTATTGTCGCGACATCAGTGCATGGCGAAGTGCTGCATTGCAAAGGCGATCTCACCAAATCGCTTTCTGTGATGCAGCAAACTGAACAAATGGCGCGCCGCCATGACATGTGGCATTACGCACTATGGGGCTTATGCCAACAGAGCGAAATTTTACTGGCACAGGGTTTCCTCCAGTCAGCATGGGAAGCGCAACAGAAGGCCTTCACGCTGATTGAAGAGCAACACCTTGAGCAACTCCCGCTGCACGAATTTTTACTGCGTATTCGTGCGCAGTTGCTGTGGGCGTGGTCGCGGCTCGACGAAGCCGAAGCGACAACGCGCATGGGCCTGGAAGTGCTTTCCGGGTACCAGCCACAGCAGCAATTACAGTGCCTTGCGTTGTTAGTGCAATGTTCTCTGGCGCGCGGCGATCTGGATAACGCCCGTAATCATCTGAACCGTTTGGAAAACTTGCTAGGAAATGGTGCGTTCCACAGCGATTGGGTGTCCAACGCCGACAAAGTGCGCGTGATTTACTGGCAAATGACCGGTGATAAACAATCCGCCGCCAACTGGTTACGTCTGACACCGAAACCCGAGTTTGCCAATAATCACTTCCTGCAAGGCCAATGGCGTAATATCGCGCGAGCGCAGATTTTGCTAAGCGACTTTGAGCCAGCCGAAATGGTGTTGGAGGAGTTAAATGAGAATGCCCGCAGCCTGCGCTTGATGAGCGATCTCAACCGCAATCTGTTACTGCTCAACCAACTTTACTGGCAGGCTGGCCGCAAGAGTGATGCGCAACGCGTATTGTTGGAAGCGCTGGCACTGGCCAACCGCACCGGGTTTATCAGCCACTTTGTGATTGAGGGAGAAGCTATGGCGCAACAACTACGCCAGCTGATTCAACTCAACACGCTGCCGGAACTGGATCAGCATCGTGCGCAACGCATTTTGCGTGAGATTAACCAGCATCATCGCCATAAGTTCGCCCACTTCGATGAGAACTTTGTTAACCGTTTATTGACGCATCCTGAAGTGCCGGAGCTGATTCGCACCAGTCCATTGACGCAACGTGAATGGCAAGTGTTGGGGCTTATCTATTCGGGCTACAGCAATGAGCAAATCGCGGGTGAGCTGGATGTTGCGGCCACCACGATTAAAACGCACATTCGAAATTTGTATCAGAAGTTGGGTGTGACGCACCGCCAGGATGCGGTGCTACACGCACAGAAATTGCTGAAGATGATGGGGTACGGCGTTTAAGACTTTGCCCTCTCCCGTTCGGGAAAGGGCAATATATTCAAGATGCTAACGATAACTTCGCTTTACCGACACGCTTTCCCAGCCATTGGGCGACACGCACTTGCTGTTCTTTCGTCAACCACATTCCTAATTTGGTACGACGCCAGAGTGCATCATCCACACCACGTACCCACTCATGCTCAACCAGGTAGCGTAGCTCTGCTTCGTAAAACTCATGACCAAAGTCTTCGCCCAAATCACTGACGCTGGTCGCCCCCGCCAGAATCAAATCGCTGTTGCTGCCGTAAGTCCGTGAGAAACGACGCGCCAGGCTTTCGCTCAGGAAGGTGTAGCGGCGGCGCAATTGCGCGGCATAATCATCGCGATCGCCCTGAATATCGCCACCTGGCAAGGTGCAGCCTTTAGTCCAGGCTGGCCCCATTTTCGGGTAGTAGCCTTTCAGTTTATCCAACGCATGTTCTGCCAGCTTGCGGTAAGTCGTGAGCTTGCCACCAAACACGGACAGCAGAGGAGCATTGCCCTGGTCATCATGAATATCGAGCGTGTAATCACGGGTGATAGCCTGCGGTGAATCGGACTCATCATCACAGAGCGGACGGACACCCGAGTAGGTCCAGACGATATCGTCACGGCTCAGCGTCTTTTTAAAGTGCGCGTTGTAGGCTTCCAGCAGGTATTTAATTTCATTCTCATCAATGTGGACATCTTTCGGATCACCCTGATATTCCACATCGGTAGTACCAATAATTGAGAACTCATCCATCCACGGAATAACAAACACGATGCGCTTATCTTCGTTTTGCAGAATATAAGCCTGCTTCTGATTGTGTACGCGTGGCACCACAATGTGGCTGCCTTTGATCAGTCGGATGCCATATGGCGAAGGCAATTGCAGGCCATCGTCAAAGAAGTTTTTCACCCATGGTCCAGTAGCATTCACAAGACCACGCGCACGCCAGCTGAATGTTTCGCCGGTTACACTGTCTTGCGCTTCGACAGTCCATAAACCGTTTTCACGCCAGGCGCGCGTTGCGCGAGTGCGGGTTTTCACCTCGCCACCTTCACGCGTCACCATTTGCGCGTTCGCTAAGACCAGGCGCGCATCGTCAACCCAGCAGTCGGAATATTCGAAACCGCGCACAATAGACGATTTTAGAACGGAGTCTGCGCCAAAACGCAAACCGGTGGACGCAGGCAAACTGGTACGTTTACCGAGGTGGTCGTACATAAACAAACCGATGCGAATCATCCACGCCGGACGCAAATGGGGGCGATGTGGCAGACGAAAACGCATCGGGAAAGCAATGTGGGGAGCCATGTTCAGTAATACTTCGCGCTCGGCTAATGCTTCACTCACCAGGCGAAACTCGTAATGTTCAAGGTAGCGCAAGCCACCGTGGATCAATTTCGAGCTGTTAGAAGACGTGGTACTCGCCAGATCCTGAGCTTCAAGCATCAACACGGATAAACCACGGCCTGCGGCGTCAGCGGCGATACCTGCCCCATTTATTCCTCCGCCAATCACAATCAGATCTTTAGTTTCCATGTCACCCTCACACGCTTTCGTTAAAGTTCAAATATGTTCGTTATCGCTCATACTAGCAAGTCTACGCGCGCTTTGTAACGAAAAAAAAACATTTCTGCGTGATATGGATAACATAATGACGTTAATATCAGCGGGCAGAGGGCTGATTCCCTTAATATGGCACAGGCCAATTGAATAAAGTGACGAGCAAATCCATGGAAACTTTTGAGTGTATTGGTGTGGAAGAAGCGCACCAGAAGTTGCAGCAAAAAATGGCAGTATTGGTTGATATCCGCGACCCGCAGAGCTTTGCGATGGGCCATACGCCTGGCGCTTTCCATCTGACAAACGATCGTCTGGTGGCATTTATGCAGCAAACCGATTTTGACACGCCGGTGATGGTGATGTGCTATCACGGCAACAGCAGCAAAGGGGCTGCGCAGTATCTGCTGCAACAAGGCTACGACCATGTTTATAGCGTCGATGGCGGTTTTGACGCATGGCATCGCCATTTCCCTGCTGAAGTGGCACACGGCACCTTTTAATGGGTCAGGAAATCACGGTGTTGCAGGTATAATGCTCTTTTTGCTTAGAGCGGGTTAAACCTTATGATCATGATTACCTCGTTTGCCAACCCGCGAGTCGCGCAGGCATTTGTCGACTATATGGCGACGCAGGGCGTTATCCTCGCGATTCAACAACATGAACAGAGTGATATCTGGCTGGCAAATGACAGCCAGGAATCCCGTGTACGTGCCGAGCTCGAACAATTCCTTGCGAACCCTGGCGACCCACGTTATCTGGCGGCAAGCTGGAATACCGGCCACACCGACAGCGGCCTGCACTACCAGCGCTATCCTTTCCTCGCAACGATTCGGCAAAAAGCGGGCCCGTTCACGATGGTTATCATGGCGGCCTGTGTGCTGGTGTATTTAATGATGCAAGTTATCGGCGACCGGGCCGTTATGGTGTGGTTAGCCTGGCCGTATAAAGACAGCTTGCACTACGAGTTATGGCGCTATTTCAGCCACGCGTTAATGCACTTCTCGATTATGCATATCGCTTTCAACTTGTTGTGGTGGTGGTATCTCGGCGGTCCGTTAGAAAAGCGTCTCGGCAGCGGAAAACTGATCACCCTGACGTTGGTTTCTGCCCTTCTAAGCGGCTTCGTGCAGGCAAAATTCGGTGGCCCACTTTTCGGTGGTTTATCGGGCGTGGTTTACGCATTAATGGGTTATGTCTGGTTGCGTGGCGAACGTGACCCGGACAGTGGCATCTATATGCAGCGCGGCCTTTTAGCCTTTGCGGTTCTCTGGATTGTGATAGGATTTTTCGATGTCTTAGGAATGTCGATCGCCAACGCCGCTCACATTACCGGCCTGGTTGTTGGTCTTGCAATGGCGCTGGTTGATACTTTGCATGCGCGAAAACGAACATAGCATTTCAGGAGAATAAAACAGCGTGAAGCAAACACAACGTCATGATGCGATTGTCGAACTGGTTAAAAAACAGGGTTATGTCAGCACCGAAGAGTTAGTCGAAGAGTTTGCGGTTAGCCCACAAACGATTCGCCGCGATCTGAACGATCTGGCCGACCAGAACCTGATCATGCGCCATCACGGTGGTGCTGCATTACCGTCAAGTTCCGTGAATACACCGTGGCACGATCGTAAAGCCACGCAGACTGCGGAAAAAGAGCGCATCGCGCAGAAAGTTGCCAGCCAGATCCCGAACGGTGCCACGCTGTTTATTGATATCGGCACCACGCCGGAAGCGGTGGCGCATGCTCTGCTCAATCACAGTAATTTGCGTGTCGTGACCAACAACCTGAACGTGGCGAACACGCTCAAGGTGAAAGAGGATTTCCGCATTATTCTGGCGGGTGGCGAATTACGCAGCCGCGACGGTGGAATTATCGGCGAGGCGACACTCGATTTTATCTCGCAGTTCAGACTGGATTTCGGCATCCTGGGGATCAGCGGCATCGACGGTGACGGCTCATTACTGGAGTTTGATTACCACGAAGTACGCACCAAACGCGCGATTATTGAAAACTCACGCTGTGTGATGCTGGTTGTCGATCACTCTAAATTTGGCCGCAATGCGATGGTGAATCTGGGCAGCATTGCTCTGGTGGATGCGGTCTATACCGATATCATTCCGCCAGCAGGTGTGATGCAGGTGATTGCAGAGAATAATGTGCAGCTAGAGTTGTGCTGATTTTTGCGTGAAACAACCCTCACCCCGGCCCTCTCCCTGATGGAGAGGGGGAAAACCTGTCCAGTTCCTTCTCCTGACGGAGAGGGGGAAAACCTGTCCAGTTCCTTCTCCTGACGGAGAGGGGGAAAACCTGTCCAGTTCCTTCTCCTGACGGTGATGGAGAAAACCATACAGTTCCCTCTCCTGACGGTGATGGAGAAAACCATACAGTTCCTTCTCCTGACGGTGATGGAGAAAACCATACAGTTCCCTCTCCTTCAAGGAGAGGGTTAGGGTGAGGATGGTTTCAGAACTTACAACCTCACCGGCTTAATATGCCAAATCTCATCGGCGTATTCCTGAATCGTCCTGTCAGACGAGAAGTAACCCATATTGGCGATATTATGCATGGCGCGAATCGTCCACTCTTCTGGCTGGCGATACAGTTCGTCGACCTTATCCTGGCAATCCACATAACTGCGATAATCCGCCAGCACCTGATAGTGGTCACCAAAGTTAATCAATGAATCAAGCAGGTCACGATAACGTGTTGGCTCCCCAGGGCTGAACGTTCCGGTGCCAATTTGTGTCAGCACCTGATGCAATTCCTCATCACTTTCATAATATTCCCGTGGCTTATAGCCTTTGCGCCGCAACGCTTCGACCTCGTCCGCCGTATTACCAAAGATGAAGATATTCTCAGCCCCAACGTGCTCCAGCATTTCAACGTTTGCCCCGTCCAGCGTACCGATGGTTAGTGCGCCGTTAAGGCCAAACTTCATGTTACTGGTACCGGACGCTTCGGTTCCCGCTAACGAAATTTGCTCAGAAAGATCCGCTGCCGGGATAATGATCTGCGCAAGACTGACGCTGTAGTTCGGGATGAAGACCACTTTCAAACGATCTTTCATTACCGGATCGTTGTTGATCACCGCCGCCACATCATTGATGAGATGAATGATGTGTTTCGCCATGTAGTACGCCGACGCCGCTTTACCCGCGAAGATGTTCACACGCGGCACCCAATCGGCTGTCGGGTCGGCCTTAATGCGGTTATAGCGCGTAATCACATGCAGCACATTCATCAGTTGGCGTTTGTACTCGTGAATACGTTTGATCTGTACATCAAACAACGCATTCGGGTTCACCACCACATTCAGATGCTGACCGATGTAGCTGGCCAGGCGCTTCTTGTTAGCCAGCTTCGCCTTACGCACATCCTGATTCACCGTAGGGTAATCGATGTGCTGCTTCAGTTCGTTTAACTGGCTGAGATCGGTACGCCAGGTGCGACCAATATTCTCATCCAGCACATCAGAAAGAGGTGGATTCGCCAGCGCCAGCCAGCGACGTGGAGTCACACCATTGGTTTTATTGCAAAAGCGCATCGGGAAGATAGCGGCAAAATCGGCAAATAACGACTGCACCATCAGGTTGGAGTGCAACTCCGAAACGCCGTTTACTTTATGGCTGGCCACAACCGCAAGCCACGCCATACGGACTTTTCGACCGTTGGATTCATCAATAATCGAAGTGCGCCCCAGCAAAGCGGTATCGTTCGGATACTGCTCCTGCAAGGTCTTGAGGAAATAGTCGTTAATCTCAAAGATTATCTGCAAATGACGCGGCAGTATTTTACCCAGCATATCCACAGGCCAGGTTTCCAGCGCTTCGCTCATCAGCGTGTGGTTGGTATACGAAAAGACCTGGCAGGTCACTTCGAAGGCATCTTCCCAACTAAATTTATGCTCGTCGATTAACAGGTGCATCAGCTCAGGAATCGCTAACACAGGGTGCGTATCATTGAGATGGATGGCGATTTTATCCGCCAGATTGTCATAGGTTTTATGCAGCTGATAATGGCGGCTAAGAATGTCCTGTACGGTTGAGGACACCAGGAAATACTCCTGACGCAAACGCAGCTCTCGGCCTGAATAGGTCGAGTCATCCGGATACAGTACCCGTGATACGTTTTCTGAATGGTTCTTATCTTCTACCGCCGCGAAATAGTCGCCCTGGTTAAATTTACCCAGGTTAATTTCGCTACTCGCCTGGGCATTCCACAAGCGCAGTGTGTTAGTGGCATCGGTATCGTAACCTGGGATTATCTGGTCATACGCTACGGCCAAAATCTCTTCGGTTTCTACCCAACGGAATTTTTTAGCTTCCATTTGCACGCGCCCGCCAAAGCGAACTTTATAGCGCGTATTGTGGCGCTTGAACTCCCACGGGTTACCGTACTCGAGCCAGTAATCCGGGGACTCTTTCTGACGGCCATCAACAATGTTTTGTTTAAACATGCCGTAGTCGTAACGAATGCCGTAACCACGACCCGGCAAACCGAGTGTCGCTAATGAATCGAGGAAACAGGCGGCGAGACGACCTAGCCCGCCATTGCCGAGGCCGGGGTCGTTCTCTTCGTCAATCAACTCTTCAAGATCCAGCCCCATCTCTTCCAGCGCGTTTTTGACATCTTCATAAATACCTAAGGAAAGCAGCGCGTTAGATAGTGTGCGACCAATCAAAAACTCCATCGACAGGTAATAAACCTGACGAACTTCCTGGGAAAGCTGAGCTCGGTTGGAGCGCAACCAGCGCTCAACCAACCTGTCACGAACCGCAAATAATGTGGCGTTCAGCCATTCATGCTTGTTTGCTATCGCGGGGTCCTTCCCAACCGTGAACATCAGCTTATAGGCTATTGAGTGCTTTAAAGCCTCAATACTCAGCGTGGGTGATGCATAAGAAAAGGGTGCGTTCATATCAGTGATTCCTGGTGGATGGCTACAGCAAACGTTGGTACAGATCGCGGTAGGAATGCGCCGCCACCTGCCAGCTAAAATCCATGCCCATCGCCTGACGTTGCACAAATCTCCACAACGACGGGCGGGACCACAACACGAAGGCACGCCTAATCGCTCTTAGCAGCGACCAGGCATTACTGTCCTCGAACACAAATCCACTGGCGATACCGTCAGCCAGGTTTTCCAGCGAACTATCAGAAACCGTATCTGCAAGCCCGCCCGTACGCCGCACCAGCGGCAAAGTGCCATACTTCAGGCCATACAATTGCGTTAGACCACACGGTTCAAAACGGCTTGGCACCAGTATCACATCAGCCCCGCCCATAATCCGATGCGAGAACGCTTCGTGATAACCGATTTGAACGCCCACTTGCCCTGGATGCTCTGCAGCAGCCGCAAGGAAACCTTCTTGCATCACCGGGTCACCCGCCCCCAGTAACGCCAATTGCCCGCCTTGCTCGAGTAAACCCGGCAACGCCTCCAGCACTAAATCCAAACCTTTCTGGCTGGTTAAACGGCTCACCACCGCAAACAGCGGTGCTTTGTCGTTCACTTTTAGCCCCATTGCCACCTGCAACTGGCGTTTGTTCTCCGCCTTTTCTTCCAGAGTGTCGCGGGTGTAGCGAGACGCCAGAAGTACGTCGTGCGCTGGGTCCCAAATTTTTTCGTCCACCCCGTTGAGGATGCCGGACAACCGCCCCTCACGATGGCGCTGACGTAAAAGCCCTTCCATGCCGTACGCAAATTGCGGTTCGGTTATCTCTCGAGCGTAGGTCGGGCTGACCGCCGTAATATGATCAGCATAATAAAGACCCGCTTTCAAGTACGAAATTTGACCATTAAACTCCAGGCCGTTCATATCGTAGAACGACCACGGCAGTTCAATTTCACTCATATGATGGGCGTAAAACATCCCCTGATAGGCCAGGTTATGCACGGTAAATACCGACTTTGCCGGACGCCCACGCGCTTCCAGATAGGCTGGCACCAGGCCCGCATGCCAGTCATGTGCATGCACAATATCCGGATGCCAGAAGGGATCCAGGCCACATGCCATCTCGGCACCGACCCATCCTAAAAGGGCAAATCGGAGCACGTTGTCGACGTAAGCGAACTGATTGGTATCGTGATACGGGCTGCCTGGGCGGTCATATAAATGCGGAGCGTCAATGAGGTAAATCCCCACGCCGTTGAAGTGGCCATATAACAAAGTCATATGACCCGCGAAGGTGTCACGGTGTGCAACAACCTGCGCATCAACGATGCCACGACGGATGTCAGGGAAAGCGGGCAGCAAGACTCGCGTCTCAACGCCACCTGCGATTTGTGCTGCTGGTAGCGCACCAATCACATCCGCCAGGCCACCCGTTTTCAGCAGTGGAAAAATTTCAGAACATACATGTAAGACCTGCATTATCGCTCCCGTATGGAAAGTCGTGGCGCTCTATTTAATTAAAATTCAGGCACGCCAAACGATAAAAATACTACGCGCAGCACACGCCACGCGTGGGTCAATCCTGTTTAACCTGGCAACCTGGCTAGCATCTCTCGCGTCACCAAAACAATGCCTTCTTCTGAACGGTAGAAACGGCGTGCATCTTCTTCGGCGTTTTCCCCCACGACCATGCCCTCAGGAATGACGCAAGCGCGGTCGATAATGCAACGACGCAAGCGGCAAGAGCGGCCGACCTGAACATCAGGGAGCAATACTGACGAGTCAATGTTGCAAAACGAGTTGATGCGCACACGCGGGAAAAGCACCGACTGAACCACAACCGAACCCGAAATAATGCAGCCGCCAGACACCAAAGAGTTCAGCGTCATGCCGTGGCTACCCGAGCGGTCCTGCACAAATTTAGCCGGAGGCAGGGGCTCCATGTGGGTTCGGATTGGCCATTCCTGGTCGTACATATCCAACTCTGGCGTCACCGAAGCCAGATCCAGGTTAGCTTTCCAGTAGGCTTCCAGTGTCCCCACATCACGCCAGTACGGCTCTGCATTTGGGTCAGACTGTACGCAAGAAAGTGGGAATGGATGGGCGAAGGCCGAACCGGATTTCATGACGAACGGAATGATATCTTTCCCGAAGTCATGGCTTGAGTTTTCGTCTTTGTCGTCGGCTTCCAGCAGTTCGTAGAGATAATCTGCATCGAAAACGTAGATCCCCATGCTGGCGAGCGCTTTGCTATCGTCACCTGGCATCGAAGGCGGATTAGCCGGTTTTTCAACGAATTCAATGATTTTCTCTTCGCTATCAACCGCCATCACACCAAATGCTGAGGCTTCATGCAGCGGCACAGGCATACATGCCACCGTACAGCGCGCGCCTTTTTCCACATGGTCAATCAACATGCGCGAGTAGTCTTGCTTGTAGATATGGTCACCCGCGAGGATCACCACATACTCCGCTTTGTAGCGACGGATAATATCGAGGTTTTGCGTGACGGCATCAGCCGTTCCGCGATACCAGTTTTCACCGTGGACGCGCTGCTGTGCCGGGAGCAAATCAACAAACTCGTTCATCTCTTCACTGAAGAAAGACCAGCCACGCTGAATATGTTGCACCAGCGTATGTGACTGATATTGGGTTATGACGCCGATACGGCGGATACCCGAGTTAATGCAGTTCGACAGTGCAAAATCGATAATACGAAACTTGCCACCAAAGTGGACGGCAGGTTTGGCGCGCGTTGAAGTTAAATCTTTCAATCGGGTACCTCGCCCACCAGCCAGAATCAGGGCGACAGCTTTATTTGGCAATTGTCTTGCCAGCATCAGAGGATCGTTCTTATCAAGCCTAACCATGACTGACTCCTTTTTTATGATTTCTGGAATACGCAGACTCCGTGCGCTGGACCATGCCATACAGCTAACACCACCGGGTTATCCTCGCCGGCAAACGGAGGAATGGCACGCCACTCTCCTTCAGGTAGTACGATGTCAGCCACTTCTTCGGTAGCATTAATCGTGATGAGCCAACGTTCAGAAAGCTGGATTTGAAGGCGATGAATCCCGTTTTCCCACTCGTCAGTACTCAGAGGCTGAGCCTCTTTATTCCACCAACGGACATTGCCATCACCTTCCTCCCACCAGACGTTTTGCGTTAAAGCCGGAATCGTCTTGCGTAGATGAATCAATGCCGCGGTAAATGTGGTTAAGCCATCGTTACAGTGTTCCCAGTCAAGCCAGGTCAGTTGGTTATCCTGACAATAGGCATTGTTGTTGCCGTGCTGGCTATGACCGTGTTCGTCACCCGCCAAAAGCATCGGCGTACCCTGAGAAAGCAGTAACAATGTCAGCAACGCATGGACGCTGTCGCGCCGCCGTTCTTTGATAAAAAGCGAAGCTTCCAGCCCTTCGAAGCCGTAGTTATTACTGTAGTTATTGTTGGTGCCATCACGGTTGTCTTCACCGTTAGCTTCATTATGTTTTTGGTTGAAGCTGACACAATCGCGTAGCGTAAAGCCGTCGTGGGCAGTAATTAAATTGATGCTGGTGGATGGCTTGCGATCTCCACGACGATAGACATCGCTGGAGCCAGCAAAACGGCAAGCAAATCCCCCTAACGACAGATCCTGTCGTAACCAGAATCGCCGTATGCCATCGCGAAAATGATCGTTCCACTCGGCAAATAACGGCGGGAAATTACCGACCTGATATCCACCCGCTCCGATGTCCCACGGTTCCGCAATCAACTTTATCTGTGACAAAACCGGATCGTTTTTGATCGCTTCAAAAAACGGGGCATCCTGACGGAATTCCGGTGTGCGTCCCATCACTGAGGCTAAATCGAAGCGAAAACCGTCGATATGGCAGCTATCGACCCAATAACGCAGGCAATCCATCATCTGAGCGACCACACCAGGCGTGCTCAAATTTAAGGTGTTACCGCAACCCGTCCAGTTCTGGTAATCACCGTTTTCCATTAACCAATAATAGCTACGGTTGTCGATTCCGCTCAGCGAGAGGGTTGGACCGTCGCGATCCAGTTCAGCACTGTGGTTGAGTACGATATCGAGGATCACCTCAATACCCGCCTCGTGTAGCGCTTTTACAGCGCCACGGAGTTCATTGGCGGCGGCCAGGGGATCTTTATTCACCGCGTAGTAGCCTTCAGCGGCGTACAACGAACGGGGGTTATAGCCCCAATAGTTGCTTAACCCTAAATGGGCGATACGCGGCTCAGTGACAAAATGCGCCACCGGCATCAGCTCCAGCGCCGTAATGCCCAGGCGTTTGAAGTAGTTGATCATCACCGGATGACCAAGCGCGGCGTAGGTTCCGCGAAGTTCTTCAGGGATCTCCGGGTGAAGCAGCGTCAGGCCGCGAACGTTTGCTTCATAAATAACCGTATCGCCCCACGGGGTGTGCAGCAGTTCGTCGTCTTCCCAGTCAAATTTATCCTGAACCACCACGCACTTCGCCATATGCGGGGCGCTGTCTTCGAGGTTCGGTTCGTCGTAACCGCCGTGCAGATGGGGATGATGTTCAACCCCACCCACCACCACGCGAGCGCAAGGATCTAACAGCAGTTTTGCCGGGTTGAAACGATGCCCATTTTGCGGCTCCCACGGGCCGTGTACACGGTAACCGTATTTCAGACCCGGCTTGGCGTTGGGCAAATACCCGTGCCAGATGTCGCCGGTTCGCATCGGTAAATCGTAACGTTGCTCGTGGCCGTGTTCGTCGAACACACACAGTTCAACTTTATGGGCGTTGGCCGAAAACAGGGTGAAATTCACCCCTTTCCCGTCGTAGAACGAACCGTAGGGCGTGGAATTCCCCGCGCTGAGTAGCGTCATTCAGCCTCCCTTACCAACCAAATCGTTGAAAGTGGCGGCAGGGTCAGACTCAGGGAATTCTCACGACCGTGGCTTGGAATCGCATCGCTGTGCACGGCGCCACTGTTCCCGGCGTTACTGCCGTGATAGTGCATCGAGTCAGTATTGAGCTCTTCGCGCCAGCGGCCTGGTTGGTTAATGCCGAACCGATAGTGGTAACGCGGCACGGGTGTAAAGTTGCTGGCGACAATGATTTCATTGCCCTTCGAATCGCGGCGCACGAAGATAAACACCGAGTTAATGTTGTCTTCAACCACCAGCCACTCGAAACCATAGCTGTCAAAATCCAGTTCATGCATGGCAGCGTGATGGCGATAGGTGTGGTTTAAATCGCGCACCAGGCGTTTCACGCCGTGGTGCCAGTTGTCGCCGCCTTCCAGCAAGTGCCAGTCGAGGCTGCTGTCGTGGTTCCACTCCCGCCCTTGAGCAAACTCGTTGCCCATAAACAGTAATTTCTTGCCAGGGAACGCCCACATCCAACCGTAGTAAGCACGCAGGTTGGCAAATTTTTGCCATGCGTCGCCCGGCATGCGGTCGAGAATAGATTTTTTACCGTGCACCACTTCATCGTGCGACAACGGCAAAACAAAGTTTTCAGTGCTGTTGTACAGCATGCCGAAGGTCATTTTGTCGTGGTGATACTGGCGATGCACCGGATCGAGTTTCATGTAATCGAGCGTGTCGTGCATCCAGCCCAGATTCCATTTAAACCAGAACCCCAATCCGCCCATTGAAGCTGGGCGCGACACGCCTGCAAAGTCAGTCGACTCTTCCGCCATCGTCACCGCACCCGGCGTCTGTTCGCCAATGATACGGTTGGTGTTACGCAGGAATTCGATAGCCTCGAGGTTTTCGCGCCCGCCTTTATCGTTCGGGATCCACTCGCCTGGCTGGCGGCTGTAATCGCGGTAAATCATCGACGCCACGGCATCTACGCGCAAACCATCAATGCCGAAACGCTCAATCCAGTACAGCCCGTTGCCGACCAGATAGTTACTGACTTCACGCCGCCCGTAGTTATAAATCAGCGTGTTCCAGTCCTGGTGATAGCCTTCACGAGGGTCGCCGTGTTCGTACAAAGAGGTGCCGTCGAATTTCGCAAGACCCGCGTCGTCCGTCGGGAAATGCCCAGGCACCCAGTCCAGCAGCACATTCAGGCCCGCTGCATGTGCGGCATTAATGAAATAGCGGAAGTCGTCGCGCGTGCCGAAGCGGCGCGTCGGCGCATACATCCCTTGTGGCTGGTAGCCCCAACTGCCATCGAACGGGTGCTCGTTAATCGGCAACAGTTCGAGGTGCGTAAAGCCCATCTCTTTCACGTACGGCACCAGTTGGTCTGCCAGTTCGCGATAGCTGAGCCAGAAATTATTGTCGGTATGACGACGCCAGGAACCGAGATGCACTTCGTAAATTGAAATCGGTTGATCAAAGCCATTGGCGCGTTGACGCGCAGGACTCAGCGTAGTTTTCTCAGGCAGGCCACAAATAAGCGACGCTGTTTCCGGGCGCATTTGAGACTCAAACGCGTATGGGTCAGCCTTCAGACGCAATTGCCCTTCGGTATCAATCAGTTCGAATTTGTATAACTGCCCAGGGTGAGCGCCGGGAATGAAAAGCTCCCAGATCCCGCTTTCGCGGCGCAAACGCATCGGGTGGCGACGGCCATCCCAATAGTTAAACTGGCCCACAACGGAGACACGGCGGGCATTGGGTGCCCAAACGGAGAAACGCGTGCCGGTAACGCCATCCATTGTATCGGCGTGAGCACCGAGTGTTTCGTAAGGACGCAAATGCGTGCCTTCGGACAATAACCAGCTATCCACTTCCTGGATTAACGGCCCAAAGCGGTAGGGATCATCAATAAGATTTTCATGGCCATGCCACATGACAGCCAGCTGATAACGGAAAGGATTTTTACGTCTGGGGATAACCCCGCAAAAGAAACCACGTGAATCAATGCACTCTAACTTACCGACTTTACCTCCCGTTTTTGGTTCGATAACCCACACTTCAGTGGCGTCAGGTAACAGGGCACGAACTTCCAGCCCAGCTTCTGTTTTATGCATTCCCAGCAAGGAAAAAGGATCAGCAAAATGACCCGCAATTAGCGCATTTATCACGTCTTTTTCTGGATGAACAGACATGGATTTCGTCCTGTTTTTTTTGTCTCATCCCAGCGCTACGCTTACGCGCCCGGAGAACGTTATCATTGACCCAACAGGCAGCGTAAATGAACTCCTGTAAGCTGCTCCGCCCAACAACCCATCACGACAGTTTTGACTGCCCTGAATAAAGCATAGCCAACGCGCTGTTTTACTCCCGATAAAATAAAAGAATGTCTTACATTCCATGTATGACGCGAAAAAAAAGGGGCTGCAATGCCCCTCTTGTAAATAAGTGTACTTATGCGAGCAGGCGCAACATTCTGCGTAACGGTTCCGCAGCACCCCACAGAAGCTGATCACCCACGGTGAACGCTGAAAGGAATTCTGGGCCCATGTTGAGTTTACGCAGACGGCCAACTGGCGTGGTCAATGTACCGGTAACAGCCGCAGGAGTGAGTTCACGCAGGGTGATGTCACGATCGTTTGGCACCACTTTTGCCCACTCGTTATGCCCGGCCAGCATCGCTTCAATGGTTGGCAGCGAGACATCTTTTTTCAGTTTGATGGTAAACGCCTGGCTGTGGCAGCGTAATGCGCCAACACGGACACACAGGCCATCAACCGGGATGATGCTGCCAGTATTCAGGATCTTGTTGGTTTCAGCCTGGCCTTTCCACTCTTCGCGGGTTTGGCCATTATCGAGCTGCTTGTCGATCCATGGGATCAGGCTTCCCGCCAATGGCACGCCAAAGTTATCCGTTAGCAGGCTGCCGCTACGGGTCAAATCAGTCACTTTGCGTTCGATATCCAGAATGGCGGAAGCAGGGTCTGCCAGTTCAGCCGCAACGTGATTATGCAGTTGTCCCATCTGGCTTAACAGTTCACGCATATGGCGCGCACCGCCGCCGGATGCTGCCTGATAAGTCGCAACAGACACCCAGTCAACCAGGTCGTTTGCGAACAGGCCGCCGAGCGACATCAGCATCAGGCTGACCGTACAGTTGCCACCGACAAAGGTTTTCACGCCGTTGTTCAGACCTTCCTGAATAACGTGTTGGTTAATCGGGTCGAGGATAATAATCGCGTCATCTTTCATACGCAGAGAAGAAGCCGCGTCAATCCAGTAACCTTGCCAACCGCTTTCACGAAGCTTTGGATAGATTTCGTTGGTATAATCGCCGCCCTGGCAGGTAATGATAATGTCCAGCGCCTTCAACGCTTCCAGGTCATATGCATCTTGCAGCGTGCCATTGTTCTGGCCTGCAAACGACGGGGCCGCGAGGCCTAACTGGGAAGTAGAGAAGAAAACCGGACGAATGGCGTCAAAATCACGCTCCTCAACCATGCGTTGCATGAGAACGGAACCGACCATACCGCGCCAACCGATAAAACCAACATTTTTCATAGCGACTAATCCTGCGGGGGTTTGCATTGTGTGCGTTAATTGGAATTACCGTCCACATTACAAAATGCTGTCAAAGTCGCAAGTGAAATTAATCAATGATACGCAACCTATTAGAAATACAGCTTATTAGAGACAACTATTCATGACCGAAATTATTTCTGCGGCAGTATTGTTAATCCTGATTATGGACCCGTTAGGTAACCTGCCGATCTTTATGTCAGTGCTCAAGCATACTGAACCGAAGCGTCGCCGGGCGATCATGATCCGCGAGCTGCTTATTGCTCTGATAATCATGCTGATTTTCTTATTCGCTGGGGAAAAAATCCTCGCGTTTCTCAACCTGCGCACGGAAAGCGTCTCGATTTCCGGCGGGATCATTCTGTTCCTGATTGCGATTAAAATGATATTCCCAAGCCATGAAGGGAACGCCTCTGGCCTGCCAGCGGGCGAAGAACCGTTTATCGTGCCGCTGGCGATCCCGCTGGTTGCCGGGCCAACGTTACTGGCAACATTAATGCTGTTATCGCACCAGTATCCGAATCAGATGGGGCATTTAGTCATCGCGCTGTTGCTGGCATGGGGTGGAACCGTGGCGATTTTGCTGCAATCGTCGTTGTTCTTGCGTTTGCTGGGCGAAAAAGGCGTGAACGCGCTGGAACGCTTGATGGGCCTGGTGTTGGTGATGCTGGCAACCCAAATGTTCCTTGATGGCCTTCGGGTTTGGATGAAGGGTTAAGATTAAGTCCCCTCTCCCTCAGGGAGAGGGTTAGGGTGAGGGCGAAATATCCCCCTCATCCCAACCTCCCCCCAGAAAGAAAAACCCCCATTAAAGCTCGATAACCAACCCCGCCTCACGCGAATCCGGCGTCACAACCACGCCAAACTCACCCGCCGCACTTTTACCTTGCTTCACACCTTTCACGTTGCCGATATTGCGCAGACACAGCGTCCAGTCTTTCGCCTGCCCGTCGCCCTGCACCATCAGCGTATTCCCTTCGCGCTTAACCTTCAGCGTATAAATAACCGAACCGTCTGCTGCCGGGACTTCGCAGATAGCTTCGCGGCCATCATCCAGATTAAACAGCTGGAAAGCGGTCCCTTCATGCCATGCGTAATCCGGTTTTTGATCGTTGTTGCCCAACGCCAGCAGCGTGTTGTCACGCACATACACCGGCAAGCTCAGGAAATCATGCTGCTGTTTGTGCCAGCGACTGCCCTGCGCTTCATGATTAGTGAGCAGATGCGTCCAGCGGCCTTCTGGCAAATAGAACTGCACATCACCCGCTTCACTGAACACAGGCGCAACCATCACCGAATCACCCAGCATATACTGGCGGTCAAGATAATCGCAGCCCGGATCGTCCGGGAACTCCAGCATCATGGAACGCATCATCGGCGTACCGAATTCTGCCGCCTGCGCCGCCTGGCGGTACAGATACGGCATCATGCGCGATTTCAGCTGCGTGAAGTGGCGCACCACGTCGCAAGCTTCGTCATCATATGCCCATGGCACACGGTAGGATTTGCTGCCATGCAGGCGGCTGTGGCTGGAGAGCAGCCCGAACGCGCACCAGCGTTTGTAGACATGCGCAGGCGCGGTGTTTTCGAAGCCGCCGATATCGTGGCTCCAGAAACCAAAACCGGACATCCCCAGCGACAACCCGCCGCGCAGGCTTTCCGCCATAGATTCATAGTTGGCGTAGCAATCGCCGCCCCAATGAACCGGGAATTGTTGTGCACCGACAGACGCTGAACGGGCGAACAGCACCGCTTCTTCGTCGCCGAGTTCCTGCTTCAGCACATTCCACACCAGCTCGTTATAGATGAACGCATAATGGTTGTGCATTTTCTGCGGGTCAGAGCCGTCATGCCACACCACATCCGTTGGGATGCGCTCACCGAAATCGGTTTTGAAACAATCCACGCCCATGCGCACCAGGCGTTTCAGATGCCCTGCATACCATTCGCAGGCCGCCGGATTGGTGAAATCAACAATCCCCTGGCCAGGCTGCCATTTATCCCACTGCCACACCGCGCCATTCGGGCGTTTGAGCAGATAGCCTTTTTCCATTCCCTCACGGAACAGCGGGGATTTCTGGCCGATATACGGGTTAATCCACACACAGATTTTCAGGCCACGCGCTTTCAGGCGCTTCAACATCCCTTCCGGGTCGGGGAAAGTCACCGGGTCCCACTCAAAGTCGCACCACTGGAAGGCCTTCATCCAGAAGCAGTCGAAGTGGAAAACGTGCAGCGGCAGATTGCGCTCGGCCATACCGTCGATAAAGCTGTTAACCGTCGCTTCATCGTAATTAGTCGTAAATGACGTGGTGAGCCACAAACCAAACGACCACGCTGGCGGCAACGCTGGGCGGCCTGTGAAGCGGGTATAACGGTCGAGCACCGCTTTTGGCGTTGGGCCGTCAATCACGAAGTATTCGAGGTATTCGCCTTCTACGCTGAACTGCACTTCGGAGACTTTTTCGGAACCGACTTCAAAGGAGACACATTCCGGATGATTCACCAACACGCCGTAGCCGCGGTTAGTGAGATAGAACGGGATGTTTTTGTAGGATTGCTCGGTACTGGTGCCGCCATCGCGGTTCCAGGTTTCCACCGTCTGGCCGTTTTTCACCAGCGCGGTGAAACGTTCGCCGAGGCCATACACCGTTTCGCCCACGCCTAAATCCAGACGTTCAAACATGTGCGTATTGCCGTGGTTTGCGTCCTGCACGTAGCCGTTATTTTTGAACGCGCTACCGGTGATACGGACGCCGTCGCGCAGGAAATCCAGCGCCCAGTCGTTGCCTTTTGTAACTCGCGCACTCAGATTGCCGCTTTTTAACTCAGCGAACTCAGCGGTGTTTTGCATCGTCACGTTCACGTCATTAAGCACATTCAGCGGATAATGCGGGCCGTTATTCACCGCGCCCTGGAAGTGCTCAATCCGCACCCCGACAATACCTTCCTGCGGCGAGAAGAAACGCAGCGTAAACAGAGGCGTATCGAGCTGATTGCCACGTTCGCTGACATCTTTCGTCCCCGCATACACCACCATTTCGTTGCCGTTCTGCTCCACGTCAAACACCTGAATCGGGTGAATCAACGTAAGTCCAGGCTGGATCAGCCAGTTACCGTCACTAATTTTCATTATGCAGTCCTTACAATGCTGGAATTTTTTGGAAACGGCGTGGACGCAGTGTTGATAACCCACCAGAGCGGTACGCCAGGCAAAAATGAGCGTGAAATTCAATATCAACGGTTGTAAAGCATCTGGCAGAGGGTCGGAATTCTAATTTCTGGTTATCAGATTACGTTTCTTGATAAGTGTGAGCGGAGTCGCTCTCTTCGCAGGCTAAGAGTCAAGGAGAGTCTGTTTTTCGTGCGGTTTGATTGATCTGGCTAATAGTTTCAGAGAAATCATAGGGGAAAGAGGAAAGCATTGTTTGGTAAGGGGGAAAAACTCGGTATACTGCGCACCGCCTCCATGTAGCAATCGAGGCTAGGAAGATCGTCGTCTCCGGTGAGGCGGCTGGACTTCAACTCCAGTTGGTGCCGCCAGCGGTGCCGGGCAGGTTCGACTCCTGTGATCTTCCGCCATTTTTTATGAAAAGTTAAAGTTCTTCTACAAGATCTTTATCTAAAGACAACCTTTTCTGAATATTTTTATATTCATCTTCTTCGCTTTGTTCATAATAATCTTTGACCGAACCTACGATACTTTCATTTTCACTACAGCCTATAGCTGTAACATCCAAGTAATACATCACTGCGATTAACAAATGTCACATCGATCTCATCACCACTAAATGGTTTATCTTCATGTGTTGTTCCAGAAATAACACATTGAAAATCAACCTCGTATACAGTTTTTTCTAATCTATAATCTTTAATTTGCAAATCATCAACAGAATCAAAATAAGCATTTGTCTCTGCAATACTACCACTAATCTCTTCTGAACTAATAAGATCATATAAACCATCCATTTCTAATTTATCACGAATGTCCTCGCCTATACGTTCTTGTGTAAATATTTTAATACTTAGATTCTCTTCAAAAACCGATTGAATATGTTCAAAAATATACTCTTGTTCAAAATCATTGATATTTTCATCCTCCAGAACGGAAATTATTTCATTAACTAAACCATCAGAGTATATGATGTAATCAACTTTCTCTAGAGTATTCATATTAAAATCATTGTCTTCTAACAACTTTGAGAATGAGGAATATCCAAAAACACTTGAGATGATTCTATAAAGACCTGTAAGTGATAATTTTACACCATCATTTATCATAGAATGATTCACTATATCCAGAATCATAAATGCAGAGGGAAGTTGGGATAATTTCCGTTTCTCCTCTACATCTAGCTTTATTTTCTCTTGTTGTAACTTTTCCCGTTCATACGCAAGTCTCTCTTTTTGTAATTTAATTCCTTGCGCTTCATTATTTTTAATTTTTGTATCAAGCTCTATTTTCACATCCTTTGATTTATCATATAAATGTTGAATTATTTCAATAGCATATTTTGAACTAACACGTACTTTTTCAGAGATAGCTTTTTCTTGCTCAATTTTTTCTTTACTTAAAGCTACTTCCTCTTCTATCTCCTGCTCAGCAATTTTATTTTGATTTTCCGCCTTATAAGTAGAGTTAATTAACTTCCCACGCTCTTTTTCTTTTCTAATCTTTTGGTTAATAGCGGAAGCATATCTAAAGTGCTCGATCGATCCTTGAATTAAAGACACTACATAATTAATCACCGGAAGCAAAAACAAATACAACACTGTTATAATAATAGGTAGAAGAATACTTTTTGTATCTATTGCATTAAAGAATGCTTTAAAATCCTCTACTCTCTTTTCAATCGAAGATGAGCCAAATATTAATAAAACAAAGTGATCCCAATTTATAAAGATAAAACTAAAGCTAAAAGCGCCAATAACAGGGCTACTAATTCTTGTATCAATATGTTTAAGAATTCCAGTGAATAAATCTTTTATGAACTGCATTGCCTAATCCTTTTGAGAACTCATTTATTCATTATCTTTGAACTCAGCCTTTCCAACTCCTTCCGTCCAAGCTCTTTCAACCAATTCCCCAAACTCATACCAGCATCCTTCGCTGCAACTTCAAATTGAGCTTTCAGTTCAGGTGTGATGCGGATCTGAAATGTCGGAGATAGTCCGTTTCCCTTAGGGCTTTTGTCATGTTTGATTGTTGACATGTAGTTGAGTACTCCTCAGTATGATATCCGTATCGTACGTACACTTTGGCGATATTTAATTTGAGCAACGCCCCGGAGTGCTTGGAACACTACCGAGGCGTTTAACCACAAACGTTAATGGAGTTAACGACATGGCTAACACGAATACTATCACAACCCATCCCTCTGAAACCGCATGCCCACAGTCAGTTATTGAATCGGCAATCACAACATTAATAAAAACCCCGCTCGGTGCCACGCACGATCTCTTCCAGGTGCTCGACGCTTGCCAGCACTATGTTGATGCGCTTATTGAAAACGACGACAGCACCGAATGCATGGCGCTCTGTGGACGCTTGCTCGCAGCATTCGAAGTGTTGAAAGTCGCACTAAAAGCACCGTTGCCAACGCATTTAATTGAACGCCTGACGGTGGATGTGGCAGAACCCGATAATTATCGCGGCGCGCTTTCTACCGATTCGGAAACCCTGCGTGAATACTGTGTAGCGCTAACCCTATTGTTGCTTCAACGCCAGCAGTCGGCGGAGCAGGAAGAACATATCACCGGGTTGTTATTCGAGTTGGTTAACGTTCTGGTCGAGGATCTGAAAACGCCGCGTTTTGTTCGCACAGAAGGCGGGCTGACGATGATTAGCGGTGAAGCAGTGCCAGGAATTCACTGATTTATTTAAGAGCGGTTAATTCTCCATAAAAACCGCTCTTAACCTTGCCAAAGAATCACTCTGATTTTCTTTGAGAGCCAAAAACTCTGGTTAACGTTGTCATACGTTAGCTCGACCGCATGTCCTTAATCACGTATAAAACCACCCATTCGAATAGCGCTACCAATAAAACTGCGAGCAATGCGGAAAGAGTGAAGTATATAGCTATCCCGTTCATTTCTAGCCGTTGGCTATAGTCAGGCAAACTACCCAATCCCAACGACGTGAGCAGATCGGTATATGGTCCAGCCAGCGTATAGGAGAGTGAGCGAAACACGCCACCAATCACCAGCAGCCAGCCAAAAAACAAAAACAGGCCAGCTCTTAATATCCATTTAAGGTTCATCAATATCACACGCCCCGCTATTCCTGCCGATAACAACAACTTCACCATAGGCAAATAAATCGCCACCGCCTAATACCTGCTGTTTCCGCGTGGCAAGTAATGCCCGACGTAGCGTGTAGAAGTCTTCGCGCCGGTAGAAAGTAATACAACCTTCACTTAGTCCTGTGCCGTCCGGCCTGAGCGGGTGGATGCGAAAGCTGGAGCGGAAATATTGCGCGACACTGACCTTAAAGGCCATATGGTCATCAATAACGCCATCTTTTCGAAATAGGCCAAACCAATCATCATAAGAGTTACCTGTCCACGTTTCCTTCCCCCACTGATAAAACGTGCCGAGCCGCCCGCCACTGGGGCGATCAACGATCCAATAGCTTCCAGCAGGGATCGCGGCATTACTCAACATTGAACATTCAGGACGGTTGACGTAATTACCCATGCCACTGAATACCGGAAAACGCCCGACGCCTGATACCTGGAAGTCCGCAATCCTGCCATGATCAAGCAAGTGATTA